>CAIYZC010000407.1 GCA_903930565.1 uncultured Pedosphaera sp.
CCCCACCACCCGAAACCCTCGCCACCAAACCCAACCCACCACCGCCCGCGATGGCCCCTTTTCCCCAGTCCCAGAGGGACGCTTCGTGCTCGCGCCAAAGGTGCGAAATTCCTCAGCCCGGGATAAAATCCCGGGTAATCGTTCCCCAAAGTCCAGCCTCCTGTAGGGACGCGACCCCACCGCCACCATCCCCCTTCCGCGCCAACCCCACCCAGACCGATTGCCTGCTTCCGCTCGCTGGTCCAAACCGACTCGCGCCAAAGGTGCGAAATTCCTCAACCCGGGATAAAATCCCGGGTAACCGTTCCCCAAAATCCAGCGTCCTGTAGGGACGCGACTCCACCGCCACTATTAACCTTTGGCGCCAACCCGACCACGCTCTTTGCCCCAAACCCCACGCCGACCGGTTGCACTCCTTCGTTCGAGCCCGCCCAAACCCGCAACTGTCCGCCCCCATACGTGCTGGACCGTCCCGATGTCTGGCTTGGGCTCTCTGGGTTGAGGCCGCCGAATCCCAGAGGTTCGCCTTCTTGGAAAACCGCTCTTGTTTTGACACAAATTACAGGTGCTTTTTGTGTCAGATGGAAGATGCCATTCCCAAATTTTGAATTGTCATTCAATCATCCCCACCGCCCCTTGCGGCGGCTCAACGGGCCGCCAAAACCCAGCGCAGGGCAGCAAGATCCCCATTGCTGCCCTGGGTAACCGTACCCAGAATCGGGGTGTAGGTCGCGACGTTGATTTGTAAGGTCAGCAGGAAATCATTGCTCGTCGGTTGCGCCCAATCAATCTCGCGCAATCGCTCCGGCATCTGCCCACGGCAGGTAAACGAGGAGCCGGTCACTGCAATGGATCACTATTGTGTGTTCGACCGGAGCGGCCTGTCTGAGGTGCAGACCGAAAATGCAGATAAAGCACCACGGCCACCCAGGTGGGAAACACGTTTAGAGCGGGGATCAATTCAGGAATTAGAGCCAGCAGGAGCTCGCGGCGCATACCCCAAAGAGCAAGGAGCATCAGAACGGTGGCGATGTCCACGGGTATATATATCAGTGGGACAGAAAAGTCCGCCGCATTCAGGCCGTCTGCGATGGCTGCTATCGCGAGGGATACAATGAGCCTAAAGAGGCCCGCCTTACGCGGCTCCGCGTCATTTAGTGGGCGGAAAATGATTTTGCTTGGTGGCTGGTCCGGCGTTGGTTTCTTTCCCGGGTGATTGTCTTTCCTTGCGGTCTTTGGAATTAAGGCGCTCATTAGATCTCTCTGGTTCGGCTGGCACCGAGTTTGTGGTGGCTGGTGGCTCGGATTTGGGCGGCGGCACCACGGTGTTAGTCCGGTCACGGAAGCCCCTGTGATAGCCCCAAGTATCATCCAAAACCACTCCGAGGAGGAGGCCAACTGCTACTAGGCCGATGGTAGGGCCAAAAGGCAAGCCAGCAATGAAGATTCTCCCCGTGGGTTGCGTTTCAAGTGAGAAGGCACCAAGGTGGGAATTTTCAATTTGCGGCGTGGCTCTATTTGGCTGCTGCGCAAACCGTATAATTGTTCCCCTGCCATCCATACCCCAGTGATCGCCGAACTTTCGAGAAACCCAATGAGCACGAAGCTTCCTCAAGAGATCATCAGGTTCTCGGGGTGTGATACCTTCATCAAGCGATTTAGTGTTAAGGGGCAAATCGCGGTTAGTGTCAAAATAATTTAGGAAGCCAGAAACTTCGGGCAGAAGAACCTGCTCCGGATCCTTAAGCCGGAAGATCACAAAGAAGTAACGACCGGGACGCCCGAAGCTATCGCGCCCGCCAGGATAAACGCGATAGAACCATCGGCTTGCGACATCCTCGTCGAGCACGCCGAAATAAATGCCAGCCTGATCTTCTAAAGTCCCCATTTTGGCAGGCCACGCTTTGTGGACAGCCTCGGCAACCCTGTCCCACGTTGCATCGAGAGCCACATTTGGCCATTGCCAGTAGCTCCCAGCCTTACGGTGGGATGGGTCGAACACTGCTTTGTCGACGCCTTGATTGTCGGCTAGTGACTTTTTCACCACAGCTCAAACTTCCCCTTGCCATGACATTGCGGACAGGGTATCGAACCTTTGGACTGGCATACGCTGCACGGGATTGTGCTGCGCCACCACGCACTTAGGCCCATGGCGGGGCGATTGCCACTGCCTCCGCAAACCTGACAGGCAATGGTTCCTCTTCCCGCGCAGGCGAAGCAGGGAGCCAGGTGGAAAAGAAACAAGAAAAAGAACCAGAATGCAATCAGAACCGGCATGGCCCAGGCGACGTGCTTGGCAATTCTATTAAGCCATCTGCGCCGTTCCTCTGCAATTAGCCATGCCGCGTAATTATTCAGAGTGTCCACGAACCCATATAGGCCGATAGACTTCAACGGATGGGCTGGCAGCCGAACGGGCTTGCCATCGTGGTCGATTGCGGTCTTGGTCACCACGCTAGTGATTGCGGAGTAGCTGACCGTTGATTCGGAATCCACAATGTGGTCGAGCGTGTAGTTTGTCGGCAAGTGTTGCTTCACAAGTTCTCGAACTTTGGCCTCTTCCGCTTCTTGACCGGTCGGGCTTGCCAACATAGCAGCGTAGATTTCCGCCTTGGAAAGCACAACCAAGCGCCGCTTGGCGCGCCATTCTGGCTTTGTGAGGAATGTTTTGAATAGCCAGGCATTCTCATCGCGAAGACTGAGATCGTTTGATCCAAGGAAACCATTAAGGTCGAGTAGATAGACAAGGACGTCGGCTGCGTCGATTTGGATTCTGATTGATCGCTGTTCCGCAGTGAGGCTGTCTTGCTTGTCTGCGATCAAGATTTGCCGCAAGTCCTGCCCGGCTGCGTCGAAGATCACAATTTCGTGAAGGGGCGCACCCCGCGAGCCAAAACGCCACGGTAGGGTCGTTAGCTCGGCTTGTCTGGTGGATGCTGGCCAATCCCCCCTTTCGAGGTTCTCGAGAACTGCGTTCACGTATTGCCAGGCAACGCGGTTCACCGGCTCGAACACGAGATCCTTACGCTCCGTGGCCACATATCTCCCCAACATGGCGAGCAGAACGGTCTTGCCTGATCCTTCCGGGCCGATGATGAATATTTTCATGGTAAACCTATGAACTGCACGCCATCGCGAATCGCTGCTGCCTTGATGCGTAGGACGCCGTCCATGCGCCACGGGACGGCTGCGAGGCCTGACTCGCGCAGGGGCGCCAGTTCAAGCAAGTCCTGCCATGCGAGCAAAAGTTGCTGGCGGATGGCGGATCGTCTTCCCTCGATTGTGGCTTTTTCGCGAATGAAAGCTTTGATTTCATTCACTCCTGATTCTTCCAGTTTGCCGGGCGTGCCATTGGTCTGGCCGTCAATAGCCCATTTGGCTTCGATGAACATGAATCGGCACCTAGGAAAGAGGTCGGCGTATTTGCTCCTGTAAGCTTGGATTTCTCGCTCGCGTGCCTCTGGCTCGCCATCCCACTTGGTCACCACGACGGTTGAGCAGAATTCCTGTATGGCCGCAAAAAACTTGACCTCCTCAGTTTTCACCGCGCAATTGGCGCCGCTAACACAAAACAAAACTTCGGTGACGTGGTCATGTACATATTTGGTGAGTCTGGCTTGGTGGTTCTTGTGGGTATCACCTGGTTGTGCTGCGCCAAATCCGGGAGTGTCCGCGAAGACTAATCCGCCTTTGATTGGATCCATCGGTCCCAGCACCAGGACACGCTCAATCTTGGCCGCCTGATCTTGAGAAGCAGCGAATACCCGGCGTTCTAGCGCCTGCGCCAAAGCTTGGGGCGAATCAAAGTGCAATTCATCAACGTGGCACCTCGCCAATGAATATGTTTTCATCAGCCATTCATCGCCATGCTCGTATTCCACGGGGATTGCTGTGGCCGGGCCATTGCGTCTTGGTGCCACTGGATGCTCTAGGAGGGCATGAGCGAGGGTGGATTTCCCAACATTGGTTAGTCCCACCATCGAGAGCACGTAACGTCCAGAACCCATCCGCTCGAGACGTTTGTGAATCGGGTTGACGCGCTTCATCCGAAAGTCCCGCAGAAACTCGATTAGTGTCTTGGCTCGTCCGTGGCCCGGAGAATTGCGAAGGCAGTTCTCTGTGTCGTGCAATAGATGCACAAAAGCATCAACGACGTCGTTCATGGCTCAGGAGTTCTTCTCCCTTTCAGGTGGGGAACAGCGTTTGGTGCGGCCCCTGGGTTGAATTAGTGGACGCGAAGTTCGTTACTGGTTTAACCCGGTCAATGAGTTGCAGCGCATTTCTCAGATTGGTGAGGCGCTCCGGGTCGGGGCGCTTCTTGACAATTTCGACCATGCGCTTTTCTGTTTCATCCAGTTTGGAATCCATCGCGTCATTGAATTCCGCCAAAATCACCTCGTCCTGCTTTCTCAAGCGCTTGAAGTTCTCCCGAGTTTCCGCGATCGCTGCAATAATGAGATCCTTTACCGCCAAGGAGAGGGCGTTCTTCGACTCGTTCAACTTGCTCTTCCAGGTGGTGAAGACCCGATATCCGGCATAAGCGATCATGAGCGGGGCACCGATGGCCGCCAAAGGGGCAAGAACCGCGGTAGCTGCTCCCGAAGCGACAGCGGTTGCACCGGCAGCCAAGTTTGTTCCGAGAGCCGGCAGCCATGTGGAGAGACTGAAGAATGAAAAAGACACAGCGGCAGGTGCCGCCGCCACGATGGTAGAGCCAACCAAGCCTGGGAGGGACGCACAAATGATAGCGACCACTCCCGCTGGAACTCCCGCAGCGGTTACATCAACGACTGAATCCAGAATTTGCTGGTTTGTTCGAGCCGCCTCGATGTGGCGGGGTGCCAGGCCGGAGACACTTGTGTATTCCACCGCAAGTGTCTTGCCGGCTTGATCTAACTTGTCACGCAGGTTCTTGGTTGGCGTTTCGAGAAGTTCGTCGAGTCGTTTGAGGACGTCCGTGTGAATGGACTGACCGAGCGGCTGCAATTTAAGCGGCGACGTGCGGTCGATCAGTTCTTCGTATTCGGAAACCATCCGCTTCTCGATGGCAGGTAGCGTATCCTCAAACTCCAAGAGCGCGCTTATCCAGGCAGAGCGGAACCTACGTTCCAATTGCGGACGAACTTCATCCAGGCGTTTGCGGAGCTCCACCAGTTCGGCTTGTTCCTTGAGGACTTGATCGGTAGTCATCTCGCACAGTTGCAATTCAGCCACCAAATCCCTCCGCGCCTCAGCCGTTTGGCGATCAACAATGTCGGTGAGTCGCTCGGTAATCGCCTGCGCTCGCCCCTCGCCGAGCATCTCGTTGACGGCAAACAAAAGTTGTTCCGTCCCCTTATCTTCCCCTGTCTTTAGGTAGTTCTTGGCCGACATCAAAAAAATCGGCGCGGCTTCATAACCAACCTCCGCCAAGGCACGGCGATTGTGCTCGCGGCCTTGCGCCAGCTCCTCCGGTTCGCACTTATCACCCTTGTTGATGGCAAAGAGAACCTTTTTTACGTCGTGATGTTTCACCTGCTTGAGCAGTTGCAGTTCGGAATCCGTCAACGGCTCGTCCGCTGTAACCAGGAATATGACCGCGTCGAAGCGCGGAAGGCATTCCAACAAGACAATGTCGTGCAGGTTGGATAGCGCGTTGTCCGCGCCCGGAGTGTCAACGAGCACAAGATTCCTGCCGAGGCGTGGGAATGGGGCGACCACATCAATTCCCTTTACGCCTTTCTCATTGCCTGGATTGAATTCCTCGCAGGCGTAATGCTTGATCTCGGATGCGGGAATTGCTTTCCGATGCTTGCCGTCCGGCGCAAACCGAACGGTTACTTCCTCTCTGGATCCATCCGCGAAGCAAGAGACAACGTTGGTGGCTGGGAATCTGTTCACCGGTGCGAAGGTGTCGTCGTTACGACCAAGAAGCCCGTTGATCAGTGTGGACTTGCCCCGCTTGGCCTGTCCAACCACGCCAATCGCAAATCTCATTTCCCGTGCCGATGTGACGACATCATTTAGCATGGTGGCCTGCGCCGATCGGCCGCTCTTCTCCAGAGCATTCAAGAGCAGTTCCGCTCGCTCAACAGCCAACTTGAGCGCCGGGTTGATGGAAAACGAGGTTTGTTGCGTCATATTTGGTAATGAGATTTGTGGTTGGCAGTCAGTTGATGTGCCCAACGGCATAGTGGAAAGCATCGTAGGTGAAGTGCCGTAGTGCGCGGCACCACCCCGGGTTCTGGATCACTGTTCGCAATTTGGAGTTTGTTCCGCCGCCATGTTTGATTTCACCTTTGAGGCCGCGGAAGGCGAGGTTTAGCGGCAGGGCCACGATGGCTTCGAGCCAGTCGTTTTCCATTAGCCGGCGGCGGATGTTGCGCGCGCACTGGCTCACATCGCCGGTGAAGAGTGCGGAGCCGTTGTGGACCTCGGCGATTCGGCTGCGGAGTTTGTTCCGATCGTTGAAATCCGGCATGTCCGCCAACTGGTTTTCGCGGACCTGCGGGCCGGGGATCCGCTGTTTGATCAGGTCATCCATGTCGCTCTTGCCCATCCGTGCCACCAAATCAGCCACCCCACCACCCTTGGGAATGGTGATCGGCGCGAACGGCTGCCCGGCGAATTTGCACTGAAATAGTCCTTGTACCGGCTGGCATTGATGCCCGCGCGACATTCGTCGCAACTCGCCCGCAGAGATGAGTAAAGTGCCGATTGTTTTACGGCCATGGCGTGAACAAAAGGACGGCGCGTGCGGTTGGCCGAAAGTTGGTCGGATTTGATGGTCTTTTCTCATGCTTCGCCCCCATCCTATCCGACTCCGACCGCTCCGGCAAGTCGAATTGTAGTCCCTGGCCGGGCACCCCGGTATCCTCGCGTCCCGCCAAGGCTTCCCTTCCCTGCGTTGTCCAAGAGTTGGCTGACCGACCCAACACCCTGCCCCATCCGCTGCCAGTTCTGCGCCTTTTGCGCCTCTTTGCGGGCAATATGCCTGGGTTTACGCATCCTCCTTCCACGTTTCGGGATACCCCTTTCCCCATCACTCTTGGCCCCCTTCCTGTCCTCCATAGCCTTGGTGCGCAGGAGGACGCGGCTTCGCGGCTTCGCGTGAGCTCCCCTGGGTTCCAGTCCCAAAATCCTACAATCCTGTAATCCTGTCGAAAACGCCTTCCCCCCGCCCGCCGCTTCCGCTCCATTTCCACGCTCCTCTTCTCGCGGCCGCGTTGACCCGCCGTTTCGCATATAAGCGGGTCAAACCCAGTAGTGTTCGGCAAGCCGTGAGCTTGCGGCCGGATTTGACCCGTTGGTGCGGGCAGGGCGGCGGCGGCACCGTGGTGCCCGTTGCGACTGGGGTTCGCTTCAAATTGCCGTTGGAATGCGGGCAAAGCGTGGCCGTGGGCGACGTTTGAAAAAACGCTCCCGGGGCAACCGCTCAGCTTTTTTCCAAATTTAGGGTTTCACTCAGTCCGCTGTTGGCATATCGGAGCGGTTATCGCAGGTTTTGTGTCACACAGAAATCTCACGCCAAAACGACTCACTGGAATTTAGGTAAAGAGCAATCTTTGTTGCGGTCTCCTTGGCACGCTCCTTTAGCAGAGTGCGATTGGGATCTTTCAATATTTTAAACATTTCCTCCCCGTCGCGAAAGTTGATTTGAGGCAAAGGAACTACGGCGCAATGCCAACTGCCCGCATAACCGCTAATTTCACCAAAATTCAAACTCTTTACCTTTTCTTCGAGACGCTGGATTTTCGTTCTTAGCGGTTCCGGCAAATACTTTCGCTCGTATTTCATGCTGATCGTCATGTAAGCTGGGGGGGCGATTTTATTGGGCTCATAAAGCACAGTTACACCCACCAATTCGCCTCCAGCCTCAAACGGGCACCCCGGGCGTTTTACTGAAGCCTGTGTGTAGCCGTAATCGCAAAACTTAATAAGAGCCAAATCCAATACAATAGCGTGAGGGAGGAGTTCCTCCGCCACTTGTTTCCAAAAGTGATCGAAACATTCGGACTTGACGCCCCGAACCGCTTCGGTAAGTGCGTCGGCATGTTTCAAGATTTCGGGATGTTCCCGAACATAATTCAGCATGTAATTGCGTTCTCCCATAAATGATTCTCCAAGAAACGTGCTTTTGAGGTATTGTTGGAGTTGCCGGATAAATCCCCGCACATTGTCAGCTCGGCAAACCATCTCACACGCTTGCAAGAAGTCGACCATTCTCCTGTAATCAACAATTCTGACTTTTCCCGCCCTCCACAAATCTTCGAGTGTAAGTTTATCAACGCTGTCCTCGTCTGGGCTGCGGTCTTTTGGTGATAGATACAGGAGTGTGTAATTACCATCTGTTCGTTGGTTTAGAAAGTTGCAGTAGTCGATAACCTGATTGGGTTGATCGCTTGCGTAGATTTTGTGTTCAATACCAACGGCAAAGCGGGACTTTGGAAAGAGTATAACTATATCAATTCTGCGGCCCTTGTCTGTTTGCTTCTCACAATTCACTTCAATGGATTCGCACGATTTGAGAAGTTCATCGACGCTTTCATGCAGGCCAAAAAAGGTCAAAAACGCTCGGAGAAATGCGTCTTTCTGGGCGTGGTTGCTTGTGGGGTTTAGGATGAATGCGAAAATCTCGGAGAGTTTCGTTTCTCCGATATCAAAAAGTGCAAGCGAATTGAAGTCAAATGCTATTTGGGCGCCGTACGTGGCCCGCACCTCGCGTAAACTATTTATTCCAGCATCTAACCCGCCGAAGAATGTAGCGATCTCGAATTTTGTTAATGGCGAAATTTCAATCATAGGACCTCAAGTCTCCCGGGGAGATTTGCAGGGTATATCTCTGTGGCTTTGTCATCTTTATCACTCACGCCTCCCCCGCGAACACCCCATGCAACAGCGCCTGAAACAGCGCCTCCAATCGCGCGCGGGCGGCGGTTTGCCCGGCCGCCAGTTCCCGGATGCCCGCCACCCGGCGGGCGAATTCCTGCTGGAGCGGCAGCGGGGGGACGGGAATGCAGATTTCCTCAAACAAGGATTTCTTTAGGATGGGCAAGGCGGTTTGGCTGCCGCGGCCTTTGACAACGCCCGCGAACAGTTTCATGCAGGCCAATCCAAATTCGTCATTGATGCCTGCGCCCCATTCGACGGCATTGATCTGTTGATTCAAGGCCGAAGTATGCCAGGTGCGATCTGTTTTTCCAATCGTTGCCCCAATGCAGCAGACCAAGGTGCTGCCGGCGCGCACGACGCGGACTTCCGCTGCTCCCGAATCTGTCAGGGTGCGAACTGGTTGGCGGGTGTTCGCATCCAAGTCTCCCGGGGTGATGAACGGGATGGAGCCACCGAACATGCCCTCCTTTACGCTGGGCGGGGTGCCACCCGTAACGATTCGGCCCAGTTGCCGCAAAGGCTGCGTGGGCCATTTCAGCGAATTGGTTACCGGATCCCCAAACATCTCGTGGAACAGCGCGGGGATGAGGGCGGCGGCGCGAATGTCTGCCTGGGCGCGCAGGCGGCGCAAAGCGTCGGCTTCGTCCAGCAGTTTCACGATCCTCTCCTGCTCTGCGAGCGGGGGGACGGGGATGGGGATTTTTGCTGCTTCACTGGATTTGGCGCGAAGCAACGAGCCACCGACCCCAGCCACCGTTTGCATGAAGGCAGCGTGGAACACGTTGCTGATGACAAAATATCGTAGAAAACGCGGGAGCACCTCAGCGTGTCGCAGTACAATCCATTCCCCTGACGCAATCATCCGGCGTCCGCGGGATGGGGGTACAACCCAAGCTCGTCGAATGTGCGGCACTATGCGCGAGAGCAGTACATCGCCCGGGGTTACAATTTGTTTCGCTGAACCGATTTCGCTTCCGAGCCGCAACTCTGGCTCGCCTGCGTCATGTGCAGGAATACTATAGAGGTCGAAGCGCTCGGTCGGGAATTTGTCGGGATTTACGGAGCCTTGCTTTTCTGCGTAATAACCCCCCAACTTCTTGATTGGCCACGGTTTCATTTCTTCCGCTTCAATTGCGCCAGTAGCGCGTTTCCCCGTTGGGTGATTTCCGCTTCCAGCTTCAGCACCTCGCCCAAAATGTCCGCGGGTGCGTCGTGGCTCACGGTTTCCGTGGTGACCGGCTTGTACCGCCCGGCGGCCAGGCTCCAGTCGTTGGCCTGGATTTTCTCGATCGGCACGCGATAGCTGTTCGGGCCTTCTTCGCGGCCCGGCCATTTCGCCAGCACGTCGGGGAGGTCGTTGGCGGCGATGGGCGTGCGTTTGTCGTCCAGGCTGAAGCCGTCCGCCGTCAGGTCGTAGAACCAGACGGAGCGGGTGGGGGTGCTTTTCTGGAAAATCAAGGCGGCGGTGGCCACGCCGGCGTAGGGCTTGAACACGCCGCTGGGCAGGCTCAGGACGGCTTGGAGGTCGCACTCGGTGAGCAGGAGTTCCCGCAGGCGCGTGGCCGCGTTGGTCGAGCCGAACAGCACGCCGTTGGGCACGATCACCCCGGCGCGGCCGCCGTGGTCCAGATGGTCGATGAACCATTTCAGGAACAGCAACTCCGTGGCCCGCGTGTCCAGCTTGTGGTTCAGATCGGCCAGGATGCTTTCGTCCTGCACTTTGCCGGAGAAGGGCGGGTTGGCCAGGATGTATTGAAACGTCTTGCCCGGATACACCCCGCCGAAGCCGGTCGTGACCGGATTGAAGTGCTCAATGTGGGCGCGCTCCAACTGGTGCAGGTACAGGTTGAGGATCGCGATTTTCACCATGTTCGCGTCGTTGTCGAACCCGGTGAAGGCTTGGTCCTCCAGAAACTTCCACTGTGCGGGCTTCAAGAGGGAACCGTCGAACCGGCCGCGCGCCGCGTCCGCCGGTTTGGTGTGGCGGCGTAGGATGTGCTGCAACGCGGAGATCAGGAATCCCGCCGTGCCGCAGGCGGGATCGCAAATGCGCCCGCCCGGCTGGGGATCGACCAGCGTTACAATCAGGTCGATGATATGGCGCGGGGTGCGGAATTGCCCGTTTGTGCCCGAGGCGGCGAGCTTGGAGAGGAGGTATTCATACATGTCCCCCTTGAAATCCACCCCGTCATGGGCCGCGAGATCCATTTCATGGATGCCTTGGATCACCGCCCGCAGGGTGGGGCGGTCGTAAATCTTGAGCGTGGCCCGGCTGAACAGCAGTTTGCCGGTGTCTGTCAGGCCGGGGAGTTCGTGCAACTTTTCGACCGCGTCGCGGACGGCGTTGAACAGGTTGTCGCCGGTGAGGGTGACGAAATGGCCCCAGGCGTAGCGCGCCCACGCGCCGGCGAAGATGCGGGTGTATTTCTTGTCCAGCCGGGCCAGGGTTTCGTCCTTTTCCGTGAGCAACCGCAGGAACAGCAAATACGAGCATTGCTCGATGGAATCCATCGGGTTGTTCACCCCGCCCGCCCACAAAATGTCCATCAACTGATCCACCTTTTGCCGCAGGCCGGAGGAAAAGAAATTGGCGGTCGCGCCCGTGTTCGGGGCGGCGGTCGCCGCGAGGGTGGCGGCGCGGGGCGGGGTGGGGGAGGCCGGGCTTTTGATCGGGGCGGGCATGATGGCGTTTTAAGGGGCGGTCAACTGCGATTGGCGGACGAGGTTGGATTGGCGGAGCGCGGCGAACACGGCTTCTCGTTGCTCGAAACGGGTAAGCGCCTCCAACCCGCCCAGCGTGCGGAATTGGTTGGCATTGAAAAACGTGATGTCGTCCCGCACAAACCGTTGCCGTGCCTCCGGGTCTTCCGCGATGAGTTGCGCGGTGGCGTCGAGCCACTTCTGCTCCTGATACCGCAAATTGAATCGCGCGGCGAGGCTCTCGACGGTGTCGGCCACGATGGCCTCCCGCGTTGGCAGCGTCCGGCGCCCCAGCGCGTGGTACACGAAGGCCGGGGTGCCGGCGGGCACGCCGTAGGAGAGGATGAGTTTGCCGTCGGAATAATAGCGGCTGGGCCGGTGGTAAAACTGCTGCTGCACAATGGCCTCGACCGTTTCGTCGTCTTCGGCCTCGATCGCCGCCTGTAGCGCTGGATTGCCTTTCACGAATTCCCGGATGTCCCGCTCGTAACCGCCGCGAAAGGTCATCACGTCCACCTTTTCGCCGTCCGGCCCCACCACCGTGACCGCCCGGCTCACCAAGGCGTCGGTGCCTTCCCAAATCGGGGTCTCCCGGGTTTTTTGGCCGGGCTGGTCGTGGGCGGGCACCGCCTGGCTGTTTGGGCTCGGTGGCGGATAGGTGGTCGGGTCACCGCTGGGCGGTGGGGGCGGCGTCTGGCCGGCGCGTTCTCGTGGCAGGCTCAGCGGCCGGGTGTAATCGTATTTCTCCTCGAAGTATTCCGCCACGGCGCAGAAATCCAGGATGCGAAAGCGGGTCTTTTGGAATTGCTTGGTGCCGACCCGAAAGGTGTGCAGCCGGGTGCCGCGGCCCTTGATCTGAATGTACTCCGTGGGTGAAAAGATCGGCCGGAACAAGCCGATGTTCAGGATGTCGGTGCAATTGTAACCGGTGGAGAGCATGTCCACGGACACCGCAATCCGCTCCGTCCGTTTGCCGTCCCGGAAATCCTTGGCAATGACCGCCGCCTCCGGCACGCGGCTGGTGATCGTCACCGCCACGCCGGGCCGGCGCTCGTTGAAGAGCCGGGTCAGTTCGGTGGCGTGCCGTTGGTTGACGGCGAAGACGATGGACCGGCCGATTTGGTCCGCGGGATCGTGCAACGCTTCCTCCAGAAACGCATCGCACAGCACCCGGTTCCGGGCCGGGGTGAAGATCTTTTGCTCCAAGTCCTGGATTTTGAAGCTTTCCTCCTGCTCGTTGACCACCACCGCCCAGCCGCCGTCCGCCAAGGCCCGGGTCGTGATGTCCGTGCGCAGGTCCGCGATGTCGGGCAGGCAGAGGAACGGGCCTTCGGGGTCTTTGACGGCGTCGATGATGTCGTAGCGGAAAGTGGGCTGCCCGGGCTCGCAGCCAAAATAGTGGTACGTGTCGCGCAATTGCCGCGCCTCCAGCGCCAGCGGGTTGTCCGCCCGCAGCGCGTCGATGTCCACGTTCTTCAGATAGGCCTTGGGCGTGGCCGTCAGCCCCAGCCGGGTGGCCTGGAAGAACTGCACCACGTCCCGCGCGTCGCCGTAGATGGACCGGTGGGCTTCGTCATTCACCACCAAGTCAAAAAAGAACGGCGTAAACTCCGTGCGGTACCGGCGGTCCACCAGCAGCGATTGGATCGTGGCCACCACCACGCTGGACCCCAGCAATTCACCCGGCCGCCGCCGGGCGGTGCGGAAGAGCACCGGTTTGTATTCCGCCAGCACCACCTCGAAATCTTCCAACGTCTGCCGCGCGAGTTCGATGCGGTCCACGATAAACAGCACCCGCTCGGCGTTCCCGGTTTGCAGAAACCGCCGGATCAGCGCGGCGCACAGCATCGTCTTGCCCGTGCCGGTGGCCATTTCCAGCAGGAACTGGCGTTGCCGGTGGTGGTCGAACCGGCTCGAAATCGTGTCCAGCGCGTTGATTTGATAGTTGCGGAGCTGGAACCCCGTCTTGAACCGCGCCACGTAATCCGCCCGGACGACGTCGCTGAGCAACGGCCGCGGCGGCTGTAGATTCTTGAGCGCCAGCCGCTCCAAATCCACCCGGGACGGCAGCCGTTCAATCCGGTAGGCATCCGGCTGATCGGAACGTGTGTGGTTCCAAAACCAATGCTCCTTGCCGTTGGACAGGATGATGAACGGCGCCGTCATCGCCCGCGCGTAACCTTGCGCCTGTTCCTTGGCGTCGTACGGGTCCGCATCCCCGCGCTTGGCCTCCAGCACCGCCAACACCCGCCCATTCGCGGCGAGCAAAACATAATCCGCCCGCCCGCTCCCGCCCCCCTGCACCTCAAACCGCACCTGCCGCGGATTCCCCGGCTCCCAGCCGCTGAATTCCAGCGCCTGATCAATCAGGACCCTGGAAAAGGCTTCATTGTGGTGCTCGCCGGTCGGCATTTCCCCACCCATACCCGCCCCCGCCCCGCCTGTCGAGCCGAACCGCCGCCACCCCAAGGGGCGGGTCCTAATATTTACGCTTTCCCAATGGCCGACTGCGCAACCCCGTCTCCCCCATCCGTTCCCATCCCGTTGGCCCCCTTCGCGCCTTCGCG
>CAIYZC010000408.1 GCA_903930565.1 uncultured Pedosphaera sp.
AACCTTACTATTTGGAGGCCGTTCCGCAGACGCGTTCTTCAGCGCAGGCGCTCTACTGTTGATTGCAGGTCTTTCGCTGTGCCATGCGTTGCTGGGCAATCTGTCACGCGTCACCATCACAACACCTGGTATAATGGCGATTGGCATTCGTGGCGCGGCCCGACGGCGTGGGCGAAGCCTGACGACGGTGGCCGTCCTGGCGTCCGGCGTTTTCATTGTCCTCGCAGTGGGAGCATTCCGCGAAGACCCCCTCGCCCACGCAAATGAACGCGGCTCCGGCACCGGTGGCTTCGCCCTGTATGGTGAATCGACTTTGCCCGTTTACGAAGCGATGGATGGCGCAGTTGCCATGCGCTTCAAAGGCGGGGACGATGCAAGCTGTTTGAATTTGAACCGTGCCCAGCAACCGACTTTTCTCGGAGTGCATCCGGAGCAGCTTGCTTCGCGAAAGGCGTTCACTTTTACCGACGGCAAAGGTGGTTGGGATCAGTTGAACCAACCGCAACCCGACGGTGCGATTCCTGCGATTGGAGACGAAGCTACAACGCGTTGGGGGCTTGGGAAATCCCTGGGCGAGACGCTCGCATTCAAGGACGAGCGCGGAAACGAATTCCGGGTCCGAATTGTCGGTGTGATTTCAAACTCCATTTTGCAAGGGAGCCTCATCATCTCCGAAAAAAACTTCATACAGCGGTTTCCCTCCGTTGCAGGGAGCCGCATATTTCTCATAGACGCCGCACCTGACAAAACTAGTGACCTCTCAAGCAAATGGATGAGCGCACTCGGCGATAGGGGACTGGAACTGGTTCCGGCTTGGAAGCGGTTGGCGGAATTTCAAGCCGTAGAGAGCAGTTATATCGGAATCTTTGAGGCACTCGGAGGACTTGGATTGCTATTAGGAAGCGCCGGACTTGGAATCGTTGTGATGCGGAATGTATTCGAGCGCCGTGGCGAACTGGCCCTGTTGTTGGCAATGGGTTTTGCGCCGCGCTCCGTGCGATGGCTGGTTGTTAGCGAACATTGGTTCCTGGTTGTTTTGGGAACGGGCATTGGCGGAATTTCCGCCGCCGTGGCAGTGCTACCGTCCGTGTTATCTCCGGGTATTCACGCTTCCCCCGTCGGCCCTGTTTTGACGCTGGTTTTGCTGACGGCGCTTGGCGCAGCATGGAGTTGGCTGGCAGCCTGGGCTGCTCTTCGTGCTCCGCTGCTGGATGCATTGCGCAACGAATAATTACCGGGCCACGCAACCTAGCGCAAGCAGACCATAAAAGGTGTATTCGACATCCAGTATGTCATCGTGCCAGTGGCCGTGAAATCCGCCTTCATTGCTCCAAAGCGTGTCAATGAAGTCTAGACATGGTTCGCGAAGTGGTTCTACGGAAATGCCTAGTTTCGTGATTGCATGCAGCGCGGTTGCGGTGGAGAGAAGATCGGGCGCGGGAGCGAGCGGCGAAGCTCGGAAGCCGCCAAGTGGATGCGCCTGAGCCAAAAGCCAGCAGCCAGCCTTATAATACTCAGCCCGGTTTCCGAGATTGCCCAGCACTGCCATCGCGGCAGCGGTGGAATTGGTGG
>CAIYZC010000409.1 GCA_903930565.1 uncultured Pedosphaera sp.
CGTGAACCGCCAATCCGCCAAGGCCCTGGCCGTCGTGCCGCGGGACAAGGAAGTGGATTCGCTCAATAAACAACTGCACCGCGAACTCTCCAGCTACATGGTGGAGCGCCCGAGCACCATCACGCGTTGCCTCAACCTGATGGTTATTTCCAAGAGTCTGGAACGGATCGCCGACCACGCCGCCAGTGTGGCCGAGGAAGTGGTTTACCTTTACGAAGCGCGCGACATCCGCCACAGCGGCATCGGCCGCAGTTTCCCTCCGTCCGCCTCCTGAGCCCATGAACGTTGCGCCGGTTTACGGACCCACCCACTTTCTTAACCGGGAATTAAGCTGGTTGGAGTTCAACCAACGCGTGTTGGCCGAGGCGTTGGATCCTGCCAACCCGCTCTTGGAACGGGTCAAATTCTTTTGCATCACCAGTTCCAACCTCGATGAATTTTTCGAGGTGCGCGTGGCGGGGCTCAAGCAGCAATTGGAGGCGGACGTCCTGGAACGGAGTGTGGACGGGTTGACCCCGGCGGAAATCTTTCGCGCGGTCACGGAACGCGTCCGTCGGCTGGTCGCGGACCAATACCGGTGCTGGCGCGAGGACTTGACGCCCGCCCTGGCGGCGCACGGAATCCGGTTTCTGCACCCCGGCGAATTGGACGCGGAGGACGGGAAATGGGTGGCCGATTATTACCGCACGCAGGTGCGCCCCGTCACCACCCCGCTGGCGCTGGATCCGGCGCACCCCTTCCCCCAGTTGCTCAACAAATCGCTGAATTTGATGGTGCGGCTGGAGTTGTCCAAGGACGGCGAAACCCTCCGCCACCAAGCCGTGGTGCAGGTGCCCCGCAACCTGCCCCGCCTGGTGCGTTTGCCGCGCGCGGACGCGCGTCAGGATTACGTTTTGCTCAGCCAGATGATTGGCCATTTTCTCGCCGATTTGTTTCCGGGCACGCAAATCCTCGGTTATTGGAGCTTCCGGGTGACCCGGAACAGCGAGATGTACATCGACATGGAGGACACGCCGAACCTCTTGAAGGCGGTGGAAAAAGAACTCCAGAACCGCCGCCGCAATGACGCGGTGCGCCTGGAGTTGGACCACGCCTGCCCGGTGGAATTACGAGCGGCCCTGCTGGGCACGCTGCGGTTGACCGAGGACGACGTTTACCTCATCAAGGGCCCGCTCAACGCCACCCGCCTGATGATGATCTGCGAGGGCGGCCATTCGCCGGAATTGCGCGATCCCCCGTTCATCGGGCCCGTGCTCCCGGCGCTGGCGGGCCGCGCCGACCTGTTCGCCGCCATCCGGGAGCGGGATCTGCTGCTGCACCACCCGTACGACAGTTTTGAAACCGTGGTGAAGTTCCTGGAACAATCCGCGGCGGATCCCAACGTGCTGGCGATCAAGCAGACGCTGTATCGCACGGGGGGTGACCAGCGCATCGTAGGCGCCCTGATGGAAGCGGTGCGGAATGGCAAGCAAGTGACCGTGGTGGTGGAGTTGCGCGCCCGGTTTGACGAGGCCAACAACGTGAAGTGGTCCCGGCAGTTGGAAGAGGCGGGCGTGCACGTCGTGTTCGGCTTGGTGGGCTTCAAAATCCACGCCAAAATGTGCCTCGTTGTCCGCCGGGATCCGGATGGCCTGCGCCGCTATCTCCACCTCGGCACGGGGAATTACAACGCCACCACCGCGCGCATTTACACCGATGTGAGTCTCTTCACCTGCCGGCCCAGTTTTGGCGAGGATGCGACCAATTTGTTCAACCTGCTCACGGGCATCGCGCAGTTTCAAGGCACTGAGAAGTTGTTGGTCGCGCCCTTTGAGCTGCGGGACCACCTGCTGGCGCTCATCGCCCGCGAGGCCGACCACGCCCGTCAGGGCCTGCCCGCGCGGATCATCGCCAAGATGAACGCCCTGGTGGATCCCGGGATGATCACGGCGCTCTACGAGGCCTCCCAGGCCGGGGTGAAGATCGACCTCATCATCCGTGGCGTCTGCTGCCTGCGCCCGGGCTTGTCCGGGCTGAGCGAGAATATCACCGTGCGCAGCATCGTGGACCGGTTCCTGGAGCACAGCCGCGTGTTCTATTTTGAAAACGCCTGCCAACCGAGGGTTTACGTGGGCAGCGCCGACTGGATGCCGCGCAACTTGTTCCGGCGCATCGAGGTCGTCTTCCCCATCGAGGATGGCACGCTGCGGGAGCGGCTGATCGCCGATCTGCTGGCGCACACGCTGGCGGACAATGTGAAGGCCTGGCACCTCCAAGCCGACGGCACCTACCGCCGGGCGGTGCGGCAGCCGGACGAGACGCCGGTGCGCAGCCAGTTGGAATTCATCCGCCGCAGCCTGCCGCCCGTCTCCGGAGCGGGCGGCGGTCGCCGGAAAAAACACCCCGTCGTGAAACTCGCCCCGCGCCCGCCGGGGGCGTGAGCCCGGCGGTTTTCAGTTGTCTTTGATTTCGAGCCGGTAGGTGGGCGAGAGCTTGCTGTCCACCTTCAATTTGCCGAAGCCGGTGTAGTTGAAATTGAACTTGAAGTGGAAGTACATCACGTTGGTGTTCGCGGCGATGGGCACGAGCGTTTCCCAGCGGTTTTTCATCAGCGGGGTCGGCCGCATGGGATAGGCTTCCGTTTCGACCACCACGAAGGGTTGGACGGTGTCCCACCGCAGGGTCGTCTGGTCGGATTCCATGGCGGCGCTCACGGCATAGAGGCCCGCCGGATTGCGGGTGTATTCCCGGGGCGTCAGGTTTGTCATTTCGGCGGAGACACAACCGCTCCCCCCCACAGCCAGGAGGATCAGAAAGAGGGGCAGGAAAAGCTTGTAAATACGCATCGCGGGCACCGTGCCACAACGCGGGCGCCCCTGTAAAGGCGGATTTGGGACCGGACGGGCGCAAGATAGGGGTTGCCGCGGCCGGGGCGATGCTTCAGCATGGGTGGACAACCTATGAAGCTCTCCCGCTTGCTCCGCCTCCCCGCGCCCGTCGCCGCCGTTTTGGCCGGGGCGCTGCTCCTCGCCCGCCCCGCCCACGCGGCCGACTTGGTCGTGCCGGCGGAGGTGTTGTTCGAGCGCGGCTTGGAGTACGCCAACCCCGATCAACAACATTTGCAACTCGACCTGGCCCGGCCCAAAGCGGCCAACGGCCGCCGGGCGGCCGTGTTGTGCATCCATGGCGGAGGATTCCGGGCGGGCACGCGGGACGGCTACGACGCCTTTTGCGTGAAACTGGCGGCGCACGGTTTCGTCGCCGCCACGGTGACCTACCGGCTCGCGCCGCAATACCCCTTCCCGGCGGCCGTTTACGACGTCAAGGCGGCCGTCCGGTGGTTGCGCGCGCACGCGGAGGACTATCAAATCGACACGGCGCGCATCGGGGTGACCGGCGGCTCGGCCGGCGGCCATCTGGCCCAGTTCCTCGGCGTGACCGCCGGGGTGGCCGAGTTCGAGGGCGGCGACGGCAATCCCGGCCAATCCAGCGCGGTCAAATGCGTGGTGAATCAATACGGGCCGAGCGATTTCACCCAATCCTATGGCAAGAGCGTGGACGCCGCGGAAGTGCTGCCCTTGTTTTTGGGCGGGGATTTGACGACCGCCCGGCGCCGGCACATTCTCGCCAGCCCGTTGAATTGGGTGACGCCGCACGCGGCGCCGACCCTGATTTTGCACGGCACCAAGGATAACTACGTGGCCTATGAGCAGGGCGTGTGGATGCGCGACCGGCTCCAAGCCTGCGGCGTGGAGGTGGAGTTGCTCACCTTCGAGGGCGCGGGCCACGGTTTCCGCGGGGC
>CAIYZC010000410.1 GCA_903930565.1 uncultured Pedosphaera sp.
CCCAAGGTCAGGGCGAAGGGCGTCGCCGAGGCCGTGGTGAAGCTGTCATCCGCACCATAGACCACGCCCGCTTGATTGGAGGCATATGCCAAGTAGTGAAAAGGGGAGCCAATGGCCAACCCGCTCAACGAACTGGCCACCGACTGCGCATTCGTGCCGGCCGCAATCGGGACCGGCGCATTGGTGTGGCCGTAACCCAGGTCGCCGCCCCAGATGAAGTACACGGTGGTGGCGGAATTATTAGGATTCACCGTGGCATTCAGTGTGGCGGTGCTCGCGGTGATGGCGGTGGCCGCCAGGGTGGTGATGGTCGGCGGCAGCGGGGCGGTCGTGAAGACCGCATCCGCGCCGGCCACCCAACCCACCGCGTTGGAAGCCTCCGCCCGATAGTGATAGGTGGCGTTGGGCGCCAAACCGGTCAGCAAGTTCGTCAAGCCCACGGCATTCGTTCCCGCTCCGAGATCCGTCACGGCGGTCACGTTGGCATAATTGGTGGATAAACCCCAGGCAAACCAGCCCAGCGTGGCGAGGTTTCGCGGATTCACAGTGCCCGCAAGGGTGGCGGATTGGCCGGCCAACCCGGTTGCGGCGAGCGTAACCGGAACGGGCAGCCGCCCGACCTGGATCGTGACCAGTCCCGGGGCGGAATTGGTCAAACTGTCGGCCGCCCCGAAAGTGAAGCTGTCCGCCCCGACAAATGACCCCGTCGGGGTGTAAACCAAGATCGGCGCGGAGCCGCTCAACGTGCCATGCGCCGGGGGCGTAAGCACCGTAAACGTGAGCGTCTGACCCAGCGGATCCAATCCCGAAAGCGTCACCGGCATGGCCGCGCCCCCATAGTTGGTCAGCGATTGACTCGTGACCAAGGGTTGGTTCGGCGGAAAAATCGTGATGACCACAATGGCGGAAGCGTTGGTATACGTCGCCCGATCCGTGGGCACGAACGTGGTGCTGAGGGTCCGGTTGCCAGCGGTGAGGAGGGTTCCGGCAGGCGGTGAATACGTGAAAGCCCCGGGAATCGTGCTGGTGGCATTCAGTTGCACCCCGCCCAAGGCCTGGCCCTGGAAGAGGGCGGCGGGGTTGGTCCAAGTGATGACCGGTTGCAAACGTACCGCGAAGGATTCGGTGACCGGGTTGGCGGCATTGTAATTCGTATCCCCGGCTTGGGCGGCCCGGATCGTAACTGTGCCCGCTCCCGTGAGTGTGAGGGTATCCGCCACCACGGAGGCCGGACCGGAGACCACGGAATAGACAATCGGCTGGCCGGAGTTAGGATTCGCGGAGACGGCGCTGATCGTGAAGGGTGGGTTGCCGAAGGTTTGATCTGCCACGGGAACCAGCGTGAGGGTTTGATTCAATCGACCGATAGTCAAAACGCCATTCGTGACGTTGGTGGAATAATTCGACACGCGGTGGTTCGGATCCTGCAGGAAAGCCACGATGGGATAACTGCCCGCCGGCGAGTTGCTGGTCACGAGCGTCTGGCCGGGCGAGGTCACGGCTGCGAACGTGGCCGTGATGCCATCCCCCGCCACCACCCCGGAGATGGTTCCGCCGAAGGCCGGATTCGTTTGACCGTAAGCCCGGGCGGCATTGCCGGCCACGATGGTCAACAGGGCCGGATTCACGGTGAAGGTTTGCTGGCTGCCGGCCGCCAAGTAATTGGAATTGCCCGCCTGGGAAGCCGCCACGGTCACCGTGCCGGCACCGTTGAAGTGCAGCACCGGCCCCGCGTTGGTGGCCGGACCCGAGACGACGGCGAAGTCCACAGGCAATCCGGTGGCTGTGGTGGCGGTCATGGTCAGCGGCGCGGCACCATAAGTCTGGTTGGTGATCGCGGCGAACAGAATCGTTTGCGCAGCCGGCAGCACCGTCAGGGAAACTGCGGCAGTGTTGTTGACATAATTGGAACTGCTCGAAAGGAACTGCACTGACAGCTGATTGGTGCCGGCGTTCAGCAGCGCCCCGGCGGCGGGGGAGTAAACGAAGGTGCCCGGTCCGGGCGCGCTGGCATTTAATTGGTTGGTGTCCAGCCGCGTTCCGTACTGGATGGGGGCGGGCGTGGCCCAGATCAGGGTCGGTACCGCGGGCAACACCACCACCGACACACTGGAGGTGACACTATTGTAACCGGACGCATTTTGCGGGGTGAAAATCGCCTGAAGGGTGTTGGTCCCCGCATTCAGGATGGTGCCGGCGGGCGGTTGGTAGGCGAAGGAACCCGTCACGGAGGCCATCGCATTGAGTTGATTGGTTCCCAAACCGGTGCCGTACACCATGGCCGGCGGATTGGTCCAACTCACTGTCGGAGTCGCCGCGAGGACGGTGAAACTGCGGTCCACGGCGGGCGCGGCATTGAAGTTCGTGTTGCCACCTTGGTTGGCCTCGATCGTGACTACTCCCGCCCCGGTCAAGGTGAGCGAGTTCCCCTGCAACGTGGCCGGACCGGCCATCACGCTGAAGCTGACCGGCAAACCCGACGACGCACTGGCGGCCAAAACGCTGGGCGACGCGCTGAAGGTGACATCCGGCAGCGAGCCGAAGGTAATCGCCTGTCCGGCTTTGAGAACGGTCAATGAGTTGGTCACGCTCAGGCTGGTGTAATTGGTGGTATCCGCCGGATTGAAGGTGGCGACAAGCGGAATGGTGCCGGCATTGGGCACCGTCCCGGCCGCGGGTGAATAAGTGAAACTGCCCGGCACATTCGCGGTGGCGTTCAACTGAATGCCGCTCAAGGCGGTCTGGTAGCCAATGCTGGAGAGCGCCCCCCAGGTGAGCACCGGTACGGCAGCCTGCACGTTGAAGGACTGGCTCACGGAAGCCGCCGCGAGGTAATTGCTATTACCTGATTGCGAAGCCTGGACGGTCACTGGCCCACTGCCAATGATGGTCAGAACATTCCCCACCACCGTGGCGGGTCCGGCCAGAACGCTGAAGGTTACGGGCAAACCCGAGGAAGCGCTGGCCGCGAAGGGCAGGGGAGCCACGCCAAACGTTTGATCCGCGAGGGCTCCGAAGGAAATCGATTGCGCGATCGGATTGACCGTCAGCGGTACGGAAACACTCACGCTGCGGTAATTGGTGCTGGCGGGGGTGAGGGTGGCATTCAGCGAGTAGGTGCCGCCGCCCAAGACAGTGCCCACAGGCGGGCTGTAGGTGATCACGCCCGGGACACTCCCTGTGGCGTTCAGTTGCGCGGCACTCAGCGCCGTGCCATAGGCGATGGGCGCCGGATTGGTCCAAACCAAGGTAGGAGTCGCGGGCTGGACCAGGAAGGACTGCGCTACCGGCGGGGCCGCCGTGTAGTTGGCATCCCCGGGCACCGCGGCTTGCACGGTTACCAAGCCAGTGCCGGTCAGTGTCAGCAGGTTGCCACTGAGGGACGCTTGTCCCGACAGAACCCGGAAGGTCACGGCGTGCCCATTCGTTGGCGAAACCGTCGCCGCCAGCGCGAAGGCGGAATCGCCGTAAGTGCGGTCCGGCAGGGCGGCGAAGGAAATGGTCTGGTTAGCCTGGGTGATGGTGAGAGTGCCCACGTTGGTCGTGACCGCGTAATTGGGCAGACGACTCCCGGAGTCCAACAGCGAGGCGACAATCGGATAACTACCCGGTGGCGTGGTGGCATTCACCGACACTGGAGCCGGGGGAGTGAAGACCTGAATGCGCCCGTTGCCGGCGTCGGCCACGAACAAGCGGCCATCTGGAGCCAGCGCGAGCCCGTAGGGAATCGAGAATTGGCCGGCACCTGAGCCTTGCGAACCCCATGCCGCCGCCAGATTTCCCGTCGCATCCAATTTCTGGACCTGGTTGAGGAAATAATCGCAGACAAAGAGGTTGCCGACGGCATCCACGGCGACACCCGTGATGAAGCCGGCACCGTTGCCGGCTGCCACGGTCCGCCGCCACGCTCCCGTGGCATCGAAGATCAAGACCCGCCCGCCAGTCGAGAGATAGACGTAATCCTGAGCGTCCACCGCGAGGGCAAAAGGCTGAGAATACTGGTCAGGACCGGAACCAGCCGAGCCCAACTGCCCCAGGTAGTCACCGTTGGTCGAAAACCGGTAAACGCCATTATTGAACCGGTCCGCCACGAAGACATTGCCCTGATGATCCAGGGCAATCCCTTGCGGCCGGCTGAACTGGCCGGGAGCACTGCCGGCCACGCCCCAGCCAGGAAGACTGGTGCCATCGGACCGGAACTTGAGAACGCGCTGGCCATCGGGATCCACTACGTAGGCGGCCCCGGAGGCATCGACGGCGATACCGCCCAAATTTGAATCGGCCGTTGGCGTGTAGCTGAGACGACCCCCTTGCGGATTGAAGACTTGCAGTGCCCCGTAGCCATCTGCGACGCGCAAATTGCCGGCGGCATCAAAGGTGATCCCCCGGGGAATCATCGTGTAACCCGACCCGAAGAAGCCGCTGAAACTGTGGGGAGTATTGGCGGGCGCGGCGGTTTGGGCCTGGTAGGTGGCGGAGATGAGGTCGCCGTTCCGCAGACCCAGGATGGTCCCGGTGAGGTTCAGATTCGTGGCGCCATAGGCCACGGTCAGATTGTCCGGAGTAACGGTGAGCGGAGCCGGCAGGACGAGGAAGCTCACATTCGTGGTAGCCGGGAGATAACTGGCATTGCCGGCTTGACTGGCTTGCACCGTAACGGTGCCGGCT
Source organism: uncultured Pedosphaera sp. (assembly GCA_903930565.1). Taxonomy (GTDB): domain Bacteria; phylum Verrucomicrobiota; class Verrucomicrobiia; order Limisphaerales; family Pedosphaeraceae; genus CAIXFN01. Next base: position 4,669 of record CAIYZC010000410.1, read on the forward strand.
CCGTTCAGCACGAGGTTGCCACCGCTGAGGCCGGCGGGTCCGGACAGCACGTTGAAAGCCACCGGCAAACCGCTGGTGGCGCTCGCCATAAGTGGCACTGGCGCCGCGCCATACACCGTGTTCGACAAGGTGAAATTGATCGTTTGGAAGGCGGGCAACACGACTTGGGAGACACTCCCGGTGGCGGCGGTGTAATTGGTAAGATTGGCCGGTGTAAACAGCACGTTCAGGGCGTTGGTACCGACCGGCAACACGGTAGCGGCGGGCGGGGTGTAAACATAACTTCCGGCCACACCCGAACTGGCATTCAGTTGCGCGGCACCAAGGGGCGTGCCATAGCGGATGGCGGCGGGAACGCTCCAGGTCAACAGGGGTGTTTGGGGCGCCACGCTCAAAGTGAGATCCACGGGCGGGGCGGCATGATAAATCGAACTGCCCGACTGGTTGGCCTCAAGCACGACCGAACCCACCCCGGTGATGACCACGAGGTTGTTGGAAATTGTCGCTGGGCCGGAGAGCACGGAATATTGTACCGGCAAGCCGGAGGATGCGCTGGCCCCGGGGGAAAACGGGGCGTCGCCGAAATGATGTAAACCAAGCGCGACGGGCGTGATCGTCTGATCGGCCTGGAAGGCCAGCACCAGGGCCAAGCCATCGCCGCTCAGCCCCACCTTAAACCCGCCGCCGCCGAGGTTATTGGCAAACCCACCCCCGCCGGCGTTGGGCGTGTAAATGGCCTGGCAGACCGCGGGATTGAAGCCGGTAATCCCACCAGTCGTCTGGACCAAGGTGAAGGAGCGTCCCACGGTGTTGGAGAAATTGCGGGCTTTACCACTGAGATTGGCGTTGTTGGTGGCGAGGCTCCACAGGTAAAGATTGAAATTGGTAACTCCGGCGAGGTTCAATGAACCGGTCAGGCGGAACGTATCATAACCCACGCCCGCCGCGCCAGCGGCATCAGACACTTTCCAGAGGTAATTGGCGGTGCCGTTCCAGGTGGCATTGCTGCCTTGCAGGGTGGCGATGCCCGCGCCCGGAGCCAAGGTGGCCTGATTGCCCAGCACCAGATTCCCCAGGGAGCCTCGGCCGGACAATGTGGTGTTGGCGGCCAGCAAAACGTCACTCCCGGAATTGGTGCCATCCAGTCGCAGCGTTCCCGCGGTGACCTGGATCGTGCCCACGAAGGTATCGTTGGTCAGCAAGGCGAACCCCCCGGGACCATCTTTGATGAGCGTGCCCGGCGCGCCGGACCAACCACCCAAACTGCCCGCCACCACCGTGTTACCGGCCCCGTTGACGGTCACAAAATTGGTTCCTCCCAGCAGGAAGAGGGAACTCCCGGCAACCTGCCCGGGCTGACCGTGGGAATACCCCGGCTGGGGCAATCCGCCCACTCCCGGCGTCAGGGCCCCGGCATCCACGGTGCAATCCACCAGGTGCAAGGAAGCACCGTGGTTGGCGCGCACAAAGACCGCACCGCCCAGCGCCGCCCCTCCGCCACCGCCATTGGCGTCGCCGGCTTGGCCGCCGAAGGGTCCCGGCGCGCCATTCGTGGCGCCGAAAGAAGCCTGTCCCCAACCAGCGCCGGCACCAAAACCGCCATCCCCGCCGTTAGAGAGGACGCCGCCGGTGTCGCCCACTCCGCCCGCACCGGTGAAACCACTGGCACCGCCACCGCCACCAAAACCACCGCGGCCACCGGCCGCGCTGGCAAAGCCGCTGCCCGCCGCACCGCCACCACCGCCAAACTCCCCGCCATCCGCCCCGGCCATGAGGGCGAAGAGGGCGTACTGTAACGAGCCCCCACCACCGCCACCAAATTCGGCCCCCGGAGTGGCCGCGGAATTGCCGGGATAAGAGCCTTGACCGCCGCCAACCCCCCCGGATCCACCGTTGCCACCGAAGGGACTGCTGGTCGCACTGGTGCCGCTGGTGAGTCCGCCGCCGCCACCACCACCGGTACCGTCATAATCCCCTGCCCCGTTACCGCCATCACCATAAATTCCACCCCCGCCGCCCCCGCCCGCGATGTCGGCATTCAAGGCGCCATTTCCCCCCTTGCCACCCAAGCCACCCCCGCCGCCACCGGCGGGGCGCCCAAACGAGCCCCCCGCGCCTCCCGCCGCAGCATTATTGGTGAAATGGACGCCCGTCAAAGTCACATTGCCGGCATTGAGGAACAGGGCGCCGCCTGCTCCCAGACCGCCGCCGGCGTTATTACCGGCATCCCCGCCGGCCGCCCGGCCATCCGCAAGGCTCAGATAATTGAGGCTTAAATTCTGACCGGGCGCGTCGATGAATAAAGGTCGAACCAAGCCGGAACCGCTTAGAACCAGGCTACCCGCCGCCGGACCATTCAAGACAAGGCTGTTCGTGAGGATAGGCAGCGGGGTTTGCAGCGCAATAGCGCCGGAGATTCCCGTGGCATCGATCACACTGAGGACCGGTGTGCTGGCGGCATCCAATAAGGCCTGCCGCAGGGAACCCGGGCCACTGTCCGCCGTGTTGCTGACGGTAAAGGTGATGTTGGAATCCGTCACAAACCAAACCTGATCCAACCACCCTGCCGCGGAAGGTCCGGCAGTGGTGGCAGTGTCATTACCCAGGCTCCAGCGAACCGCAAAACTCCCCAACCCAAAGTGCTGGGTGGCGGATTGCCAATCCTGGTTGCCCGCGATGGCTTGGGTGACGGCGCCATTGACGGAGAATTCCAGGCGGTTCGTGCTGGAAAGCGAAGCGACCTTCCACCAATAGGTCAACGTCCCGGGACCAATGAGGGTGGTTTGCATCCAGGACGGTTGCGTGGGGGCGGTGGCCCCGGATTGGGCCGCGTTCGTGCCGTCATGATTCACGGTCGTTTGACCGAACCAATCCGAGGAACCGCCCGTGGTCCAGTTCCAGGCCGGAGTGTTGACCGCGGTGGCGAGCGGCATGGTGACCGTCAACG
>CAIYZC010000411.1 GCA_903930565.1 uncultured Pedosphaera sp.
GGGGGCGGGGCGGCGGGCTTGGCGTGGTGCCCGCCGGCGATGCGCAATTTGCTTTCCGGTGCCGGAACGGGGGCGGCCGGGGCGGCGGCGGGCACGGCGGCGGGAGCCGGCGCGGCGTGGCTATGGCCTTCTTTGCGAATGGAAAGTTTGGGTTTGTCGGAGGGCGTCTGTTCCTTGATGACGTCATTGGCCAGGCCGGTGACATCGGCATTGCAGGTGGGACAGGCCAGGGCGTACGGCAGCTTGCCTTCGACGGGTTCGGCTTCCAATTCGAATTTGCTGCCGCAGGGGCATTGAACTTTGATTTTCATCGCATGATTAAGGCTGGGGATTGAGGAGAATGACGTTGGGCGGATTCGTCAACACAAATGCGGCGGCGGGGGGGCTGGGCAGGGCGCTGCCATCGCAAAAAAGGACGTTGCCGCCGTAGCGCGCGTGGTTCTTCCCCGGGCCTTTGCCATCGGGGGAGAACAGCGGCGCGCCGGCCGGCTTGGGCAGGGTGTTGACTTGCCGGTCGGTGAGGAGGGGCTGGTCCGCGCCGTCCGCGAGCGTCCGCCCCATGTAATAGGCGTAACTGATGCGCTTTTTGGCGAAGGGTTGGGCGTCGGGGAGCGGTGCATCCTTGGAGCCGGGGCAAATGAACACCGCCGTGCCGGTGGTGGCGCGGGGGATGAGCAGGCTCAAGGGCTCCTCCGCGGTGCGGGCGCCGGGCACCAAGGGGAGTTGGTCGTGGTTGTCGAGGGCGTAGGTCTTGAGCGCCACATGGGCCAGTTGCAACTGCGCGGCGCATTCCACCTTTTTGCGGGCTTGGAAGGCGTTGGAACCGTTGGTGAGGAAGAGGGTGGTGAGGACGAAAATCAACACCACGACGATCAGGAGTTCCAACAATGCGAAACCGCCGCGCGCGGAAAGCGGGCGGTGACGCCGGCCCGGCAAGGCAAGGGCGGTGTGTCGGTCCGGGACCATGGGGTCAGTATGCTTCCTCGGCCGGGGCTTGGCAACTGCGCGATCATGGCGAACGGGGCCGGGCGCTCGGGGAACCCGGGGTTTTTCGAGCCGTCATCCGTTTGCCGGCGATCCGCTCGGCGCGGCTGGGTCGCGGGCGGCGGTCGGTCCGCCCGGGAGCGGAACTTCCTTCCGCACTCCACAACGCTGTCGCGTGGTTGAAGGCCCGGGAGCGAATGGGAGCGGGTGGCGCGCCGTGGTTGCGGCGGCTTTGGGGGCAACTCCCAAATCAAGGGTTTATCGTCGGCTTCCGGAGCGGGGGCTTGGGGAGGCGCGTTGGGGAAATGATTGGTTTCGGGCTCGTCCAAAGCGCGGGCAGTCGACGAGGAAAACCCTTAATCAATGTGGGATTCGATGGTCGTGAAGAAGGTGCGGGGGGCGTTGGTCACGAAGTAGTCCACGTAGGCTCCCGAATACGCCCCCAAATACGCGCTGGTCCAGTTCTTTAAATCGGAGCCATAGAGCAACCGGTATTCGGAATTGGTTGATTGCGTCCAATTGATGGAATAGCGGCCCGCCGCGTGGGTGAGCAGATTGGTTTTGAAACGGGGGACGGGCAGGGCGGGGCTCACGGCGTTGATATTGAAATTCGAGGCGGCGGTGCCGATGCGGAGGATGCTGACGCTGTTCAAATAAATGTTGGTCAGGGGTTTGTTGTTGGCATCGGTGGCGACGATGCCGAGGTTGGTCACGACGTTCAGGCCGGAGACGACGGAGCCGAAGACCGTGTAGCTGCCGTTGAGGCTGGGTTGCGGGGAGAGGGTGAGGTAAAACTGGGCGCCGTTGGAGTTCGTGCCGCCCGCGTTGGCCATCGCGAGGATGCCGGCGGAGTTGTGGTTCAAGGACGGACTGATCTCGTTCAAAAAGGTGTAGCCGGGATCATCCGTGCCCAAGCCATTGGGCGAGCCGGTCTGGATGACGAAGTTGCTGATGACGCGGTGCCACAGGAGGTTGGTGTAGAAGGGGCGGTTGGTGGCCAGGCCGGCTTTGGGGTAATCCAACCAGCTTTTGCTGCCCTGCGCCAAACCAATGAAGTTCGCGACGGTGCGCGGCGTCAGATCGTAGCGCAAGTTGCAATAGAAGGTGCCCTTGCTGGTGTTGAAGGCGGCGTAGAGGCCGTTCGTGGTGGGGGCGGTTTGCGCCGGGGCGCGCAGGCAAAACACGAGCAAACAACCGGTGATGAGGACGCGCAACGATGCCATAATCAGACGTTATTTTAATGCACCCGGCGGCGGGTGCCAACTGGGAATTGCGTTGCACCGCGCCGCGATTCCGGGCAGGGTGGGGGTATAACTTCCCCCGGCGCAACGGCGTCCAAACTTTGTCCGCGCGCGCGGCCGGGCACGAAATCGGAGAATGCGGAAGCTGGCGATGAACGAAACACGACGATTGGCTTTTGGTGGCCGCCACGGCGGGCGGGGAGTGATCCCGGCCGGCCTGGGGTGGCTGGTGCTTGGACTGGGCGTGGTGCTGGGCGCGGACCGGCCCGCGGCAGTGGCCTTCAAGA
>CAIYZC010000412.1 GCA_903930565.1 uncultured Pedosphaera sp.
GATATGTCGTCGGATGCGTTTGCATCCGGTACTACTATACGAACCGAAATCCTTGTACAATATCGTTAAAGTAGATTTTTATCGGATTTTTAAAACACGCTCTTATACCGTCACCGCCATTTACTCCGGTGACACAGCCTATCTTGGTAGTACCGGCACTTTGACGGTGGGCGGAACAAGCCCGAGCGGCCCGGCGTATCTGACCAATAGCGTGAGCGGCGGTATGCTCCGCCTGTCGTGGCCGGCCGGCCAAGGCTGGCGTCTCCAGATGCAGACGAACAGCCTGTCGGTTGGTCTGCGCACCAATTGGATCTACATCACCGACGGAATTCTTTCGAGCACCAACATCACGGCGGACAAAACCAAGCCGACTGTGTTTTACCGTTTGAAGTATCCGTGAGTGGAATAGGGGTGGGTTTCGGATTGGGTGGCGGTGCCCGGCATCTACGGCACCGTCACCGGCGCTCCGTTCATCGGCGCCGGCCAATCGTAAGTGGGCCGCGTGGTGCCATCTTGAAACCGCACTCCCGTCGGGTGAAATACCGTGCCGGCGGGGTCCGTTTGCCCCGCGCATTCCAACGCGGTGATGCCGTAATCGGCCAGCGGACGCACTTCGCCGGGATCGCAAATGCCATTGCTGTTGGCATCGCGCCACAGGGCGAGGTGTTGCAATTCTGCGCCGGTCAGACGCCCGTCGCCGTTGTCATCGAGGGCGGCCAGCGCGGCGTAACCATCGCGCCAGAAAATCCAAAAAGTTGCGTTGCCGAACAGTTGGAGCCCGGAGGTGATCCGCCCGCTTGCATCGGCATCATAAACCAACCACGCCGCTTGGGGGGTGATCCAACCCCAGCGCTTGAGCAAGCCGCTCCCATCCAAATCGAACGGCACCGTGGCCGCGGGGTTCACCAACTCGGCGAAGGGAGTGTTGGAGATCAGGGGAACGAGGATGGGCGTGATCGCGCGACCCATGCCCAGCAGCGTCGCCTTGTCGGTGCGGAGTTGCGCGATTTCCCGGGCGTCCTTCACGGGATCGAGCAAGGGGAGGAAATAGCCAATAATCTCCTCGGAGAAGCAGACGCCGGGGCCAAAGCCGTGGGGTGGTTTGGACAACGGGTTGCGCCGGGCGCGCAGTTGATCCCAACTCCATGAGAGCCGTTCGCGCAAAGGCAGGCTTTGATCGACCTCCAACCGCCAGGCCGTCGCCAAGGCTTCCCGATAAGCCTGAATGGCTTCAGGACGGCGCTCCGCCTTTTCCAAGTTCCATGCCAGACCGAGTTGAATGGGCGAAACCAGCCACCGGTTGGTTTCGGCGTTGCTGCCCTTTTTCAATAATTGGGCCGCGCGCTGATAGAAGAAAACCGCGTTCCTGAGGTGCGCCCGGGCGGCCGGGTTGGCCGGCGGGGGAAAGGTCGTCGCTTTGGCCAATTCGGGCAGGCCGGTTTCCCAAGGCCATAAAACGGGATCCCCCATGGACTGGACCCTGCCGCCCCGCTTCGTCACCCGCACCTCCGCGCTCAGCTCCTGTGCGAACGCCATGGAATGGACACGGCCCAATTGATAGAGTGTGTTGATGTCGTTGCTGTTGGTGCGGAGCTTTTGCTGCAAGTTGGCGAGTACCCGCTCAATGGGAACTTTGAGGGTGTCCACTGGCATCCACATGGCCTGCGCGGGGAGGGGAGCGGTCAGGGCGACCAAGCCGAAAAGACAAATCGCCCAGCGTAATGTTTGGGGCCTCATGAAATCGTAGGACCTGATTTAGAAATTGAGCGCGACGTTTGAGTCAATAGGGACGAAAGCGGCGGTCATTGCGCGGCGGCGGGGATGAAGCGATCTTTTTCGGCTGCCCACCCATCGGCCATAAGCTCATGCGCCAGGCGATCCACTTCCGCTTCGGCCAGCCGGCGGCGCTGGGTGGCCTCCTCCAAGCGCAGCCAAACCAAAAGGGCGTCCAGTGGTTGGCGCCACCGCCCCGCGGGGAATGGTCACCCGAACTGCGGCATCGGTATTCTCGACCGTGATCATGGGGTAAATCTACCCGGGCCGCCGGTGCCCGCAAGCGACAAATACCCACCGGAGCCGGGCGGGGCGGTCGGACGGAGTGGCCGCCGGCACCTATTGTACCCTGACCGGCGCTCCGGTCAGCGGTGCCAGCCAATCGTAAGTGGGCCGCGTGGTGCCATCTTGAAACCGCACTCCTGTCGGGTGAAATACCATGCCGGCGGAGTCCGTTTGCCCCGCGCACTCCAACGCGGTGATGCCGTAATCGGCCAGCGGACGCACTTCGCCGGGATCGCAAATGCCATTGCTGTTGGCGTCGCGCCACAGGGCCAGGTGTTGCAATTCCGCGCCGGTTAAACGCCCGTCGCCGTTGTCATCGAGGGCGGTCAGGGCGGCATAACCATCGCGCCAAAAAACATAAAAGGTCACATTGCCGAAGAGTTGGAGCCCGGAAGTGATTTGCCCGCTCCCATCGGCATCATAGACCAGCCACGCCGCCCGGGGTGTGATCCAACCCCAGCGCTTGAGCAAGCCGCTCCCGTCCAAATCGAA
>CAIYZC010000413.1 GCA_903930565.1 uncultured Pedosphaera sp.
GGAGACGTAAACGCCGATGCAATCGCCGTGAACGCCCGCCGCGAGGCCCTGGTTCTCACCCACGGGACCGAGCACCACATTGGAGATGACGTTGGCCGGGTTGCGGCCCAAGTCCGGATCAAACTGCCAGAGCCCGCCGCCCGCGGTGCTGTAATCCGTGACATATACGGTGTTGTCCGGCGCCACCGTGATGCGGTAGGGGCCGGAGGTGCTGCCCGCGGCGCGGGCGAGCTTCCAGACATTGGTCAGCTCGGCCGGGGCGAAGGAGCCAATGTTGGGACGGCCCAAGGCGTTCGTGCTGAGGTCGGGCGTGAGGGCGTAAATACCCCAATCGCGGGTCGCGGACACCGCGGAGTTGCCGACGTAAACGCGGCCGAAGAGATTGCCGAATTGGGGGTTCTTATTGGCGTCAACGCCGCGGGGCGAATTAAAGGGGCCGAACGGGCCGGTGTCGGAGCTGATTTGGAAGGGGTTGCCGTTGCCCTGCTTGGCACAGATGATTTGGAAACTCGTATGGGCGCCGAGGGGGAAGGACTTCAGACCCGCCGTGGCCGTGGCGGAGGTGCCGGTGAAGCTGGCATTGGTCGAGCCATCTTCGTACACGACCGTGACAAAGGCGTTGCCTTCGTTGAGGTAAAACTGGATGGTCCCGTTGTTGTTGGTGATCGCGCTGGCGAAGGGATTGGCGTGCGCGAGGGTGGCGGAGCAGAGGACCGCGAGGGTGAGGGCAAACGCGCGGAGTCGAGGGATGGCTTGGGCTAGGGGGTTTTTCATGGCAAGGTTAGTGTTGCACAAACGGACGGTTTAACGAACGGTTTGGGGTCACTGCGTCCAGTGCCCGCCTGGTCGCACAAGCGGGCTCCGGGGGAGTTGGGATTTTTCCAATCCGCAACAGAGGAGTTTTAGTCCGGTCCCACGGAGGCCGCAACAAGAAAATGCCGGCCATTTTTGAACGCCGATCAACCGGCGAACTGGCGGACCAGTTCCGCCGGCAGCGGCGGGGTGGCTCCCGCTTGCGCGCAAACCGCCCGGGCCACGGTGTTGGCGAGGGAGTTTAGCTCCGCCAAAGACCGGCCTTGGAGTTCACCCAAGACCAGCGCCGCCGTGAAAGCGTCGCCCGCCCCCACCGTATCCACGACCCGCACCGGCGCCCCCGGATGGTCGGACCATTCGCCGGCGCGCCAGAGGAGGCTGCCCGCCGGGCCGCGCGTCAAAGCCAGCAGCCGGAGGGGAAAGGCGGCCGCCAAGGCCGACAGGGCGGCGCGCGTTTCACCGGGCAAGCCCAGCAACTCGACCAAGATGGGCAGTTCGGCTTCGTTCAACTTGAGCACATTGGCCCGCTCCAAGGAGGCCAGCAGGGTGTCCCGGTCGTAATAATGTTGGCGCAAGTTCAGATCGAAGACCCGGAGCGCGGCCGGGGAGGTGGCCGCGAGGAGGGTTTGAACCGCCGCCCTGGCCGCGGGGGTCCGTTGCGCCAGGCTGCCAAAGCCAACCGCATCGGCCGCCCCCACCGCCGCCCGGGCGGCGGGCGTGGCCGCCAGAAAATCCCAAGCGACACCCTCATGGATGGTGTAATCCGGCACCCCGGCGGAGGACATGCGGACACTGACCGTGCCGGTGGGCGCGGCGGGGTCCACTTGCACGAGTTCGGGCGGGAAAGCGACGGCCGCAAAGCGTTTTTGGATTTCCGCTCCCCAGGCGTCCAGTCCCACCCGGGTGATCACCCCCGCCGTCGCGCCCAGCGTGCGCGCATGCCAGGCGAAGTTCGCGGGCGCCCCGCCCAAAGCGGGGCCGGTGGGGAGCAAATCCCATAGGACCTCGCCCAATCCCAAAATCTTATAATTCATGCCGCCGCGAGTTTAGCGGGGAAGACGGTCCGAAGCCAGTCGGCACCGAGTGAGCGTCGGGTGGGCGGAGGGAAAGAAAAAGGCCGCCGAATGGCGGCCGATTGGCGATGGTGCACCCACCAGGAGTTGAACCTGGAACCTTCTGATCCGTAGTCAGACGCTCTATCCAATTGAGCTATGGGTGCGCCCACTGACGCGGAAGACCCTACCGCGTCCGGCCGCCCCGCGCAAGTTTTTATCGCGGAAATTTTGGCGACCGGCCCGCGGGGGGCGGAAGCGCCCGTTATTCCTCGCTGCTGCCGAGGCGGGCGAGGACGCTGAAATCCTCCAAAGTGGTCGTGTCGCCCTTGATTTCGGTGCCGGCGGCGACTTGTTTGAGGAGGCGGCGCATGATTTTGCCGGAGCGCGTCTTGGGGAGGGATTCGGCGAAGCGGATATCGTCGGGCTTCGCCACGGGGCCGATTTCGCGGGCCACCTGCTGGCGCAGGGCTTCCCGCAGCTTCTGGTCGGCCACGACCCCCGTTTTCACGGTCACGAACGCCACCAAGGCCTGGCCTTTCAATTCGTCCGGCCGGCCCACGACGGCGGCTTCGGCGACTTCGTGGTGGCTGACGAGGGCGCTTTCGACTTCCGCGGTGCCGATGCGGTGACCGGCCACGTTGAGGACGTCGTCAATGCGGCCCACGATCCAGAAATAGCCGTCCTTGTCCTGGCGGCAACCGTCGCCGGTGAAATAGCTGCCTTTGACTTCGTTCCAATAGGTGGCCTGGTAGCGGTCCATGTCGCCCCAAATGCCGCGCAACATGCCCGGCCAGGGCTGCCGGATGACCAGTTTGCCGCCGCTCAGCCGGGGGACCGGCCGGCCTTGGTCGTCCACCACCTCGGGGACGATGCCGAAGAAAGGCAGCGTGGCGGTGCCCGGTTTGGTGGGCGTCGCGCCGGGCAGCGGGGTGATCATGATGCCGCCGGTTTCGGTCTGCCACCACGTGTCCACGATGGGGCAGCGTTTGCCGCCGATGACTTCGTGGTACCACATCCAAGCCTCGGGATTGATGGGTTCACCCACCGTGCCGAGGAGGCGCAGGGAGGAAAGGTCGTGCTTTTTGGGCCATTGTTCGCCCCATTTCATGAAGGCCCGGATGGCCGTGGGGGCGGTGTAGAGGATGGTGACGCCATATTGGGCGACGATGCGCCAAAAGCGGTCCGGCTCCGGGTGGTTGGGCGCGCCTTCATACATGAAGCTGGTGGCGCCATTGGCCAACGGGCCATAGACCACATAGCTGTGGCCGGTGACCCAGCCGACATCCGCGGTGCACCAATAGACGTCCGTGGGGCGGAGGTCGAACACGTATTTGGTGGTCAGCTTGGCCGTGAGCAGGTAACCGCCGGTGGTGTGCAGGATGCCCTTCGGCTTGCCGGTGGAACCGCTCGTGTAAAGGATGAACAACGGAGCTTCGCTGTCCATGGGCTCCGCGGGACAATCCGCCGAAACTTGCTCCACTTCGCGGTGCCACCAGATGTCCCGGCCTTCGACCACGCGAATGTCGTTGTTCGCGCGGCGCAGGATGACGACTTTTTCGATGGTCTTGGCGAGCAGTTCGCCGTGGGCATCCTTGAGGGCGAGGGCGTCGTCCACGTTTTTCTTGAGCTGGACGACGGTGCCGCGGCGGAAACCGCCATCGGACGTGATGACCATGCGGGCCTGGCAGTCGGCGATACGGTCCGCGACGGACTGGGCGCTGAAGCCGCCAAAGACGACGGAATGGACCACGCCGATGCGGGTGCAGGCGAGCATGGCGATGGCCGCCTCGGGGACCATGGGCAGGTAAATGATGACGCGGTCGCCTTTTTTAAGACCGTGGCGCTTGAGCACATTGGCGAACAGGCAGACTTCGCGGTGCAATTGGCGGTAGGTGAGGGTGCGTTGCTCGCCATGAATGCCGGCACCGGCGGGCTCACCTTCCCAGATGATGGCCGCCTGGTTGGCGGTCGGGGAGGCGAGATGGCGGTCGAGGCAGTTGGCGCTGACGTTGAGCTTCCCGCCCACGAACCACTTGGCGGAGGGGACCTTCCACTGGAGCACCTTTTTCCACGGCTTGGTCCACACCAATTCCCGCTCGGCCTGGCCGGCCCAAAAGGTCTCCGGATCGGTCACTGATTGGCGGTACAGTTTGCGGTATTGCGCCATCGATTTGATGTGCGCCGTCGCGGAGAATTCCGCCGCCGGGGGGAAGACGCGTTCCTCGTGCTGGAAAGAGGAAATGTTGGCCGTTTTCGCCTTTGAATCCATAAATAAGTGTCACCAAAAGGTTGTCGAGCGCCACTCTAGGGAGCCGGACCGGGCGGCGTCAACGCTCTTCCCGCCGGTTCACCGGGCCGGGGCGGGCTCGCCCGCCTTGGCCAGGGCGGCGATGTAATCGCGCGCGGACCGCCCGTCGTAGCCCACCTGCTTCAGCAAGGGCCGGCCCTCGGCATCCAGCAACAGCAGGGTGGGGAACGCCGTTTCCGGAGCGTATTGTTGCTGGAGCTTCAGGTTGGCTGCCGCCAAGGCGGGCGGCTGGGGATGGTGCTGGGGAAAATCGACTTTCACGAGCACCAGGTTGGTCCGCGCGTATTGCTCGAACACGGCGGAATCCCCCACACGCCGGCTGAACTTCTGACAAGCCGGGCACCAATCCGAGCCGGTGAAATCCACGAACACCCGTTTGTTCCCCGCCTTGGCCTCCGCCAGCGCCTGCGGCAAATCCGTGCGCCAAACCAATCGCCCGCTGCCGGGCGGCTCCGGTTGCTCGCAGGCGACCAGGAACAGGGCCGCCGCGGCGGCCAGGGCGTAGGGGCGCCAACCGCGTATGGAGTGCTTCATAAAACTGCTTTGACTCAGCGCCCTTCCCGCCAGACCGCTTTGCCGTCCACCAGGGTCAGCACCGCTTTGCCTTTCAAACGCCAGCCGTGGAAGGGGTTGTTCCCGGATTTGCTCGCCGAATCGGCGCGGCGGCACACCCACTCCCGGTCTGGGTCGAACACCGTCACATCCGCGGCCGCCCCCACCTGGAGCGTGCCCTGCTCCAGTTTGAGGAGCCGGGCCGGGGCGGTTGTGAATTTTTCCAGCACCGCCGGGAGGCTCATCCGGCCCGCGTGGTACAACTGCATGAGCGAAAGCGCCAACTCCGTTTCCAACCCGGTGATGCCGAAAGGAGCGTAATCAAATTCCACTTCCTTTTCGTAATCGCAATGGGGCGCGTGGTCGCTACCCAGGATCTCCAGCGTGCCGTCCACCAAGCCTTCCAAAATGGCGGCCCGGTCCTGCGCCGTGCGCAAGGGCGGGTTCATCTTGAAATTGGTGTCATACACCGGCCACTCCGGCCGGGGGCCGCCGGGTTGCTCGTAGCCGTAAACACCGGCGCCATCCGCCGCCCAAAACTTCGCGCTCCCGCCGATGGCCGCATCGGTGAGCACGAAATGGTGCGGGCAGGCTTCCCCGGACACCGGGACGCCGCGTTTTTTGGCCGCCCGCAACAGGGCCACGCTGCCCGCGGCGCTCATGTGTTGGCAGTGGATGTGGGTGCCCGTGAGTTCCGCGAGGAGAATGTTCCGCGCCACGATCATTTCCTCCCCGGCCGCAGGCCAGCCCTTGAGCCCGAGGACCGTGCTCCAGTAGCCCTCGTGCATCACGCCGTCCATCACCACCGAATAATCCTGGCAATGATCCATCACGGGCAGGTCGAACATTTTGGCGTACTCCAGCGCCCGGCGCATGAGGTCGTTGTTCTGCACGCAGTGGCCGTCGTCCGTGATCGCCACCACCCCCGCTTTTTTCAGGGACCCGATGGGCGCCATTTCTTCGCCGGCAATGTCCTTGGTGATCGCGCCCGTGACCAACACGCGCACGACACCTTCCCGTTCCGCGCGCTCGCGGATCAAGGCGACGGTGCCGGCGTTGTCGATGCGCGGGGAGGTGTTGGGCATGCAAACGATCGTGGTGAAACCACCCCGCGCCGCGGCCTCGGTGCCGGTCTTGATGGTTTCCTTGGCCGACTGGCCCGGTTCGCGCAGGTGGACGTGCAGGTCGATCAAGCCGGGGCAGACGACCAGTCCGGTGGCGGCGAAGCGCTCCGCGTCCGCGGGCGCCTGGGCCGCCGCGTCCGGCCCGATCGCGGTGATTTTTCCAGCGGTGATCAGCACATCCGTCACGGCATCCCGCCCGCTGCTTGGATCAATCACGCGCCCGCCCGTCAAAAGCCAAGAATTCATTGCGCGCCAGCATACCCGCAGGGGGATTGACAACGCAAGCGCCCGCGTTTAGAATGCCGCCACAGTCGGTTGCGGGTGTAGCTCAATGGTAGAGTTCCAGTCTTCCAAACTGGCCACGCGGGTTCGATTCCCGTCACCCGCTCCATTTTTCCCCCGCGCCCGTTTCCTCCCGTCCCCTTGGCGCCAGAGGCTTCTCCCGGCGGGGGAGCGTTTGACAAAATGGGTGCCCGGTGCTAGTTTTATACCAACGCCACCGGCTCGCCAAGCGAATCCAAATCGCTCAAAGTTATGAAGAACCAGAACGTTAGTGGGATGAATTTCGGGTGCGGTCGACGGGCCCTGCAGCTCGGGCTAACCGCGCTGACGGTGTTGGGCTGGGTGGGGGGTCTGCCCGCGCAGACCGAGGCGGCCCCCAAGAACCACCCGACCGCCCATCCGGCTAAGCCGGCGCCCGTCGTGCATCATCCCGCCCCGGCCGCAAACCAGGAATCGGGCGCCGAAACTTTGCGTTCGAAGCCCAAAACGGAAGCCGCCGCGGCGCATCACCCCGCGGCCCACACGGCCGCCCACCACCCGGGCACGAACGCCACGGTCCATGCTTCCGCCGCGGTTCACCGGGCCCCGGTGGAGGTCGCCCGGATTCACCATTCCAAC
>CAIYZC010000414.1 GCA_903930565.1 uncultured Pedosphaera sp.
CACCTGGGCCTACGCGGTGACGAATTGGTGGAATGGTTCGCGGGATGATTATTGGAACCCGACGGATTCCGCCGTTTTCGGCCTGAACGGCGCGGGGGCCTATACCGTCACCTTGGGTGACAACCTCACGGCCGCCCAAATCACCTTTAATACCGGCGGCTACACCGTCACGAACAGCGGCAGCCAAACCCTCACGCTGGCGGGCACGGGGGGCATCACGGCGAATCGAAATGCGACCATTTCGGCGCCCCTGACGGTGGCGGTGCCCACCAACTCGTTCATCAAGTCCGGCACGGCCTATTTGCGGCTGATCGGCGCCTTCACCTGCCCGAGCAACACGGTGGTCGCGGCCGGAACCTTGGAGATTCTCAAGCGCACCGGCGGCGACGCCCCCTTCGTGGTGACGAATGGCGCGACCTTGAAGCTGGGCTACAGCACCGGGGGCGGCTACGCCAACACCGGGATGCAACTCTACGGGGATGGGGTGGCCGCGACCTCGGGGCTGTATCTGGCGGGCGGGACGATTTACAACGTTTCGGGCACGCTCAATTTGCTGGGGGCACCCACCACGATTCGGCAATACGGCACCGGGCCGGCCGGGCTGGGTATCTTTGACATTAACAGCACCGGACTGCATTGCAGTGCGGCCGCGTCCGGCTCGGTCATCGCGACCAATATTCAAATGGTCAATGATGGTTACGGCATGGCCGGACAGGTGGACGCCGGGGCCAACACCGCCACCGGCGACTTGGTGTTGAACGGACCGCTCGGTGTGGATGCCCGGCAAGGGGTGTACGGATTCGTCAAACGCGGGACGGGTTCGTTGCGCCTGAACGCGCCGGCGTCGGACGCCAATTCCGGACTGCAAGTCCGGGCCGGCTCGGCGATCTGCGGGGTGGTGAATTGCATCGGGACCAACGCCACGCTGGCCACCTCCGCCGGCGCCACGATCGATCTCAACGGTTACAGCCAAACGGTCAGCAACGCCAATCTGGCGGGCAATATTAAAATGGCGATCAACAAAGGCGGCCCGGTTCCCGCCATCCTTTCGTCCGTGGGCAATCCGCTGACCTTGGGCGGGAGCCTGACCGTGACCAATCTTGGGGGCGCGTTGGCGATCGGGGACACGTTCACCCTGTTCACCTCCGCGGCCGGGTTCTCCGGCAATTTCAGCGCCTTGAACCTCCCGCTCCAGGATGGCCTTGCCTGGCAGGACAACACCGCGGTGGATGGGACCATCCAAGTGATTGCCGGATCTGTTCCGCCGAGTTTGGTCACCGATTTGAGCGGGAGCACGACCTACGCCTTCGTGGGCGGCAGCGCGACGTTCACCGTGGCCGCCACGGGCGATCCGCTGCTCCACTACCGGTGGAAATTCAATGGCACGACACCGGTCGGGACCGACAGTCCCACCTTGAAGCTCACGGGGCTCACGACCGGCGCGGCGGGATTCTATTCCGTGACGGTGACCAACCGGTATGGAGTGGCGCAAAGCCAGACCAATTACCTGTTGGTGACGGTGCCGGGGGCTTATGTCGCGGCGGTGCTGCAGGACGGGCCGCTGGATTTCTGGCCGCTCAACGAGGTGAATTCCACCGTTGCCTATGATTACGCCGCGGGCAACAACGGCGACTTGAACGGCTCGTTCACCCTGGGGGCGGCGGGACCCTCCAGCCCCGCCGATGCGGGGTTCCCGGCCGGTAACGTCGCCTACCAATTCGACGGCGGCAGCGCCTTTATTGATTTGGGACCGGGACCGGCGCTCTCCGGCACGACGGATTTCACGCTGGAAGCGTGGATCAAGCCCAACAGCCCCGCCAAAGCCATGATTATCCAGCAGCGGTACCTCTCGGGCTTCAATGGGGAATACCAATTCGCCGTCAACGCGGACGGAACGTTGGCTTTCACCGTCTACGGGGGCGGGGGCTACCAATTCAACTTCAGCTCGGGCAACGTGGCCAGCCCGGTGACGGACGGCAATTGGCATCACGTGGCCGCGGTGCGCAGTGGCGCCAACGGGTACCTGTATGCGGATGGCACGCTGGTGGGGTCCGCCAGCGGGAATCCCGCCCCGCTGGACCCCTCCTTCCGCGTTTACATCGGCGTGGATGGCCGGGATATGAACTCCTACTACGGTGGTTACATGGCGGACGTGGCCATTTACGGGCGCGCCCTCACGGCGGCCCAAGTCGCCAATCACGCCAACATTGGAATCAATGGCGTGCCGCCCACTCTCAGTTTGGTGGGCAACACCTTGGTGTGGCCGGCGGGCACGCTGGTGAGTTCCCCGGTGTTGGGGCCGGGGGCGGTTTGGACGCCGGTCAGCGGGGCCGCCTCGCC
>CAIYZC010000415.1 GCA_903930565.1 uncultured Pedosphaera sp.
ATTATAGAGCACGCCGTTGAACATGCGGCGGAGGTCCACTTTCGGGGGCCGCCCACGCTTGCCGGGCCCCGATTTGGGTTGGGGCAGCAGCGGGTCAATGATCGCCCATTCTTCATCAGTCAGATCGCTGGGATATGTCGGCGGATGCGTTTGCATCCGGTACTACTATACGAACCGAAATCCTTGTACAATATCGTTAAAGTAGCTTTTTATCGGATTTTTAAAACACGCTCTAAGTAATGTTGGCGCTGCGGAGGTCGTCCAATTCAATCTGGAACCCGTGCGCGGGCACGCCGGTGTCGTTGACCGTGTCGAAGTTATTGATGGTGCCGTAGGCGATGCTGGCGCGGGCGGAGCCGGCGGCGAGGAGTATCCCGCCGGCGGCCAATCCGAGGACGCGGCAAAGCGCTCGGTCGAAGCGCCCGGCGGTCGAGGCATTCTGAGGAGTTTTTCGTTTCATATTAAGTTGTTGGCTGTTCGTGGCCGTTGCTGTTCGTCCACGCGCCCAAGGTAGCGGGTCTTTATGAAGGTTGAATGAACCCGGGATTAAGAAAATTACATGATTCCAAGGCGCCTGATTAATCCTGTTTGGCGGAGTCCGCACCAAGGTTTCCTTCTGAGTCACCCGTTTTGAAGAACTGCGGGGTGGGGGCGAATGGGGGGGGAGGGGAGGGAACTATCACCCCGCGGCGGAAGGAACGGGGCAAAAAAGCGGGGAAAACTGGGGCCGATTGCGGGCGGGCGGAATCACCGCCGGGGCTTGGCGGCCGAAAAGATTCCGCTTGGGCGGCCGAAGCCGCCGGAGGTGGGGGGCGGGGGGCGGGGCCGGCGGCGGACCAGCACCGCAGCAGCGGGGATTCCGTCCGAAATAACCCGTTATGCAGGGGCGGCGACGGACGCGATGGGGAGGACCTTTACCCCTTCGCGCTCGCGGGCATTATATTAATCAGCGGCCACTCCCGTCGGCGGCGGGCTGCCGGTGGCAAAACTCCGGGATTAAGCCAGGGCGGAGTGGCTGCCGTCGCAGAAGGGCCCGTTTTTGGAGTGTTTGCAGCCGCACCACGCGATAGTTTTGGCGGCGGCCACTTCCACCCTTACCGGGGCGAAAGCGCTCCCTTTGTGCGAGCCGTCGCAGAAGGGCTGGGCGGCGGATTGGCCGCAACTGCACCAGCGGAAAGTGCCGGGCAGGGTGGGGAGCACATAGGGGCCGCGTTGGGCGATTTTGGGTTCACTCATGCCGCACCCTACCAGCCCGGTTGGGGGGCGGCAATGGCCTTGATGCTTTGGTTTACAGGGTGGTAAGTGGGGGGGCAAACCACCATTTTGGACTGTCCGGCCGCGCGGACGGCGGCTAGTTTTGCGGGGATGCGAACCTTTTCCCGGCATTTTGGGGCGGCGGTGCTCGCCGTCGTTGTTTGGCTCGGCCCCTCTTCGGCGCGGGCGCAATCCTCCGCCGAAATCCCACCGGTGAGTTGCGAGCATTTGACGAGACCGGAGCCCAAGGAGTCCATTTATGTGGTGCGCATCAACCTGCGGGATCCACGGGTGACCGCCCGGGTGGCGCGGGGCGGCCCGCCGACCAACGCGCCCACCTACTGGCCCACTTCCCTGCGCCCCACCAGTGAGATCGCGGCCCGCGAGCATTTCGATGTGGCGATCAACGGCGATTTTTTTGACGCCCAAAACACCAAGGACAAGGAAGGGCGCAAGACGGGCTACATCCGTGGCAAGGCTGCGACGCCGGTCGGGACGGCGATGACGGACGGGGAGTTGTGGCACCGTCCCACGGCCATCCGTCCGGTTTTGGAGTTGCTGAATGGCGGGCGGGCGCGCTTGGCCGAACTTGGTCCCGCCACTCCGGTGGACGCCGAAGCGCGGCAAATCATGGGGGGCGGCCAGATCATTCTGCGGGGCGGTCAATGGGTGCCCTCGAACGCCAAGTTTACGAACCAACGGCACCCCCGCACCGCCGTGGGTTTGGACGCCTCGGGCACGCAACTGACCTTGGTGGTGGTGGATGGCCGCCGAACCAACTACTCCGTGGGGATGACGCTTCCCGAGTTGGCCGAGCAGATGAAACAGCTGCACTGCGACAGTGCCATCAATCTCGACGGCGGTGGGTCGAGCACGTTGGTCTACCGTGCGGGAAGCGCTGGCAAACTCAAGGTTTTGAACTCCCCTTCGGACACCAAAGAGCGGTCCGTGGCGGATGTTTTGGGTTTTGTTGTCGCCGCCCCGTTGCCTGAGCCGCGCTGATTCGCGGTTCCGCGCCGAGCAAGGCTTGTTGGTCGTCTGTAACCCTGCTTCGGAGTGATCCCTCCGACGGGTGGCCGCAGTGGGGGCTCAGTGGCCGTTCCTCCCCCTCACCAGGTATATTTGGCCTCCCCCGGCTTGAACATGGAGGGCATGGTGGATGGTGGAGGCTACCCGGACAACTGGCTCGTCTGTGCGGGAATGCGCCATCCCCGGTCGGGCATGCGTCCGTCCCGCCCGGGCACGAAAAAGGGCGGGCCGTGAACGGCCCGCCCGTGAAGTTCAATTGCGAACCGGAGGCTTAGTGCCGGCCGCGGCCGCCACCACCACCACCGCCGCTGCCGCCGCCGCCACGGCCGCCACGTCCACCGCGACCACCACCGTCGCCCCGGCCGCCGCCGCCTTCGCGGCGTTCGCCACCTTGGCCGCCTTCGCGTTCACCACCGCGGTCCTCGGAGTAACCGCCGACATCCGGTTGGTTGCCGGTCGCGGCCACACCTTCGGGCGGGGCGGAGGGGATGCCACCGTTCATTTCTTGATCGCGTTCCGCCATGGCGGCGCGACGGGAGAGCTTCACGCGGCCTTTTTCGTCCACGCCCAGGCATTTGACCCAGATTTCGTCGCCGATCTTGACGATGTCTTCGCAAACTTTCACCCGGAAGTTCGCCAGCTCGCTGATGTGGACCAAGCCGTCGCGGCCGGGGAGGAACTCCACGAAGGCGCCGAATTCCTTGATGGTCACCACGCGGCCGCGGTAGATCTTGCCGATCTCGGCCTCGGCGGTCATGCCTTCGATGGCGTCGCGGGCGATCTTCATCCCTTCGGCGGAGACCGAGTAGATGTTGACCGTGCCGTCGTCTTCGATGTTGATTTCGCAACCGGATTCTTCGACCAGGCGCTTGATGTTCTTGCCGCCGGGCCCGATCAAGGCGCCGATCTTCTCGGGGTTGATCTTCAGGGTGACGATGCGCGGCGCATACTTGCTCATTTCCTTGCGCGGCTCGGCCAGGGTCTTGGCCATTTCGGCGAGGATGTGCAGGCGGGCGGCGTGGGCTTTGACCAGGGCTTCGGCCATGATCTTGTGCGGGATCCCGCGCAGCTTGAGGTCCAGTTGGAAGCCCGTGATGCCCTTTTCGGTACCCGCGATCTTGCAATCCATATCGCAGAAGGCGTCTTCCCAACCGATGATGTCGGTGAGGATTTGGTAGCGGTGGATGCGGTGCTCGTCGTCGTGCTCGGTGCAGATGCCGACGCTGATACCGCCGACCGGGCGGATCATGGGCACGCCGGCGTCCAAGAGGGCGAGCGTGCCGCCGCAGACGGAGGCCATGGAGGTCGAACCGTTCGACTCCATGATTTCGCTGGTGACGCGCACGGCGTAGGGGAAGGTGGCCAACGGAATCATCGGCTCAATGGAGCGCTCGGCGAGCGCGCCGTGGCCGATTTCGCGGCGGCCGGGTCCGGTGATGCGGCCGGTTTCGCCCACGGAGAAGTTCGGGAAGTTGTAGTGCAGGATGAACTTCTTCTCGTTGCTGCCGCCGGTGTAGGAATCAAATTCCTGGGCGTCTTCGTTCGTGCCGAGGGTGGCCAGGGTGACCGCCTGGGTTTCACCGCGCGTGAAGATCGCGGAGCCGTGGGCGCGGGGCAAAACTCCCACTTCGCTGGAAATGGTGCGCACGGCGTCGAAACCGCGGCCGTCGAGGCGTTTGCCGTCATCCAGGATGAGGCTGCGGACGGCTTCCTTTTGGATGTAATACTGCGCGTCTTTCAACACGAATTCCGTCACCTTGTCGGCGCCGAATTTGGCGACGAGCTTGGTGCCGACTTCGGCGAAGATGGCGTTGACGGCGGCTTCGCGCGCCAATTTGGCGGGGGTGAGCAGGGCGCCCACAATGCGGTCACCAGCCAAGGCCTTGGCTTCGTTCAAGATTTCGGCGGGAACGATGTTGAGGTTGATGGCGCGTTTGGCTTTGCCGCCCTTGGCGGTCAATTCCTTCTGGGCCGCGATCAGCGGCTGGCAGCATTCGTGGCCGAAGTCCAAGGCGGCCATGAAGTCGGCCTCGCTCATTTCCTTGGCGGCGCCTTCGAACATGACGATGTCCGAGGAGTTGCCCACGTAGATCAGGTCGAGATCGCTCTCGGCCATTTCCGCGTGCGTGGGGTTCGCGACGAACTTGCCCGCGATGCGGCCGATGCGCAACGCGCCCAAGGGCCCGGCCCAAGGGATGTCGCTGACGCTCAGGGCCGCGGAGGCGCCGATGATGCTGAGAATATCCGGATCGTTTTCGCCGTCGGCGCTCAGCACCACGGTTTGCACCTGCACTTCATTGTACCAACCCTTGGGGAAGAGGGGCCGGATGGGCCGGTCGGTGAGGCGGCAGGTGAGGATTTCCTTTTCCGTGGGGCGGCCTTCGCGCTTGAAATAGCCGCCGGGGAATTTGCCCGCCGCGGCCGCTTTTTCGCGGTAATCGACGGTCAGGGGGAAAAAGTCTTGTCCGGGCTTGGCCTTGGTGGCGGCCACGGCGGCGACCAAAACAATGGTCTCGCCGAGTTGGACAGTCACGGCGCCGTCCGCCTGCTTGGCGAGCTTGCCGCACTCAATCGTAATCTGCTTGTCGCCCAATTGGGCGGTTATCTTTTCTGACATTCGGGTATCCTGGGATGCCTCCGTCGCCACCGAGGAACTTCAATCAGGCTCCGGCAAAGAGCCGGGGCTTGATTGAAATTACCCAAGGGCAACGGAGATTTTTCACGCGTGGGTTGTCCCCCGTCACCGAATCGGCCGCGTACGCCAACCCGGACGGGTGAGGGAAATCAAAGCATGGAAGTCGCGACCCGCCGTCCCCGCGTGGGGAACGGCTCGGAGCGGCTTCCGGGGCCGGGGGCTACTTGCGCAGCTTGAGCTTCTTGGTGACGCTGGTGTACCGGGTCGAATCGGTGGTGTGCAGGTAGTCCAGCAAGCGGCGGCGCTGGCTGACCATGATCAGCAGGCCACGGCGGGAGCTGTGGTCCTTCACATTCTTTTGCAGGTGCTCAGTCAAGTGGTTGATCCGTTGGGTCAACAGGGCGACTTGCACATCTGCCGAACCCGTGTCCCGGTCATGCAGCTTGAAATCCGAAATCGTCTTCGCTTTTGCTTCCATAATCTATCAGCTATTCAATCGTCTTTAATGTTACAAGGGCGAGAATGTACGACGCTCGGGGGGGTGTGTAAAGTACTTTCCATCGGCGTTTCGACCGGTTTGTCCGGGGGATTCCGCCGGCGCGCGGTCCTGCGTCACGGCCGGGGGGGCTTTACTTGGCCCGTTGCCCGTGGCAGAGTGGCCGCGTTCACCCAACGCCCGCCAGACCGGGCCGGACCAAATTTATATGAAGCTGAAAGGCGTTCCCTTCCTTTTCCGGGTCAGTTTGCTTTGCCTCCTCGCCGGTCCCGCGGCCCGCGGCGCCGGGCCGGCCCTCCCCCGCAGCACCCCGGAAGCCCAGGGCGTGTCCTCGGCCGGGATCCGCGCCTTTGTCGAAACCGCCGACGCCAAGGTCCATACCCTGCACAGCTTCATGCTGGTGCGGCACGGCCAGGTCGTGGCGGAGGGTTGGTGGGCGCCGGAGGCGGCGGAGAAGCGGCATGTGCTGCACTCCCTCAGCAAGAGCTTCACCTCCACGGCGGTGGGCTTGGCCATCGAATCCGGCAAGCTCAGCTTGGATGACGAAGTCCTCAAGTTCTTCCCCGACGACGCCCCGGCCAATCCCTCCAAGAATCTTAAAGCCATGCGGGTGCGCGATCTGCTCACCATGAATGCCGGGCAGGATGCCGAGGCCAAGATCCGCGATTCCGGCGATCAGCCTTGGACGCGCACCTTCTTGGCGCAGCCGGTGCCGCACAAGCCCGGAACGCACTTCATGTACAATACTCCGGCGACCTACATGCTCTCGGCGATTGTGCAGAAGGTGACGGGGCAACCCGTCTTGGAATACCTGCGGCCGCGCTTGTTTGAGCCGCTGGGGATCGAGAATCCGGAGTGGGGAGCCAGCCCGCAAGGCGTCAATTTTGGCGGTTACGGCCTTTATGTCCGTACCGAGGACATCGCCAAGTTCGGCCAATTGTATTTGCAGAAGGGTCAATGGGAGGGGCGGCAGTTGGTGCCCACCGCCTGGGTCGCCTTGGCGACTTCACGCCAGGTGGGCAACGGGAGCAATCCCCAGAGTGATTGGGAGCAGGGCTACGGCTTCCAATTTTGGCGGTGCCGCCACGGCGCGTTCCGCGGCGACGGCATGTCCGGCCAGTTCTGTGTCGTCCTGCCCGAGCAGGACGCCGTGGTGGCGATCACGGCGGACACCAGCGACATGCAGGCCGAGTTGAACGTGGTTTGGGACCAATTGCTGCCCGCTTTCCACGCCGCCGCTCTGCCGCCTGATGCCGCCGGGGAAGCCCGGCTGAAAACCGCCTTGGCCGGCCTCAAGGCGCATCCCGCCGTCAAAGCCGTCAAACCTTAACCCCCTTCCCCATGAGGCAGAACCGTCGCCAATTTGTGCGCACCACCACCTTGGCCGCCGCGGCCGCCGCCCTCGCGCCCGCGACTGTCCCGGCCGCGGACCCCGTGGGCGTGGCCTGGCCCATCGGTTGTTTCAACCGCCCCTGGGTGAACGCCGAAGCGCATTGGACCTTGGACACCGCCCTCGACGGCATCCGCGACGCCGGTTA
This sequence comes from uncultured Pedosphaera sp., assembly GCA_903930565.1. GTDB lineage: Bacteria > Verrucomicrobiota > Verrucomicrobiia > Limisphaerales > Pedosphaeraceae > CAIXFN01. The sequence continues at coordinate 6,953 of CAIYZC010000415.1, forward strand.
CCGGTTGGCCGGTTTGCTCACCCCTTCCCCGGGCGAACCGTTGATCGCCGCCGAAGCCACCGCGGAGTATCTGGCCGGAGTGAAAGCCAAAATTGCCGCCCGCGGTCTCCGCGCCAACCTCGGCGCCTTGCGCCTGGCGACGCCCTTGGTTGAGGCGGACGCCATCAAAAGCCTTCGCCAACAAATCGATCACGCGCAATTTCTCGGGTTGGAATACCTCCTCACTTTCGGTGTCAACCAAGCCGCCGATTACGAAACCTACTACCGCGCCATGGCGGACGCCGCCGCGTACAGCCAGGAGCGCGGCCTGCGTTTGGTGCTCAAACCTCACGGCGGGGGCAGTGGCGCCGCCGAGGAAATCACCCGTTGCCTCGAAAAAGTCCGCCACCCCAACTTCAAAGTGTGGTACGACGCCGGCAACATCATCTACTACACCGGCAAGGATCCCCTGGAGCAGCTCAAACCCATTGCCCAACACGTCACCGGCTTCTGCGCCAAGGACTGCGACCGCCCCCACGGCGAGGTGTTTCTCGCCTTCGGCACCGGCAAAGTGGATTTCGCCGCCGTCTTCCACGAGCTCAAACAAGCCGGCTTCCACGGCCCCGTCATGGTCGAATGCTGCGCCAAACCCGCCGGCGCCACCCCCGCCACCATCACCGCCGCCGCCCGCCAAAACCGCGAATATTTGGAGAAGCTCTTCGCGACCCTTTGATTCCAAGGCGGGGCGAGTCGTAATTTGCCTCCGCAGCCGCTCCGCGGATTGCTTCTTCCGCCGGCGTGGCTTAAGCTCCCTGCCATCGCCGGGTTACGCGTCGCTTGTTTGGAGTTTGCCGGCTCGGGCAACCGGCCAGATCGGGGACCGCTTTTCCCAATCCTTCAAAATTGGTTTTGTCCAACCGCTCGCACGCCAAGCCCATCATGAATCCGCCGCTGGTTCTCGCCCCCTTTCCCGAGGCATTGGCTTCCTTGGAAAAAATCCTTCAAATTGCCGGGGAAGACATTGTCCGGGACGCCACCATTCACCGTTTTGAGTACACCTACGAACTGGCTTGGAAGATGATCAAACGGCATTTTGATTGGCTGGGGGTATCCGACACGAACGGACTCAGCCGCCGGGAATTGTTCCGCTTGGCGGCGGAAATGCGACTCATTGGGGATGCCGGAGTGTGGTTTGAGTACAATCAAGCCCGCAACCAGACCGTGCACGCCTACGGAATCGCGGTTGCCAATGAAGTTTATGCCACCGCGCGGCGTTTCGCGGCGGACGCGCGCCTGCTGCTCCGGGAGTTGCAAAAGCACCCTGCTTGATCTCCGTCCGCACCATTTGGCGGCTGTGCGCGCCATCCTGCACTGGGAATTACCGGACTGCGCCGTTTGGGCCTTTGGTTCGCGCGTTCAAGGCACCGCCCAGGCCACCTCGGACTTGGACCTGGCCGTGCTTGCTCCAGCCGCCCTTCCGCTCCAACGCCTCGGCCAAATCCAGTCGGTCTTTGCGGAATCCTACCTGCCCATGTCGGTGGATGTCGTGGACTGGCACCGGGTCTCGCCGGAGTTCCGGGCCGCCATTGCCGCCCGCCAAACGCCTGTGCAAGAGGCTTCCACCCGCCCGCCTCACGAATTTGTGGACCGGTCCCCTTGGCGGGCGGTTCCACTCGAAGATTGCGTCCTCACCATCATGGCCGCCGCCGGACCGGTCCTCCCCCCGGCGGCGCTAAGTTTGCCGTTGGTCACGCCCGCCGCTTTGGCGGACGGGAGCCTCGCCGCTCTGCACCCCGCACCAATCCCTGCGCCGACGGATTGTTCAGCTTGGATCCGCGGCGGGGTTCCCCGTCGGGGCGATGTTCTACTCAGCCTGGCTGCCCCCTTGGGCGCGGTGGCGCGATTGCCTTTCGGGCCGGTCGCCCTGGCCCCCGGTGTGGTTGCCCTGCGCGCCCGGCCGGATCGTTTGGCGGATGATTTCCTCGCCCACCTGCTTCGGACCCGTTGGTTTCAGGAGCAACTCCAAGCGCGGACGGCGCTGGCCGGCACCGCCAACGGAGCGCGGTCCATTGGCATTAATGAACTCCGCCAAGTCACCGTCGCTTATCCTCCGATTCCGGAACAGCTTTGCCTGCTGGCAAACCTGGTGGCTGCTCCGACGGGCGTCGACTGATCCGACAACTTATCCCGCTCCCAAGCCAAGAATCACCAGGCCGCTTGCCAAGCCGTCGGCGCGGCTTTTACCCCCAATTTGAAATTCATGGTTGGGTCAAACGAGCGCCCGCGCCGCGGAGCATCTCCTCCCGGCGGGCGCGGAATTCCGAGCCGGCTTGCCAGCGCGGCCATTCTCCGCCTTGGGAGAGTTGGTTCCCCACTTGCAGCAACAACTCCAGGTCTTCCACCGCGCCCGTCAAATCCCAGTCGGGTTTGATCTCGTCGGTGACTTTGTGGTAGTCGTTTTGGGTGTATTGCTCGTGGATTTGGCGGCCGTAACCGGCCGGGCGGCCCAGGTAATCGATGCCGCCCTTGAGGTAGAGCGCGGGCACACCCTGCTTCGCAAACTCAAAATGGTCCGAACGGTAGAACAGGCCTTTCTCGGGCTCGTCTTCCGGGATCAGCACCCGGCCCCGCGCGCCCAGGAGCGCGGTCACGGTCTCCTCCATGGTCGTTTGGCCGTGGCCGACGATGGACACATCCCGCGTGCGACCCCAAACGTTCAGGCTGTCCATGTTGAGATTGGCCACGGTTTGGGCCAGGGGATACAGCGGATGGGCGGCGTAGTATTTGGCGCCGAGCAATCCTTTCTCTTCCGCGGTCACGGACAGGAACAACACGGTGCGCTTGGGTTGTAAATGGCTGAACGCCCGCGCCAATTCCAGCAGGCCCGCCGTGCCCGAGGCGTTGTCCACCGCGCCGTTGAAGATTTGGTCGCCCTCCAACTTCGGATTGCGGCCCAGGTGGTCCCAGTGCGCGGTGTAAATCACATACTCGTTTTTGAGTTTGGGGTCCGAACCTTCACGACGCGCAATGACATTCCGGGAGGCGACCTCGCGCAGCGTGTTGGTGATGGTGAAGTCCGCGCGGCTGCCGAGGGACACCGGCCGGAAGTCCGGGCGCACCGCCGCTTGTTTCAAGGCCGCCCAATCCCGCCCGGCGGCACGGACGAGCTTTTGGGCGCTTTCCAAGGTGACCCAACCTTCCACCGGCACCCGGCCCCGGTTCCGATCCGCCGTTTGCAGGTCGAAATTCTCCCGGCTGTTGCTCCCCACCACCACCGCCCAGGGATAACCCGCCGGCCCGGTTTCGTGGATAACCAAGGCCGCGGCCGCGCCCTTCGCCGTGGCGATTTCGTATTTGTAGGTCCACCGGCCGTAATAGGTCATGGCCCGCCCTTTGAAAAAGCGGTCGTCCAGCTTCTGTGAATCCCGCGGGTCCGGCACTTGTGGATCGTTGACCAGCATGAGGATGGTTTTGCCCCGCACATCCACTTCCTTGTAGTCGTCCCAGCCGTATTCCGGCGCCACCACGCCGTAACCCACGAACACCACTTCGGAGTTGGTCACCCGCACTTCCGGCTCGTAGTGCCGCGACCAGACCACGCAATCCTTCGGGAATCCCGGCTCCCAACGGCCTTCGGGCAGGGCGAACCCGATCCGCGGCGCGGCGGTAAAGCCCACCAGCGGGACGGCCTGCAGGTAGGTGCCGTCCGGATTCCCCGGCTCCAAGCCCAGCGCTTGGAATTGGCGCACCAAATAGTCCACTGTGCGCTCCTCCCCCGGCGAACCCGGGAGCCGTCCTTCAAACGCATCGGACGCCAATGCCTCGATGTGCCCGCGCAAGGAATTGGTCGTAACCCCCAGCGCCGCCGCGGTCACCGGTGGGGTGGGGGAATCGGCTGCGACGGCGGCGCCAAGCTGGGTTAGGTTGGCGGCAAGGAATCCCAAGCTGATGATCAAGCTCCCAAAAGTGTGCGGGAGCAGGGCGGTGGGGCGGGCAGGTGATGATGTCTGCATGGTCCAAAGCATGCTCCACGGCATGGCTTTCGGCAAGCATCTCGGCCTGCCCTGCGTTGCGGTGCGGGGCTAATCCCCAAAGACCTGCCAGGGCCGGATCGCCCCGGATCAATGGTCCCTTGTGAATTGCCGGGGAAAGGGGGGCGGCCGCTACGCGACCAGCAGTTCGCGCCCGGCTAGTTCCTCCCGCCGCAACGCTGCTTGCACGCAATCCCGCACCAGCCAGCGGGGCAATTCCCGCCCGCCGCGCACGGCGTCCCGCACGGCGGTGCCGCTCAGCGGGCTGACGCCGCAGTCCAGCCCATCCACGTAGGCATCCCTTTCCGCATCATAGCCAATGGCGCCGAAGAACACGGGCACAATGTCCAGACCGCCCACGCGCTCAAAAATCCGCTGGCTCGCGTCGGCCGGGTAGAAATTGCCCACCCCGGTGTGGTCCCGACCCACGATAAAGTGGCTGCAACCCATGTTTTGGCGGCACAGGGCGGTGAACACGGCCTCCCGCGGGCCGGCATAGCGGGGATAGGAGGCGAAAGCGCTCAAGATCGCCTGATTTTTCGGGTAGACCCCGGCATCCAAACCCGCTTGGTAGGTGGCCAGCACCGCGCTGGACCGGAAATCACCCCGCTTGCCCCGGCCGACGACGGGACTGATCAACAGCCCATCGGCGTCCGTGCGCGTGAGCGCCTCCAACTGGATATGCTCGTGAGCCCGGTGCGCCACATTACGCGTGTGGAATCCCACCACCCGCTCCCATCCCTTTTGATTGAAGAGAAAACGGGTTTGGGTCGGGCTCAGCATATACCGCGAATGCGGCGACTCCAAATGCCGTACCAGCGTGACCTTGCCGGCCAAGAAATTCGTCCCGCGCTGCAACACCCGCGCGACGCCAGGATGCTCGCTGGAAGTCGTTCCAAACCACTTCGCGACCAGCTCCTGCGGGTCATAGGCGAACCGCTCGGAGATGTCCAACACCGCATGGATGGTGCCGTCTTGAGAGCAGAGCGCCACGCGTTGGCCGGCGGACAGGCGGGGGCTTTGTTGTGGGTTGATGGGCAGGAGGATGGGGAGGGTCCATACGGTGTCATCCACCAGGCGGTTCCGCTCCAGCACCGAGGCCAGGGTGGCCCGGTCCATGAAACCTTGCAGCGGTGAAAAGGTGCCCAAAGCGATTTGCTCCGCATCCATCAAGTCCGTGTCCTCCACCACCAGCTGGGGCAGTGCGGCCAGGTCCGCCTCCCCGCCGGGCGCCAGGAGTTGTTGGACCAAGGTGCCGCCGTGCGGTCGGATCAGCAGCGATCCATCCGAGCAAAGGGGCGCGCCGGGCGCCTGCACAAACTCGGAAATCACCCGCGCGACCATGCTGGCGCAGGCGACGGGATATTGTCCGATCGCCGTTTCCGCGGCCAGCACGAGACCGTCGGCGCCGTCCACCAAACTATTGTAAATGTCGGTCAATTCGGCGCGCGTCGGCACCGGCAGCTTGATCATGGACTCCAGCAGGTTCGTGGCCACGAACACCGGCCGGCCCGCCGCCCGGCCCCGGCGCACGATCTCCTTCTGAAAGGCGGGAATTTTGGCCAGCGGCACCTGCCGGGACAAATCCCCCCGGTCGATCAGCAGCGCGTCCGAGTGCCGGGCGATCGCCTCCAAGTTCGCGATCCCGTTGAGGGACTCGATCTTCGAGATCAGCGTCGCCTCCGCGCCGATGAGTTCCCGCATCTGCCGCACGTCCGCCTCGCAATTCGCAAACGACAGGGCGAAATGCCGCACGCCCATCTGGCGGCCGATCCGGATGGCCTCCCGGTCCTTGGGTGTGATGGCGGCCAGGGGCAGGTCCCGATGCACGGTTACCGCCTTGTTGATGCCCACCACGCCGGCGTTCAGGATGCGCAGCAGGACGCGCCCGTCCTGCGCCTCGACCACCTGCGCCACCACGCCGTTGAAGTCGATCGTGATCAAATCGCCCACCGCGAGGGCTTCGGTGATGCGCGGCGGCGTCAGGGTCAACTCGGCGCCCTGCCCGGGTTCCGGGCCGCTGTGCACTTCCACAAAAGTGTTCTCCTGCAGGCTGACGGGGGCGGACGCGAAGGTGCCCGTGCGCACTTGCGCCCCCTCGCTGTCCAGGCAAACCGGCACGCCGGCGTGCTGTTGCAGGAACGCAATGGTGGGGGCGACATCCTCGATCCGGGTATGCGAGAGGTTGATCCGGAACAGCCCCACGCCCAGATCCTGGAGCCGCCGCAGCAGCCGGGGATGTTGGGAGGCGGGACCGATGGTGCAAATGATGGACTTCTTCATGATAAATTATTGCTGGAGTAATCTCCGAAACGCGACCGGGCCGGTGGCTTGCCGCGTGCCCGCACCGCCGACCGGTGCCCGGGCAAACTTCGGCTCACCTTCCGGAAACGGTGGCAACGGGCTCGCCATTGGGCACCGCTTGAACCGGCGCCGAGGTTTCCTCGCGGAACCGGTAGCGGAATCGTTCGATGTCTGTCCGGAAGCGTTCGTTTACCATGGCCGCCGTTTTGTCGTCGTAATATTCCCAATACGGTTTGTGTTGGTTTTTGCGCAGGTGGGGCACGGTCTGGCGGATGCCCAGGCGCTCGCGGATCACCTCGAAATCGCGGCCGATGTTCTCCATTTTGCCAACGAAATTGACCAGCGAGCGCCCGTGTTCATCCTCGGTGTAGAGGTGCTGGGAGCGGAGGTGGCCTTCCGCGTCCACGTCGGGCAACTGGGCGACAAACGCGACGAAATCGGCAAATTCCATCTTCGTATGGTCCAATCCCCGTTCCCGAAGGTACTGGATGAACGGATTGTCGTAGCGCTCGTAAATGTGGCCCTTGCCGTAATTGACCTTGTCCTTGTAGGTCGCCACCAAGCGGTCCCAGGGGTTCCGCACGAAGCAGAACCGGAAGTGGTCGGCGTAACGGCGCGGGATTTGGTACTTTTTGACATGGGGGAAATTGACGTGGTGGATTGCCTCAATCAGTTCGCCCGCCGGCACCGGCAGTTGGAGCACTTCGGCAAAAACGGATTTCAAGGAGGAAGCCGCCACCTTGGGCACCGTGAAGAAGATGGCCTTCTGGGGCGCCAGGAGGATGTTCTCGTGGGTGACGTAGTCCGGGTTGGGCCGGGGCCCGCCGCGGGCGGCCGCCAATCGCTTCCGGGTCAATTCATACGGGTACCACAGGGGATGCCCGCGGGGGATGTAACGCCGCATCCAGGGATTGAATTGGGTCTTGAGCCAACGTTTCAGGGGGGAGCGCATAGGCGGTTCGTTTTCGGATTGGGAGTGCTGGTGGCGGTGGCGCGGCTCCCGGTGGGATGCCGTCCGGTTTGGGTTGCCGGGGTGGGGCAGGCGGTCCTTCGGTTGGGTTTGGGGTGCCGGAGTGGTGGGCGGCCTGGCAATCATGGAATCAGGAGCGCGGCTCCGATGAGCGCGATGAACACGGTGAGTGAACCTTGGAAGCCGGTTTCCGATGCGGCCGTGAACACCCGCTCACCGAGGAGCCAATAGGTGGCCGCTGAGAGAAGGGGCAGCGGCCAGTTCGCCGCATGGAAAGCCTGCGGATGCAGCGCCGCCAGGACGGCCAATTGGCAGGCGGCCATCAGAAGGTAGCCGCAGGCAATATTGCCCCGGGTGGCCGCCTTTTCCCAGCCCAGCGACCCGACAAACACGGAGAGCAGGCCGCCACCCATGTTCGTGAGGCCGTGGAGCAGCCCAATGGCCGTGAGGGCCGAACGCCGCCACTGCCGGCATACCCCTTGCACGCGTGCCCGGGCCCGGGGCGAAGCGCGCAGCAAGCCCGTGCCCAGCATCAAAACGCCCACTCCGAGCCGGAGATTGAAACCTGGTGCCCGCAGCAGAACCCAGCCAAGCGCGAGGAACACCGCCGGCAGGCAATAGCGGAGGTAATCCCCGCGCAATTCCAGCTGCCGCCAGGCCCGCGCCGCTTGGATCGCGCTCACGGCCAGGGAGCAGGGCAGCAGCAACGCCAGCGTCTCGGTGAAACCATAACCGAGGAGCAGGAACAAGGGGGTGCCGAAGAGGAGCAACCCGATTCCGAAGACGGATTGCACCACCGTCAGCCCGACAATCAGCGTTAAGACCAGCAGCAGTTGCATTGTGACGGAGAGGTTACGGTTTAAATTCCATAATGTCAATAGAGATTTAGTACTTTAACAAAAAATCTTGTTTAGACGGTTCCTTCGGCGCCGGGCGCAAGGTGGTTGCCCCGGCTGGAGACCCAAGTGGATTCGGTTGCCGGCGGTGGGCTCAGCCCGGTTCCTCCTGTGCGCCAAGCATCCGTCGGCCAAAAAAGTCAGCGGTGCTTTGAAGTTTACGCGCGAGTCGGGCGTCAATTATGGTCAGTGCTCTCACACATGATGAAAAAGTGGCTAATTTTGGCGGCCGTCGCGGCCGTCGCAGGCGGCGGTTGGGTCTACTGGCACCAGCACCAAGCGGCCCATCCTGGCTCGGTTGCCTCCGCGGCCGCGCCGGGGGCGGTCCACGCCCCCACCGCCTTGGTGGAGAAGCGCAATATTTCCTTCGTTTTGACCTCCGCAGGCGATGTCGGCCCGGCCGACCAAGTTTCCGTTCGGCCCGAGATCAACGGGAAAATCTCCTCCCTCCCCGTGGATATCGGCGACCAGGTCAAAAAGGGCGACCTGCTGTTCTCCTTGGACGACCGGGATTTGCAAACCCAGCGTTCCTCCTGCCTCACCGATATCGAAGGCACCAAGTTGACGCTGGAAAAGATGCGCCGCAATTACAACCGGTCCAAAGTGCTCTTCGCCGACCACCTGCTCTCCCAGGAAGTTTACGAGGACTCCAAGACCGATTTCGAAATGGCGGAAAACACCTTGGAAAAGTCCCGCAAAACGTTGGCGCAAGTGGAGGATCAGCTTTCCAAAACCCGCATCATCGCCCCCTTTGACTGCACCGTGCTTACCCGCCCCGTATCCATGGGCCAGGCGGTCTCCGGTTCGGCCGGCTTCAACAGCGGCACCGAGGTGCTCACCATCGCCAACCTCAAGGACATGATCGTTAACGCCCACGTGAATCAGGCGGATGTCGTGCGCATGGTTCCGGGGCAGACGGCGGACTTGGAGGTCGAGGCCGTGCCCGGTCTGAAATTCAAGGGCATCGTGGACCGCATCGCCCCGCAGGCCACCATCAAGAACAACATCAAGGGCTTCGCCACCCAGATCCTGCTCACCAATATTGACCGGCGCGTCCGGCCGGGCATGACCGCCAACCTCAGCATTTCCCTCGCGTCCGCCGAAAACGTCGTGGCGGTCCCCCTCGCGGCCGTGTTCACCGAAATGAACGAACGGTACGTCTACGTCAAAAAGGAGGATGAATCCTACGAAATCCGCCCCATCCACATCGGCGTGGCGGATTATCAATATGCGGAAATCCTGGACGGTGTGACCGCCGGCGAGACGGTGTCCTTGGTCCGGCCGCCGGATTCCGATGATTTGAAACTGCCCGCCCCGGTCCCCGCCAAAACTGCCAAACCCGCGATGCATGGGGAAAAGGCCGGTGCCACGTTGCTTGCGCAACCTTCGGCGAACGGCACCAACAAATCTTCCAGCGTGGCCAAGTCCTCGGTCCTTTAACTCCCCCGGGCACGGCGCGCCCCCGGCGGCCGTTCCCCTTGTCCTTTCATGGCCCTCATCGAAGTCCGCAACGTCAGCAAACTCTACCACCTCGGCGGGGAGGAAATCCGCGCCTTGGACGATGTCTCGTTGGACATCGATGCGGGCGAGTTCATCGCCATCATCGGCCCCTCCGGCAGCGGCAAGTCCACGCTCATGCATCTGCTCGGTTGCCTCGATTCCCCGAGCAAGGGCACGTTGCGCCTGGATGGCACCATGATCGAAAAGGCCACCGCGCACCAGCTTTCGCGCATCCGCAACCAAAAGATCGGCTTTGTCTTCCAGTTCTTCAACCTGCTGCCGAAGCTCACGGTGCAGCAAAACGTCGAGCTCCCCATGATTTACAGCGGCCTTTCCGGCCGCGAACGCCGCGAACGCTCCCTGGCCGCCTTGAAGCTGGTGGGCTTGGAAAACCGCGCCGGCCACCGCCCCATGCAAATCTCCGGCGGTCAGCAGCAGCGCGTGGCCATCGCCCGCGCCTTGGTGAACAACCCCAAGATCATCTTCGCCGACGAACCCACCGGGAATCTGGATTCCAACACCGGGGATGCCATTCTGGAGTTGTTCCGCCAACTCAGCCGCGAGGGCCGCACCATCGCCTTGGTGACGCACGATCCGGAAATTGCCGCCGTCACCCCCCGGCGCATTGAAATTCGCGATGGCAAGATCGCCCGCGAAGTGGACGCCCGCCTGGCCGGCTTGGACCGTTCCTCCCGCGCCCCCCAAACCGCCGCCGCCGCCAGTCCCGTCCAACCATGAACTTGCTCAATGCCGTCATCGTCGGGTTCAAGGAAATCTGGGCCCACAAATTCCGCTCCGTCCTCACGATGCTCGGCATCATTCTGGGTGTGGCCAGCTTGGTCGGCATGTCGGCCTTGGTGAAGGGCATGGAGAACGGCATGAAGGAGGCCTTGGTGGCCATCGGCGGGCTGGAAAAAGTGCGCTTGGACGAAAACGACATTCCCGCCTACCAGCGGAACCTGGCGGACCAAGCCGTGGGTTGCACCATGAACGACGTGTACGCGCTCCAAAAAAGCGCGCCGATGATCAAAATGGTCACCCCGGAAATGCGCCTGCGCGACGTGACCATCACCCGGGGCGCCAAATTCTTCACCCCCTACGTCTTTGTCGGCACTTGGCCGAATGCGCTGGAGATGAACCAACACATCGTCGAACACGGCCGTATGTTCAATGAGATCGACGACGAGCTCGCCCGGAATGTCTGCATCATCGGCACCGACACCCGGGACGCCCTCTGGGGTTCACCCGACGATCTCGGCTACGAACTTAACCCCGTGGGCCAACGCGTCAGCATCAAGCACCAGCCCTTCACCATCATCGGCATGTTCCAGCATTATGAAAGCGAGCGGGAGCGCAAGGTAAGGGAATTGGCCAAACTCAAACCCGCTCCCGTCCACACCAACAGCCCCACTCGCAGCAAGGGTTGGGGCAAAAAGGGCAGCAGTTATGTCTACACGCTCAAGAACAGCACGGTGTACATCCCCCTGAACACGATGTGGGTCAAATTCCGCTCCACCGCCGGCTCGAACAACATCCCGGACGCCCGCCTCTCCGCCCTCTCCGTAAAAGTGCGGGATGTGGAAAAGCTGGAGCAATCCATCCAGCAGGCCCACAACGTGCTCATGCACACGCACAAAGGCATTGAGGATTTCGCCTTTCAAACCCAGGAGGACTGGGCCGACAACATCAACCGCGCGATCAAAAACTACCGCATCAGCGGCGGCATCATCGCCGTCATCAGCCTGCTGGTCGGCGGTATCGGCATCATGAACATCATGCTCGCCAGCATCACCGAGCGCATCCGCGAGATCGGCATCCGCAAGGCCATTGGGGCGACGTTCACCGACATCTTCGTGCAAATCCTCGTGGAGAGCGTTGTGATCGCCATCATGGGCGGCGCGGCGGGCTTGCTCACCTCGATGGGCTTGGTGCACTTGCTCGCCTACCTTTCGCCGACCGACAACACCCCCCAGATCACGCTCAACGCCCTCGCCATCGCTTTCGCCTTCAGCGTCGGTGTCGGCATCCTCGCCGGCCTCATCCCCGCTTTCAAAGCCGCCCGTCTCCATCCCATCCAAGCCCTGCGTTACGAATAAACGGCCGCGTCCCCATCGCTGTCGTCCGCCCAGCCTCCAACCGCGGCTTGGTTCATTTGCCCCACCGCGGCGGCTTGCCCCTTTTCCTGCTTTCGCTGGATTCCGTCGCCGGAAAAGTTCCCCTCGCCGGCCGGCCCCGTTTGGGCTAATCTCCCCGGCCCCGGAAAAACGCCCGGGGGCCGGCGACGGCAGCACCCATACTTGAATCGGATACCATGACCAGCAGCGACATTCGCCAATCGTTCCTCGATTTCTTCAAATCGAAGCAGCACTCCATTGTCCCGTCCTCCAGCCTGATGCCGGATTCGCCGAACCTGCTGTTCACGAACGCCGGCATGAACCAGTTCGTGCCGATCTTCCTCGGCCAGGTGCAATGCCCCTACACGCCGCCCCGCGCCGCCGACACCCAAAAGTGCATCCGCGCCGGCGGCAAGCACAACGACCTCGACGATGTCGGTCTGGACACCTACCACCACACCTTCTTCGAGATGTTGGGGAATTGGAGCTTCGGCAACTACTTCAAGGCCGAGGCCATCGATTGGGCGTGGGAGCTGATCACCGAAGTCTGGCGCTTCCCGAAAAACCGGCTCTACGCCACCGTCTATTCGCCGGACAAGTCCAAGGGTGACCCCAGCGAGTTCGACCAGGAGGCTTACGATTTCTGGGCGGTCAAGTTCATCGCCGCCGGTTTGGATCCCAAAGTCCATATCGTCCACGGCAACAAAAAGGACAATTTCTGGATGATGGGCGAGACCGGCCCCTGCGGTCCCTGCTCCGAACTGCATGTGGACCTCACCCCGCAGGGCGACACCCGCGGCGCATTGGTCAACCAGGGCAGCGCCGAATGCATTGAAATCTGGAACCTCGTTTTCATCCAGTTCAACGCCAACCCGGACGGCACCTTCTCCCCCCTCCCGGCCCGCCACGTGGACACCGGCATGGGCTTCGAACGCGTTTCGAGCATCATCCAATGCACGAAAAAGTTCAGCGATTTCACCGGCATCATCTCCAATTACGAGACGGACATTTTCCGTCCGATTTTTGACCGCCTGGAGAAAATGAGCGGCAAGCGCTACGGCTCCACGCTGCCGGTCTCCGGTTCCACCGGCGCGAACGACCAGGAAAAGGCGGATGTCGCCTTCCGTGTCATCGCCGACCACATCCGCACGCTCAGCTTCGCCATCGCCGACGGCATTCAGCCCGGCAACACCGACCGCAACTACGTCCTGCGCCGCATCCTGCGCCGGGCGGTCCGCTATGGCCGCACGCTCGGCTTCCGCGAACCGTTCTTTTACAAGCTCGTCGAAGTGCTCGCCGACACCATGGGCGAAGTGTTTCCCGAAATCCGCGCCAAAAAGGCCCATGTTCAGGAAGTCATTCAGCGCGAGGAAGTGGCTTTTAACAAAACGTTGGACAACGGCATTCAGCTGTTTGAGCAAGAGTTGGGCTCCTTGGTGGGCCGGACCGCGTTGGGCGGCGCCTTCGCCTTCAAGCTCTACGACACGTACGGCTTCCCGTTGGACCTCACCGAACTCATGGCCCGCGAACGCGGCCTCGGGGTGGATCGCACCGGCTTTGAGCGCTTGATGGAGGAGCAGCGCACCCGCGCCCGCGCCGCCCAAAAGAAGGAAGTCATTTCCCTTTCCCAGATCGAATCGACCACGCCGACCAAGTTCATCGGCTTCGAGCGGTTGGAGACCCCCGCGCACGTCGTGGAAGTCGTCAGCCTCAAGGACAAGACCGCCGTGATCCTCGACACCTCCACCTGCTACGCGGAAATGGGCGGACAGGTCGGTGACACCGGCGAATTGGATGGTGGCGGCCAATTGTGGCGCGTGGCCAACACCCAAAAGAGCGGCAACACCTGGTTGCACTTCGTCGAAGGCGGCGACGCCCCGGCGGTTGGCGCGGCCGTCACTCTCACCGTGGAAGCCGCCCGGCGCCACGCCATTCAGCGCCACCACACCGTCACGCACTTGCTCCACTGGGCCTTGCATGAAGTGGTCAACCACGAGGCCTCGCAAAAGGGCTCCTTCGTGGGGCCCGATAAATTGACCTTCGATTTCAATGCCGCCGCCCTCACGCCCGCCCAAGTGCAGGACATCGAACACTTGGTCAACCAACGCATCGTCGAAAACGCCGGGGTCTCCTGGACCGAAGTGCCGCACGCCAACGTCAAGCAGCGCCAGGACGTCATGCAGTTCTTCGGTGACAAATACGGTGACCTGGTTCGCGTCGTGCAAATCGGCGGCGCGGCGGGCGGGCTGAATGGTTACTCCATGGAACTCTGCGGCGGCACCCACACCCGCGCCACCGGCGAAATCGGCCTGTTCCGCATCGTCGCGGAGAGCGCCATCGCCGCCGGCGTCCGGCGTATCGAAGCGGTCGCGGGCTTGGAAGCCTACCGGCTGGCCAACGCGGACGCGCACCTGATCAAAACCCTGGCGGGCAAGGTCAACGCCCCCGTGGCCGAGTTGGAAAAGAAACTCGACGCCGTCCTGGCCCACCAAAAGGAACTGGAAAAGGCGCTCAAATCCGCCCAGCAACGCGAAGCTTCCCACGCGGCGGGCACCTTGCTCGACCAGGCCCATTCCGTCGGCGGCGTCCCCGCCATCATCCATCATCTGGGCGCGGTGGACGGCGACTTCCTCCAAGCCGTCATCGATTCGCTCAAGGGCCGGTTCCCGGGCGTGATCGTGCTGGCCGGCGTCGCCAACGGCGCCGTGGCCCTGCTCGCGGCCGTTTCCCCCGAATTCACCGCCCGTTTCCAGGCGGGCAAAATCATCCAAGCCATCGCGCCCATCGTCGGCGGCAAGGGCGGCGGCAAACCCGACAACGCCCGCGGCGGCGGCAAGGACGCCACCCAAGTGGACGCCGCCCTCGCCAAAGCCCGCGCCTTGCTCGGCTGATCCGCGCCGGACCGTCCCGGAGGCGCCCCGCCATGAGTGGCCATTCCATCCGCTGGCCGGACGCCCCGCGACCGTTCGGCGGGGTGGGGGACCGGGAGGTCCTGGTGCTGGCCTTTTCGCTGGACCAGGACGCCCCGGTCCAGGCCGCCTGCGCGGGCACGTTGTCCGCCGAGGAACGCGCCCGCGCGGAGAGCTTTCACTTTCCCGCCGGACGCGCCCACTACACCATTGGGCGCGGGGTCACCCGGTTCGTGCTGGCGGACCTGCTCGGTGTTTTGCCCGGCGAACTGCGGTTCGCCTACGGCCCGCAAGGCAAGCCGGAGTTGGCGGGTGGCGCCGATCCCGCTGGTTGGCACTTCAACCTTTCCCACTCCGCCCACCTCGCCCTGCTTGCCGTGACCCGGTTGGCGCCGGTGGGGGTCGATGTGGAGCAACTCCGGCCCGTGTCGGACCAAGGCGCCATCGCCCGCCGTTTCTTCTCCCCGGCCGAACACGCCGCCCTCCGCGCGCTCCCGCCCGCCGACCAAACCGCCGGCTTCTTCAATCTGTGGACCCGCAAGGAAGCCTGGCTCAAGGCCACCGGTGTCGGCATCACCGGCGGCTTGGACCAAGTGGAGGTTTCCCTGGCCTTGGCCGAACCCGCGCGCCTCTTGCGTTTGTTCGGCGACGTCGCCGCCGCGCAAACCTGGACGCTCACCGCCTTGGACCCCGCCCCCGGCTTCACCGGCGCCCTCGCCCTCCCCGTGCCCCACGCCACCCCCCGCTGCCACCGCTGGCCCGGACTCTGACCTTCCTGTCCCCTCCGCTCTGTGAACTCAGTGCTATCTGTGGTCAAAAATCCGTAATTTTCTCCCTCCCCAAAAGCAAAAACGCGCGGCCGAAGCCGCGCGTTCCGCTCAACAAATGGTTCCTCTCGAATACCCCGATCAGGCCTTCTTCTGGAACTTCTCGAAATCCGCTTGGTCGCCCTTGAACGCCTTGGCCTTCTCGCCGACGCGGACGATTTTCACGGTCTTGATCGTGTCGCCGTTGCGGATGCTGTTGACGACGTCCTGGCCTTCAACCACATGGCCGAAAACCGTGTGCCGGCCGTCCAACCACGGGGTGGGGACGTGCGTGATGAAGAACTGGCTGCCGTTGGTGTCCGGGCCGGCGTTTGCCATCGAGAAAATGCCGGGGCGGTCGTGCTTGAGGGAGGGATCGATCTCGTTGCGGAACTGGTAGCCGGGGCCGCCGCTGCCGCTGCCGCGGGGATCGCCGCCTTGGATCATGAAGTTGGGGATCACGCGGTGGAAGGTGATGCCGTCGTAGAACGGCGCGGTTTGCTTCACCGGCGCGCTGCCGTCCTTGGAATAATTCTTGGTGCCTTCGGCCAGCCCGACGAAATTCGCCACCGTCAGCGGGGTCTTTTCAAACTCCAATTGGAGCAGAATCTTGCCCTTCGAGGTTTCCATCTCGGCGTACAGCCCGTCCGCCATTTTCTTGTCCCCGTCCGCCGCCTGCACGTTGGCGAAAACGCCCGTCGCGGCCACGGCCAGCGCCATCAGTTTCAAAAAGTGTTTCTTTGTCATAGGGGCGTTATGGAACCCGATTCCCCGCCAAAGCGAAAGGATTTTTTCACCCGCGTCCTGCGGGGCTTCGCCTTGGCCTTTCCCCGCGCTCAGGTTTTAGCCTTGGCCGCAGTCACCCCCGCGGCGGGGTCCGCGGCGGTCGCGCGGCTTTTTCCAACCGCCGCCGTTCCGCCTCCGTGAGGCTGTGCAGCCCCGACCGGGAGATCTTCTCCAAAATTTCATCCACCACGCGCTCCTCCTCCCAGGGCGCGGGCGGCCGCGGCGGCGGGCGTTGAAACGGGCGCGGCCACTCCCAGCGCGGCCCCGTCCCGGGGTCCCCGGGTTGTCGCCCCAAGGCCGCCAGCAGCCCCAACCCCACCGCGGAGATGGCTAAAAACCAAACCGGCCGCGCCACCACCACCCCAGGAAACAGCGCCGCCGCCAGCCAAAGCCCCGCCAGCGCCCCGCCCAAATGTGCGTCATGCCCGATGCCGTCGCTTCCTTTTCGCAAGCCGTAATACGAGGCCAGCAAATACGCGAGCGCGAAGGCCCAGCCCGGCACCAAAATGGGAATCAGGAAGCAACCGATGTTGCCGGGCACCAGCAGCAGGTGGGCGAAAATCACCCCGCACACGCCCCCCGAGGCGCCGAGCGCCTCATACTCATGGTGCCGGTGCAACCACAGCGAAAAGGCGCCGCCCCCCATCACTCCCGCTGCAAACACCCCCAGCAACGTTGCCGGCCCGGCCCCCAATTCCACGCCCGCGCCAAATTGGTAGAGCCCGAACAAATTCAGCGCCAGATGCCGCCAATCGGCATGCAGCCCGGCGGAGGTGAGCAACCGGTAGCCTTCCTTGTGGGCCAGGATAAATCGGGGGGAAAAGATGCAGGCCCGAACCCAACTCCGCTCCCGAAATCCCGCGATCGTACTCGCGGTGATCACGCCCATCAGGACGAAAGTGAGCCAGGGCAGTTCCGGATTCATGCTCGGGGGATTAAAGATGCGCCCCGTCCAAGTGTCCAGATTGAACGGGGCGCACCGCAGTTTACCAAACCGGGAGCGCGACCGCCCCCAAAGCATTGAACCGTATTCGGTCCGGGACCGAACCCTTGTGGACAATCTATCCGGCTTGGGTGGCAACCTCGTGCCGGGCCGGTGACAAGTGTGTGACTAATTCGTCGGGGTGGAATTTCGTTCCCCGGCTCAATGCACCGGCGCGGTGGCATGGGCCGCGCGCCAGGCGATGTCCCAGTCGTTCACCGTGCCGGGAAAATTCCCGTGGGAAGACATCTGCACCGGCGCCGGCGTGGGGGCTCCCGCCAACGATGGATTTCCGCGTGTCCGTCCGCAAAACCAAACCCCTCCGCGCCATTGGGATAGCCCGCGGGCAAACCGCCCTCGCCGCCTGCCAATCCCAGCGGGGTGGGGACACCCAATTGTCACCCGCGGAAACTGAATTTGCGCTTCCCGCCCGTCGAGCGTGCGCTCTACCATGCCCCCCTATGAACTCTGCGCGGCGGTTCCTCATCACCAGTGTGGCGACGGTCTTGCTCCCCTTCCTGCAACCCTCCGGACTGCGCGCCGCGCCGCCCGTGCGCGACGCCGCCGAGTCGGTGGATGCGTCGGAAGTCCGGGCTCGCGCGGGACTCCAACCCGATGCCCACCTCTTGTTCAACGGTTGGGGGCTGACCCCGGCGGGAACCCAGGTTGGCGTTAGCGATCTCGCTCTCAAAATGGTCGTTTCCCCGGATGGCAAACGGCTGGTGGCCGTCCATGGTGGTTTCAACCGTCACGGCGTCACCCTGCTGGACCTCGCCACCCAACAGGTGGCCCAGTTTCTGCCCTTGGCGGAAAGCTGGAACGGCCTCGCGTTCAGCCCCGATGGTCGGGAATTTTTTGTCGCCGGCGGCGATTCCGGGAAAATTCACGTGTTCAAATACGCGGACGGCACCGCGACGTTCGACCGCTCGGTCACCCCCGGTCCGGCCGAGGGCAGTGCCTTCGTCGCGGGCATCAGTGTGCACCCGCGCACCGGCAAACTCTACGTTTGCAACGAGGCCAACCACGAATTGTGGGTGTTGGCGGC
>CAIYZC010000416.1 GCA_903930565.1 uncultured Pedosphaera sp.
CCCTCTTCCCGCTTTCCCTTTATTGGAAAAACGGCAAGGTCAAAGTGACCCTCGCCGTCGGCAAGGGAAAGGTGGAATTCGACAAACGCGAAGACCTCAAGACCCGGGAATCGGACCGCGAGGTCAAACGGGCGACGATGCATCGGCTCAAGGGTAAATAAAAAGGATGACTCCCAAGTGGGGAGCCATCCTTAAATTCGCCGGTCCGAAGCGTGCCGCGCCGCGGGGCGCGGCCGCCGCACCCATCAACCCTTGGCCGAAGTGGTCGCCTTGACCGGGGTGGCCGCTTTCGCTTCGGGCTTCTTCCAAGTCCGGCGCGGGGCCTTCACCACCAAGCCCTGCTTGATGGCGTTCGCCGTCACGCGGATATAGCGCACTTCGCCGTCCACCAGCGCTTTCACGCGTTGGAGGTTCGGGAAGAACCGCCGCTTGGTGATCGCGGTGACGTGCGTGCCGATGCCGCCCTTCTTCTTCGCTTTACCACTGCGCCAAATATGGCTGCCCTTGATGGAGCCTACACCGGTCAATTCACATTTCTTCGACATAAAATCAGTTTTTCCGTTAACAGGAAGGGTGAGCATAACCATGCGGCCGCAAACCGCAAGCCCCTTTTTCATTTTTTTTCGAACCCGCTGCGCGCGCCGCGGGCCGGCCGCTCAGCCGCACTGGGCGTGCTGCCGCAAAGCGTGATCCACCAGCACCAACGCGGTCATCGCCTCCACCATCGGCACCGCCCGGGGCAGGACGCAGGGGTCATGGCGGCCCCGGCCCTTCAAGGTCGTCTCCCGGCCCTCGACGTCCACGGTGTCCTGCTCGTGCATGACGGTGGCCACGGGTTTGAACGGCACACGGAAGTAAATGGTCTCCCCGTTGGAAATGCCACCTTGGATGCCCCCGGAACGGTTGCTGGTCGTGCGCACCCGCCCATCGACCATGCGAAAGGGATCATTGTGCTCCCGGCCGGTGAGTTGGATCCCGGCAAAACCGGAGCCGAACTCAAAACCGCGGGAGGCGGGGAGGCTGAGCATCCCCTTGCCAAGATCAGCCTCCAAACGGTCGAAGACCGGTTCCCCCCAGCCGGCCGGAACCCCCCGGGCCACGCCGGTGACAATGCCGCCCACACTGTCGCCTTCCCCGCGGCGCCTTTCGATCAGCGCAATCATGGCGGCGGCGGCCACCGGATCGGGGCAGCGGACGATATTGGCCTCGACCGCTTCCGCCGTCACGGTCTCGTGATCGATTTCCGCGATGAGGTTTTGCACCTGGCTGACGTAAGCGAGGATTTCGACCCCGAAACGGGCGCGCAGGATTTTGCGGGCGATGGCGCCCGCGGCGACCCGGCCAATGGTCTCACGGGCGCTGGCGCGTCCCCCCCCCTGCCAATTGCGGATCCCGTACTTGGCCACGTAGGTGTAATCGGCGTGCGAGGGGCGGTATTTGACGGCCATTTCCGAATAGGCCTCGGGACGGGCGTCCTCATTACCCACCAACAAGCAGACAGGGGTGCCCAAAGTTTGCCCCTCGAAGGTGCCCGAAAGAATGCGCACCCGATCGGCCTCCTTGCGGGGAGTCGTGATGGCGGATTGGCCGGGGCGGCGGCGGTCCAATTCCGGCTGGATATCGGCTTCGGTGAGGGCCAGGCGCGGGGGGCAGCCGTCCACCACCACGCCCACTCCCCCACCGTGGGATTCCCCGAAGGTGGTGATGCGGAACAAATGACCAAACGAATTCGCCATGACGCCAGCTTGCGGGAAATTGCCGCTCCGGTCAAACCCGGCCCGCAACCGCAACCCCGGCATCAGTCGCCGATCAAAAAGATTTCCTGGCTGGTGATACTGCGGGTCCAGCCGGGGCGGTAAGCCCGCGCCCGCACCACCGAGGGTCCGCTGACCGTGAACGGGACGGAATAGACGGGATCACTCTTGTTGGGAGCGCTCCCATCCAAAGTGTAATGCATCTCCGCGCCGGCTTCAGCCGCGGACAGCGTCACTTGAACGGGCTCCCGAAAATTGCCGCCCCGGGGTTGGATCGCGGGCGGGGACAGCACCGGCGGGCCGGGCAGGCTGGTGATCCACTCCCGCAACAAGGCCACGCCCGGGGCATCCACCACCCCGTGGGCGAGTGGCGGCATTTTCATGCCTTCGACCGTGCCCGCGCGCAGGTAAAGGATGGAACGCCACGGATCGTTCGGGGCGACCACCCGGGCGCCATCCAACCCTTGGTCGATGAGCACCGGGCCGTTGAGGAGGTTTTGGCGGGGCAAGGGGGTTTCGTAACGCGCGTCGAAATTGCCCACGGTGACCCCCGGTCGGTGGCAGGCCGCGCAATTGGCGTCCAAATAGGATCGGGCCCGGTCCTCCAAACCACGCCCCAAGTCGTGCGCCGCGGCGAGGCGGGGCAACCCGTCCAATTCCGCGGCGGTCACCGCCGGAGCCAGCATTCCGCCCCGGCTCCAAACCAGCAGTTGATTCTCGACGCCGCCCCCCGGGTACCGCCACTCCCCGTTCAACTGGGCGGTCTTGACCCCGAGCACGCCCCCGGCCGCTTCGTTATGGCACTGGAGACAGTCGGCCCGGCTGGGGTAGTACCAGTTTTGAGTGCGGACGCCCGTGACGGTGCGGATCGTGATGGTCTCGCTGAGATTGGTGGCCAGCAGGTCCGCGTCCGCGCCGTCCGCCCGCCATTTATAAACCAAGCCATAAACCCCGCCTGCGGCGGCACGGACCAGCAGGCGGGTTTCCAAACGCCGACGCCGGTCGGGACGGGTCTCATCCTCCGCAATCTCAAAATGCTTGACGAACACGGTGCCCGCGGGAAAAACCCAAGGGCCTGCCGCGGCGAAACCGGCGGGGTGGCCGGCCGGGACCGCCGCCCACCGCCGTTTGACCGCGCCGTCCGACCAAAACGAAACCCGCAGATCGTAG
>CAIYZC010000417.1 GCA_903930565.1 uncultured Pedosphaera sp.
CACCGACGAATTCAAGAAGAACGACTGGGATGTTGCCAGTGCGACGTTCGCGTTGGATGCAAGCGAAACGGCAGAGCTCGCGAAGGTCGCTCCTCTGCTTCCGGCAGTTACGGAAGTTTCAGTCACCCGCCGATACTCCGGAAAATACACCGTCGGATTTACACCGAGCCCTAATGCGAACCCCGTCACCCAAGCTACGTGGGGCGCCGTCATCAAGGACGCAATCAAAGCCACAGAAAGCATCTTCGCGAAGATGCAAGAGGCTTGGACGCCCGACCAACAGCAGCAGGCGAAGAACCAGTGGGCCGCCGCTCAGAACGCAGTAAAGCAACACCTTCAGGGGGAAGCGGCCAAGCCCACCGCGCCTGATCTCCCACGCGCGATTGCAGCACGCGACGTGGTCGTGACAAATACCCAGGACGAATGGAGTCGCACACCACTCCAACCGCATATTGATAAACTGTCTACTGTTGTCGAAGCCCTTGAGAACCAAAGCAAGGTAGCAACCGCGAGGCAGTGGGTGGTCGACCACATGCCATCGTTTCTTTATTTTGACGATTACGACAGGCTGCGGGCTGACATCTATCTTCCTGAATTTATTCGCCGACTCGATGCAGGAAACAAGGGGCCGGAAACACGGGTGCAAGCAGCGGTGTTCAAGCACGTGAACGCCGAGATCAAGGAGCTCAACAATCTTGGAGTTCATAGCCGCGCACAGAATCCGAACGCAGACGCCACGATTCAACGGCAGATTGATGAACTCAATATTCGGGCAAATTCAGCGGAAATGACGATGACCGAGAAGTTTTCCAATTGGTGGCTGCAGCGCAGACACCGTTTCCACTACCAGTTTAACGGCGATTATTTTCGCATCTGGGTTAGTGATGACCAGAATGAATCGAAAATCGAGTTCGACCAGCGGAGCCAAGGATTTCAATACTTCTTTTCCTTCTACCTTCTCTTTTTGACTGAGGCAGGTGAGCAGCACAAAAACTGTATTCTCCTCCTTGATGAGCCGGGATTGCATCTTCACGGCACCGCTCAAGGAAAACTCATCTCATTTTTCGACAAGCTGGCGGAGGAAGGGAATCAGGTCTTCTACAGCACTCACAGCCCATTCCTCGTCGATGGGGACCATCTCGAACGTGCGCGGGCCGTCTACGAAACAAAGGGTGGAACGAAGGTATCAGATGACGTTTGGCCGAAGGATAACGATTCATTGTTTCCGCTTCAGGCAGCGTTGGGATACTCGGTCTGCCAAAGTCTCTTCATTGGAAAGAAGCAAGTTGTCGTCGAAGGACCCACTGACTACATGTTGCTCTCAGCCTTGAATTCAACACTTCCGGTCGAGAAGCGCCTCCGTCAGGATGTAATTCTATTGCCAATCGGTGGGGCCTCGAATTTCGCGCCATTCGCCGCCTTGCTGTCGAGCCACGGGGTCAAGTTTATCGCCATTCCAGATTCGGACAGAGCGGGTAAAGAAGCGAAGGTGAAGCTCGACAAACTTCGGAAAATGATCGGCCCCGACAAAGGGCGGATAGCAAGTTACGACGGCCTCACGGGCGATAGCAAAATAGAGGAACTGGAAGACATCATCCCTGAAAGTTACTATATTGCCGCAGTCGCCAAGGATCACCCCACCGCAAATCTCGTTTTCACCGCTGAGGAGAAAAGCAAGACACCGAGTGTTGTTGACCGTTGCAAAGAGAGAACCAAGGCAGCAGGCGGGACATTCGATAAGCTCTCGCCAATACAGCACATCGTTGTTGATCTCCATGGCAAGGCTGCATCGGTTCCGCCCGAGCTGTTGGTGAACGCCGAGAAGATATTTGCTGGATTGAACAGTCTTTTTTGACTTCCCGAAGGCCGTCCCCTTTAGGGCAGAAGCGACCGTCGCGCGGGCGTGGTCTGGCACACGCAGGGCAGCAGAAAGAGTTTCTCCATCTCTTCTTCGCCGCGCGCGTGGTGTGGCATCCGGCGATGCAGAACCCGACGCTGGTGGTGCTGACCGACCGCAACGATCTCGACGACCAGCTTTTCGG
>CAIYZC010000418.1 GCA_903930565.1 uncultured Pedosphaera sp.
AAAAACTTGATCAGCTTGAAGTGAAGTTCAAAAAGGAATGGGCGAAGGGCGAAACGCGCGCAATGGATGTCGTGCTCGCGACCAACATGCTTTCCGTCGGCGTGGACATCAACCGGCTGGGCCTCATGGCTGTGAACGGGCAACCCAAGAGCACCGCCGAATATATTCAGGCGACCAGCCGTGTCGGCCGTTCGTTCCCCGGTCTCGTCTGCACGGTTCTGACTTGGTCGCGTCCGCGCGACCTCTCCCATTATGAGACCTTCGAGCATTACCATGCGACTTTCTACAAGCACGTCGAGGCGCAGTCGGTGACGACTTTCGCGGCGCGCGCGATGGATCGTGGTTTGACCGGCGCGATGGTCAGCCTCCTGCGTTTGTCGGATGAGACCTTGAATCCCAATCTGGGGGCCGGTCAATTGAAGACGGTCGGCAATGTTGAATCCCAGGAGGCCAAGGCTTCCATTTCCGACCGGGCGTGGAAGGTGACCAACAAGGCCGACGTCAAATCCGCCGCCGAGGGAATGTTGGCGGATCGGATTGACCGCTGGGTCAGGGAGGCGACCAAGGCCGGTCGCCGGCTCGGCTACGAAATGGAATACGGGCAAGGGGACGTTGCCCCTTTGCTGAAAAAACCTGGGTTGCAGCGCTGGGATGAATTGACGGCCCCCATGTCCATGCGCGAAGTGGAACCCGGTGTGAATCTCATCATGGATGACTCGAAAATAAATGAAGGCCCGGCCTGGCACGCGCGCAAGGTTGCTGAACCGGAGGAGACCAATGAATAATATACCTGTGGGTGAAGTGCGGCCGAGTCAGCTTTTATGGACTTACGGGCCCGGGGCGTTGATTGACCTGCCAAATATTTCAGTGCTGACGATGGGGCTGGATCGTTGGGATCAAGCCCGTTGTGTGCCCGTGGAGGAGGCTCGCCTCCTCCAGGCGGTTAGGCGGGTGTTGGGACCGCAAGTGGAACGTTTGCGGATGCCGCCCATCAAGACGAGCGAAGACCAGGACAAGTTCGACCCCGAGGCGCGCATCGGGGTTCCCGTTCGCCCTTTCCCGCGCTGGCTCCGTTGCGTGCGCTGCGGCACGCTTGCGGAATTCGATTTAAACTTGTTCAACATCAAGGTAAACCCGTATCGCCCCGAGGATACTCGTTTTATTCACAAAGGCTGTGAGCACAACGGGGAATCGGAAGCCGTTCCCGCCCGCTTTCTGTTGGCGTGCCGGCAGGGGCATCTGGATGATTTTCCGTGGCGCTATTATCTCCACGAGGGACAGGGTTTTCCTGACTGCAAGGGCACGCTGAAATTTTTCGAGCAGGGGGCATCGCTCCAGACCGAAAACCTTTGGGTGAAATGCGTGGGTTGCAATGTTCCAGCCCGGAGTTTGGTTCATGCCTTCGGCCGGGAGGCGGCGAAGAATCTGCCGGCCTGTCGCGGTCGCCACCCGCATCTCAACTCCTACGATGACGGGTGCGGGGAAAGGGCGCGCGCGGTGCTGCTCGGCTCCACCAACAGCTGGTTCTCCATCAGCTTGTCGGTGCTGGCGATTCCGCAGGGCAAGGATCAGTTGGGCCAGTTGATTGAGGATGGCTGGATCTATTTTTCCGACGTGGAGTCGGAAGCCGAGACGAAGATGGTTCTCAAGACGCTAGCCAAATCGGGATCGCTTCCGGGAATTGATGCGTTCACGGCCGAACAGGTTTGGAAGGCCATCGAGGCGAAGCGCACCGGTAAAAAGGATGACGCCCCGCCCAAGGAAACCGACATCAAGCGGCCGGAGTGGCGCGTATTCACCGATCCCGCCGCGCCCAATGACTGGCCCTATTTCCTGACCGCGAAGGCGGCGGCTCCGTCCGAGGTGCCGGGCATCGTCGCGGATGTATTATTGCTTCAACGCCTGCGTGAGGTCAACGCGCTCATCGGATTCACGCGTGTCGAGGCTCCCGAAGAATCGGATGACCCGGAGGATCGCCCGCCCATCGCTTCGCTCACGCGCGCGAAGCCGACGTGGGTGCCCGCTTCTGATGTGCATGGGGAAGGCATCTTCATTCGCTTCAAGGAGCAGGTGATCCGCGAATGGGAGCAACGTGAATCGGTTCGTCAGCGCGATCAGAAATTGAGGACTGGGCATCACGGCTGGCGGAACGCCAGGCAATTGGACCCACAAAAGGGCTACCCCGGCATCCGCTACGCGATGATTCACACGTTCTCGCATTTGCTCATCCGTGAACTGGCCTTGGAGTGCGGTTACAACGCGGCCAGCATCCGCGAACGGATTTACTCCGACAACGGCACGGAAGATCCGATGGCGGGGGTTTTGTTTTACACGGCGGCGGCGGACTCCGATGGCACCTTGGGTGGCTTGGTCGAATTGGGCAAACCGGAGAATCTCGGCCGGTTGATCAAACAAGCCTTGCGGCGCGCGACCGTCTGTTCCTCCGACCCGCTGTGCTCCGAACATAATCCCGCGAAGGATCGCTCACTTCACGGGGCGTCATGCCATGCGTGTGGATTCGTGGCCGAAACCTCTTGTGAACGCGGCAATCGCTATCTGGATAGGGCGCTGCTTGTGCCCACGTTCGACTGCCCGGATGCCGGCATCTTTCCCAGCGACCTATGGGCATGAAATCTTTGAACGAGGCGGTCGCGCGGATCGCGTTGGAGGTGCATCCCGAACGGATTGATGCGGTCTGCTCCGCGCTGGATTCGAGTCAGGATATGAACGCGCTCGCCGTCGTCCAAGACGCACTGGGCGCCCCTTTCTCACCCACGCTCATCGCGGGCCTTGCCAAGGCGCTGAAGGCGAACCCGCAAGTTTCTTCCCGCGAGCTGACTGCGTTGTTCCGCGTTTCGTCCCTCACCGCTTCTTTGGCGGCGGGAGCCTCTTCGGTCGAATTGGCTTGGACCGGCCCGGCCACCGGCATGGTTCCCATTCGTCATACCGCCCAGGTTCTGACCGGCCTGATAGATGAAGCCCGCGACCGGTTGTTTCTTGTGAGCTTCGTAGCTTATCACGTCACCGGCGTCATAGATGCATTGCAGCGGGCCATTGATCGGTCCGTGCGAGTTCAGGTGTTGCTTGAACAATCGATTCGGCATGGCGGCAACGTGACCGTTGATTCCTTGGCCATGCTGAGGCGCAATCTGCCGCGCGCGGAGTTTTACGAATGGGACCAGACGAGCGCGACCGCGACCGCCTCCGTCCATGCAAAGTGCGCTGTCGCGGATGGGAACGTCGCCTTCGTCACAAGCGCAAACTTGAGTGACGCCGCCATGGAACGAAATATGGAGCTGGGCGTGTTGCTGCGTGGCGGACAGGCGCCCGGCCTTCTTGCCCGACACTTGAAGGCGTTGATTACGACCAAACAACTTCTGCCGGTCTGATGGACTCCGTTTCACACATTGTTCGTTCGCACATAATGGCTCGGTGGGGAAAGGATCCGTTTTGCAGAGCGCATGGTTTGGAGCGTTCCTCCGGGACTTGGGGGGAGAAACGCCCATAAACCAAGGGCTTCGCCCATTGGCTACATTGGGGCGTCCCTCCGGGACTGGGCGGAAGGGTGATGGGGTTGATGGAGCGCGGGGTGGCGATGTCGAGGGCTTTGAGGCGAGCGTTGCGCCACACCTCCGGGCCGCCGCGGCGCGCCCATTGAAGAGCCCCGGAGCGGGCGAAATAACGCAGCCTGCGACGGACTCCCGGGACCACGTGCCAAATGCGGCCAAGTGCCGGAGGGACGGCGCCAAGGCGGACGAAGGCCCGGCGGTGAAGGGTTACGGTTTGGCGGGCGCAAGGTTTGGAGCGTCCCTTCCTCCCAGGGGCTACGCCCGCTGGCTACATGGTTGCGCCCCGCCGGGGCTTGGGATTGGGCGCTTTGCGCTTG
>CAIYZC010000419.1 GCA_903930565.1 uncultured Pedosphaera sp.
ACCCAACACCAACAAATCGGTCAGTCCATCGTGGTCGAAGTCCGCCGCCCAGAGCCGAGCGTTGCTTAAAGCGGGCAGACCGGTGCCGGTGAGGAGGGAGAACCCGCCGGCTTGGTTGTTCAACCAGATTTGGGTGACCGGAGTCCCGCTGGAGTCCTGAACGGACAATGCGATATCGGGCCAACCATCGCGATCGAAATCCGCCACGGCCACGGAACCGCCGGCGACCGCCGGCAAGCCGGCGCCGGCATCGGTGAAGTTGCCATTGCCGTTGTTATGCAGCACCAAGGTCACGGGATTCGAGCCCGCATCGCGGCCGGTGCAAAGGATGTCCAAGCGGCCATCGCGGTCAAAGTCCGCCCAAACGATGCCATCGGCTTGGGCGGGCAGGTCGGCGCCATAGGTCTGCGTGGGCGGCGAATCCACGGTCAGATCGTAACCAAAGGAGATTCCGGCGGCATTCGAGGCCACGAGGCGGTAATGTTGGCCGATCACGATCGGTGAGATGGCCACCGCCACTGGGTTGGTGCCGTCCAAGGCCGGTCCCACGCTGAGCGGGAAGGTGGTTGAGCCATAATTCGTGTCGGCGCCGTACTGGAAGTAGTATTCGGTCGCGAGATAATGCGGCGCGACCAGCCCCTGCAGCAGGGTTGCTCCCCCGCCTTTTTGCAATTGGACCGAAGCGGGAAAGGTGACCGCCAGCGGCGCCGCCGCCGAGAGGGTGCTGAAACTGGCATCGCCACCTTCAATGGCATCCGCCAGGAGGGCAAAATGATAGGTGGTTCCGAAGCTCAAATTGTTCAATCTGGCGGACAGCCCGACGGTGAAATCATCCCATTGCGGCGCGGTTTGCAGGGTGGCGGTATTGCCATTGCCGCTGTCATCGGTCAAAAGACTGTCCGCACCTTCATTCATCGGCCAGTAACCGGCGAGGTTGGTGAAATAGGGATGCTCGGGGGTGACGGGCCGGAAGCGCGCCACGGCCAGCGTCGTCGCGTCCAAGGCGGCATTCCAGACGCTGACCTCCGCAAGCGAGCCATTGAAATACTCGCCACTGGCGGTCCGGCCCAGCGCCAGGTTGGCATGGTCCACCGTATGGCCCAAGCCCGGAAAATCCGATCCGAGCAACGCCCCGTCCAGGTAGATGCTGCGGACGGTCCCATCGAAGGTCGCCGCCACATGGTGCCAGGCCCCCGACAAGTCCGGCGTGGTGACGGCCAGATCGTTGCCCCACCAATAATTGACAATCCCCGAAGTGGTCAGGCGGAGGGCATTCACCGCGTTGCCGGAACCGTATTCGCCCCAGCCGATGATGCCGAGCGCATCCATGTATGCGGGTTTGATCCAGGCTTCGATGGTATAGGCGGCATCACCGGTGGGCACTGCCGGGGCTCCCACCAAGGCCGCTTGATCGTAGCCATCGAAGGTCAACGACCCGATGAAGGCGGGGACGGGATTGGTGGCCGTGCGCCGGTCATAATTGGTCCCCGCGCCCCAGGCGAAGTCGGTCGTGAACAAGGCGCCACGCGAGGTCAGAGTCCCGTTCAAGGTCGCGGAATCGATACCGACCGACGTGGCCGGCAAGGTGACCACCACGGGAGTTCCGGGTGTGACCAGCGCCACATCCTGTCCCCGGGAGATCCCGGCACGGTTCGAAGCCACCAATTGATAGTGAATGGTGGTTCCGGGCAACAACCCATCCAGGGATTGACGAACCGGCACCGGCGGCAACCCATGGCCGACATCCGCGACGGCCGAAAGATTCCCATAGGCGAGCGAGGCACCATATTCAAACCACGCCAGGGTGGGGGCGTTACTGGGATTGGCCAGGCCTTGCAGCACGGCGGAACTGGTGGTCACGGCATC
>CAIYZC010000420.1 GCA_903930565.1 uncultured Pedosphaera sp.
AGAGACTAAGTTTCCCGCAAAAGAATAGAATGCGGGTACGGTAATTGGCGAAATTGCGGAACCCCCGCGCCGCCGCTTTGAGCGCCTGAATCTTCGAGTTCAGGCCCTCCGTCGCCGCGTTGGTGATCCGGTGCTTCATGTGCGCCAACAGGTTCTCCCAATGGGGCTCCAGCATGGCCCCCATCGCGATCATCGCGGCGTGCCCCTCCTCCCGCACAATCGCCGGCCATTCCCCGAAAAAGCGCCGCGCCCAGCCCGCCTGCCGATACTCCCAAAACCGGCTGAACCATTCCTTGGCCGCCCACGCCCCGGCCACCTTCAGTTCCAAGTCTTTCAAGCCCGCGAATTCCGACCGCTGCTCGGCCGGGAAATTCTCCGGGTCGTAGCGCCAGAGTTGCCGCGTCCCCTTGAGCGCTTCCTCCCCACGCACCGACAGCACTTCCACGATCACCCAATCGAACCAGAGCGTGAAGCGCCCGGGCGGCACCCGGTCCGGGACGCCGGTTTCGCACTGCATCGTGCTCAAATGCCGCCGCGACCGCGGGGCGGCGGTGGCGTAGATGGAGCAGGCCCGGCCGCAAACGGGACACCTGGTGGCCGCATCCCCTTGCCCAGCCCGTTCAATGCGCACCTGTTTGGCGTCCATTTTCAATTCCACGTTCCGGACGGGGAAAGGGCTGTCGATGCCCAACCCGAGGGCGTAATGTTGCTGCAATTTGTTGTCCATCTGCCGGGACGAATCATACCATGCCCGCCCAGCGAATACAACCCGGCGCCCCCGACCGGCGCAGCGCAGCGCAGACCCGCGCGATGCGCGAGGCCCTCTGATCCCGGCGCCTGCCACCCGTCCTGAAACCAGAGTTTGGGCACTTGTTCACCCTCCAAGCCAACTTAGCGGACCGGCTTCTCACCCACAAAAAACCTCGAATATCCACGGAAATTAGCCGGTGGTAACACCCTGAGCCTTATACACATCTATTGCCCTGCAGGCGCGGGCAAACCTTCGTAGGAACTCACTCCCCGTTTTTTTGTGTTTGACGGATCAGGAACGCGATTTTTCCAGCGGCGGGGGCATTGGGCGTACGGGTTCCGGCGGCCAGTCGGCGCGCCGCACCAGGGCGCGGCCCGGCGCGCCCCCACCTGGAGCGGCGGCGCGGGAACCCCTCGGGGCAACGGTCCGCCCGCCACGGCTCAGGAACTCTCGGGGGGGCCAAAGGCGCGCCACGCCAGCGCAAAGTTCTGCAGGCTCCTTAACCCCTGCCACATCACTTGCGGACCTGGCGGGCCGTCGCCTTTGCGCCCCAGGTAACCCCCGTGTTGGGCGATCAGGCGGATCATGACCCCCAACGATGGTTGGTTGACCACCGCCTGCCGCCCGCCCGCAATGGTCACGAGGGCCTTCCATTCCGCGGCTTCAAAGACCACGTCGCACGGCAGTTCCGGACAGTCACGGCCCAATTTCGTCAGGTAGAGCAACCGCCACGCCACGATCATGTACAGCGCCAGTGCCGGCAGGAGCCGCGCGGGTGCTTTGAGTTGGAGTTCTTCGACGGTGCAGCCGGTTTTGAGCACCCGGTGAAACACCTCCACTTCCCAGCGCGCCAGGTAAATTTCCAAAATGTCCTGGGCCTGCGCGAAGGTGGTGACCGGGAGGTCCGTCAAAATCAGCCAGTCAATGGGCTCCTGCCCCGCCGGCGGATTAAGCTCCCGGGCGCTGACCGCCCAAATCGCCACCGGGGGCAACCGTCGGCCTTTCCGAAACGGCGGTTTCAAGTGCAGTTGGCACGCGCGGATTTCCTGGGTGACGAGGCGGCCGTGGCGCTCCACCTGGGTGGTCTGGCCCCGGGCCTTCTTGGTTTGGGTTTTGCCGCCCATCTTAAAAGCCACCGTTCCCAGCACGGGACTTTGCGCCACCTGCGCCGCTAATTTAAGCGCCCCCGCCTGGGCGGGGTCCGCCTGCAAAGACCGTTCTTTCTGGCAGCAGCGGATCACCCACTGGGCGGCGGGTTCGTGGGCGGCCGCCCGCCGGGCGGCTTCCGCGAACACCTCATAAACATCGCCTTCCCGGTCGCTGACCGAAATAATCTGGACCTGCGGGGCGGCGGCCGCCAAGGCGCAGGCCTGTTCATAGCCGGCCAGCCAGCGGTGGCTTTCCTTGTCGGCAAAGTCCCGCTGCTTGTGCTGGTTGATGATGGGGTGCAGGCCGGCCCGCGCGACGATGTCGGTCGCCCAGACGCCCAGCGGCAACCGGTGCTCCCCGAGCAACCATTGGGGCCTCCTCAGCAGAATCTGTGGGTGAATTCGTCCGGCTCCGGTAGCTTCCCAAGCGTGTGGTACAAGGCGGTTTCCATCGCATTGTAGGTGCGAAAGCCATAGGATCGTCTGGTCACCACTCGAATCTTATTGTTCAAGCC
>CAIYZC010000421.1 GCA_903930565.1 uncultured Pedosphaera sp.
GGACGTTTGACCCTTTCACGCAGTCAAGTTGGCAGTCGCTCATGGATTCGCAAACATGAAACTGCTTTGGTGACGGAAGAGTTGCCACTTAAACCCGTCTATCGTGACTTATGTGATTCGCATGCTGCACATCGTATTATTCCAGCCAGAAATTCCACAAAATACCGGCAATATCGGGCGAATGTGCGCACTGACCCGTTCACGATTGCACCTGATTCATCCGCTTGGCTTCGAAATCACCGACCGCCATCTCAAGCGAGCGGGAATGGATTATTGGCATGCGCTTGATGTGCACCACCACGCGGACTGGGCGGCGTTTAAGGCGAGCACTGCGGCACCGAAGCGACTATGGTTGTTTACCACCAAAACGACGCGAAGCTACTGGGCGGTGAAATTTGAGGACGGTGACGGGCTGGTTTTCGGCAACGAGGGGCACGGGGCGCCGGAATGGCTGCACGAGGAGTTGGGCGAGGACCGCCGCGTGACCATCCCCCACGCGAACCACGAGCTGCGTTCGCTCAACCTGAGCACGGCGGCCGGGATCGCCTGTTACGAGGCGATCCGGCAAACGGGGTTGCTACGGTAATTGAGCGCGGGTGCCGCTCGTCAAACTTCCCCGAGTCGCACACAAGCGACATCATGGTTTTGAAAGGCAATGAGAGGCGGGACGACCGCCTTGCACCGTTCTTGAACGTAGGGGCAACGTGGGTGGAAGGCGCACCCGGATGGCGGGTTGATCGGCGATGGGGGATCTCCGGGCAACATGATGCGCTGGCGGGCACGTTCCGCATCCGGGTTGGGCAGCGGGATGGCGCTGACGAGCGCACGGGTATAGGGGTGTTGCGGGTTTTCGATAACATCGACGGCACGGCCGAGTTCGACGATCCTTCCCAGATACATGACCGCCACGCGATCGGAGATGTGCTTCACGACGGAAAGATCGTGTGCGATGAAAACAAGACTGAGCCCCATCTTTCGCACGAGGCTGGCGAGGAGATTCAGGATTTGCGCCTGGACGGAAACATCGAGCGCGGAGACGGGTTCGTCGGCGATGATGACCTTGGGCTGGAGGGCGAGGGCGCGGGCGATGGCGATGCGCTGGCGCTGTCCGCCGGAAAATTCATGCGGGTATTTTTGCATGAAACGCGGGGCGAGGCCGACGAGTTCCATAAGCTGGCTGACCTTGGAGACGACTTCGGCGGGCTTGCAGACGCGGTGCACTAGCATCGGTTCGGCGAGCGTGGCAAACACGGTCATGCGCGGGTTGAGCGAGGCGTAGGGATCCTGAAAGACCATCTGCAGGTGCCGCCGCAGCGGGCGCAGCGCGTCGGACGACAGGGTGGCCAGGTCGTGGGTCACCCCGTCCAGATGCAGCCGCACCGACCCCGCGGTGGGCGCCAACGCGCGCAGCACCGTGCGCGCCACGGTGGTCTTGCCGCTGCCGCTCTCCCCCACCAGCGCCAGGCACTCGCCGGGAAAAAGGTCGAAATCCACCCCGTCCACCGCGCGTACC
>CAIYZC010000422.1 GCA_903930565.1 uncultured Pedosphaera sp.
CCCCGGTTCCACCAACGAAGTGGACGCGGATTTCGCCACGGTGGGTGGGGGTGCGGGAAATTCGATCCAGAGATTCGCCGATCGCTCCGCCATCTCCGGCGGCTATCTGAACACGATTCAGGGGGACGCAATCGATTCCCTGATCGCCGGTGGCCGCACCAATACCATTCAGACGCGCGTCCAATCCGGAACCATCGGCGGTGGCTACGACAACCTTTTGCTCTCCGGTGCTGACTTCGCCACCATCAGCGGCGGCGAAGACAACGCCAGTCAATCCGCTTACTCCGTCATTTCGGGTGGCCAGAACAACACCATCCTGACCAATTGCGCCGGTTCCTTCATCGCGAGCGGCGGGGTCAACCTGATTGACACCAACTCCAGTTATTCCTCCATCGGCGGGGGCAACGCGAATGTGATCCAGTCCAACAGCCGGTGCTCTGTGATTGCCGGCGGCCTCCGCAACACGAATGCCGGCTTCGGCGGCGTCCTCGCAGGCGGCATTCAAAATTCCCTTGTCGGCGCACAGGGCGCGTTGGGCGGCGGTTTCCAGAATTCCATTACCGCGACGGCCGCAACCATCGGCGGCGGCGCCTTCAACTACCTTGCCGGCGGCGGCGGCACCATCGCCGGCGGCTATCAAAACACCAACACCGCGACCTATGGCACCATCCCCGGGGGCGTGGCCAACTCAGTCTCCGGCAATTTCGGTTTTGCCGCGGGTTATGGGGCCTCCGCCCGTCATCAAGGCGCTTTTGTCTGGGCCGATGCTTCCGGCCCCGCCCTGCCCGATAACACCCCCATCCCCTACCCCTCCACGGGTTTCAACCAATTCCTCATCCGGGCCGCCGGCGGGGTCGGGGTCGGCACCAACAATCCGCAGGGTGCCGTCCACATCGCCTCCGCCAACTATTCGCCGCAACTCCGCGTGGAACAAACCATCCCCAATGATTACGCCCGCCTGCGCCTGGGCGTCAGTGGCAGCCCGGCCTGGGACGTGGCCGTGGCCAGCGGCGGCACTCCGGCCATGACCTTTTGGAATGGCTCCCAAAATGTCATGACGATCAATTACAACGGCAACGTGACCGCGAGCGGCACCTTCAATGGCACCAGCGATCGCAACGCCAAGCAGGACTTCACCCCGGTGGACAAACGCGCCATCCTCGAGCGCGTCACCCGTCTGCCCATCACCACCTGGCAATACAAAACCGATGCCACCACCCGCCATATCGGCCCCGTGGCCCAGGATTTCTTTCGCGAATTTCAGGTCGGCACCGACGAACGTCACATCGCCACGGTGGATGAAGAAGGGGTGGCCCTCGCGGCCATTCAGGGCCTCCATGAAGTCGTGCAGGAAAAGGAGGCCGCCATAAGGGAACTCCAAAGCAAAAATGATTCCCTGGAAGAGCGGCTGCGGAATTTGGAAAAACTCGTCCACGCGCTGGCCGAAAAACAATAAGGCACCCAATGCGACCTTTATTTATTTCCTTGGGGCTGGCTTTTCTCAGTTCTTGGGCGGCCTTGGCCGGGGATCTCTCGGCCAATAATCTCCGCATCACCGGCGGTGGCGG
>CAIYZC010000423.1 GCA_903930565.1 uncultured Pedosphaera sp.
ATCACCGTCAAGTTGGGGCGGCCGGTGTACGACGACCCGGCCAATCCCTACGGAATTGATTTCATCGTTTACGGTAATTCGTTTTTCGGCGCGGGCAATGTGAGCGGCGCCGTCGGCGACGGCACCGACTTGAACACCGCCACCTTGGGCGCGGGCTTTTACGGCCACGCCACGACGGTGTCCGTCAGTCCGGACAACGTAAACTGGTTCACTTACAGCAACACCCCGGCCTTGTTCCCCGAGAACGCGTTCCGGTGGGATGGCGCCAATGCGGCTTGGACGGAGGAACTGTTCAACCCCAATAAACCCGTCAACCCCGCGGTGCTCGCGGGCCTCACGGGCGGGGGGCCGGTGGCGGCCGCACTGGATCAGTTCCAGGGCGCGGCCGGGGGGACGGGGTTTGATCTGCACGGGTCGGGGTTTCCTTGGATTCAGTATGTGCGCGTCCAGCCCGGGCCCGGGGTGAGCACGGTGGTCGACGCGGTGGCGGCGGTTTCCCCCGCCACCGTGGGTGACGCGTTGAGCCTCGTGCCCGCGAATCTCCCCGCCGGCCTTGCGAGTTTGGTGTTCCAAAACCCGGAGGTTGCCGGGCAGACTCAAATCAGCCTCCATTTCACCAGTCTGGGCGCTGCGACCCGCATCGCGAGTTGCGCCTTGGCCGATTGGTCGGCCTTTGCCCCGCTTCCCGGCACCGTCGCCGCCGGCTACCAACTCACCGCGGGCTCCCCGCCAGTGGCGAATCCGGTCGGCTTGCAGGCCGATTTGGCCCTGCGGGTGGGGGACGCGTACGCGGGCGACGGCGGCGACCTGCACCTTTACCAATGGCAGGCCAACGCTTGGGTGGGGCTTGCCTCCACTTATAATTCCGCGACCCGCCAGGTGGGCGCGTCCGGGCTCACGACTTTGGGGGCCTTCGCCATCACCCAATTTGCCGCGCCCCGGCTGGCCGCCCAGCCGGCGTCGGCGCGTGGGTTCGTCCTGCGCTTCACCCCGGTGGCCAATGCCACCCATGTCCTCCAACGTTCCACGGATTTGGCCAATTGGACGACGCTGCAAACCCTGCCCGCCGGCCCGGGCACCCAGCCGGTTACCCTCACCGATTCCGCGCCGCCCGCCAGCCGGGCTTTTTACCGCCTTGCGCTGCACCCCTAAATTCCGTCGCCGCCCGCGCCCGTCGGCCCATGCCTCGCACCGGGGGTTCACCCTGGTGGAGTTGCTGGTGGTCTTGGCGGTCATCGCCGCCCTCGCGGCCCTCATGCTGCCCGCCTTGGCGGGCGCGAAGGGCCGCGGGCGCCGGGTGCAATGTCTGAACAATCTGCGCCAGCTCGGGTTGGCCGCGGAAGTTTACCTCCTCGATCAGGCGGCGAGTTATCCCCCCGCGCAGTACTTGGACTTGGTCACCGGCCGGGCGTACGCTTGGGATTTGACCGTGGGTTACAACGCCCAACACCAAGTGGTGGTCACTCCCGGCATTTTGTGGGAAGGCTTGGGCTCGGCGCAAATTCAGCAATGCCCCGCTTTCGCTGGCAGCGCGAATTATGCGGACAACCCCTACACGGGGTACAATTACAACACCAGCTTCCTCGGCCACGGCCAGGGGGAGGACATCGAAACCCCGGCGGTGGCCGCGGAGGTCCGGCATCCCGCCCGCACCGCGATTTTCGGCGACGGCCAGTACGGCGCCGGTGCGGACAAGTTCATGCGCGCGCCCTGGCCCAATCCCGGCGACGCGGGCTTTGTGGGGCGTTGGGGCGGCACGCAGGGGTTCCGGCACCAAGGCCGCAGCAACACGGCCTTCTGCGACGGCCACGCTGAGCCCTTGGACGCAGTCTTCACCGACAACGCCGACGGTGCCGCCAACGTGGCGCGCGGCACCGGTTTTTTGTCGGCGGACAATTCATTGTACCAGCTGGATTGAGCCGGGGCCCGGGCGGACCTGTGGAACCGGTCGGACTTGGCTGATCCGTCCGACTGGCCGGCCCGATCCCCGCCCGCCCGGCGGACGCCGGTTCGGATCGACAAAGTGGCCGCCTTTCGCCATGCTGTGATCATGCCAAATTTGATTTTCTGGCGCCGGGTTTTGCCGCTGCTGGCCGTGGTTTGGTTACTGGGCCCGGCAGCGGCCTCGGCCAAACCACCTCCGCCCGCGCTTTTCGCGATGGACACGGGCACCCGGGATGCCGCGCACTCGACCCTCGGGGAGCAACTCCGGCTGGTGAAGGAACTGGGCTGCGCGGGGTTTGGCGGCACCTTGCAGGATCCGGCGGCCCTGCCGGCCCTGTTGGCCAAGGCCGCCCAGGCCGGCACCAAGCTGACAACCCTCTACGCGGGCCTCGATCTTTCCGCCGCCCCCACCAACGTGCCCGCCAACCTGGCGGCGGCCGTGGCGGCATTGCGCGGCCAGGAAACCATTCTGTGGCTGACCGTGCAAAACTCGAAAGTGGCCGCCTCCGCGCCGGCCGGGGATGCGGTGGCGGTGCCGGTGCTCCGGCAACTGGCGGACCTGGCGGCCGCGGCCGGAATCCGTGTCGCGCTCTATCCGCACACCGGCCTTTGGGTGGAGCGGGCGGAGGATGCCGCGCGGCTGGCGAATGCGGTCAACCGCCCCAATCTGGGAGCGACGTTCAATCTTTGCCACTGGCTCAAGGTGGATGGCCGCGACCTGGACGCCACCCTGCGGACCGTGGGCGCGCGGCTCATGGTGGCCACCGTCAACGGGGCCGATCGCGACGGGCAGGATTGGCGGCATTTGATCCAACCGTTGGGCCGGGGCACCTATGATGTTCGGCCCGTCATGGCGGCCTTGGACCGCATCGGTTTTACCGGGCCGGTCGGTTTGCAGCTCTACGGCGTGGGCGGAAACGCGGAGGAAAACCTGCGGGCTTCGCTCGCCGCCTGGCGGGAGCTGGGCGAAGGGGCGGGCACAGGCGGGCGGTGAGCGGACGTTTGGCACCCCGTCCACAAATCGCGCGCCGGCGTCTTGGAGTGCGGTGTAGCGGAATAAACCCTAACTCACTTGTAGCCAGGTTGCCATTCAGGCTCGCTGGCGCCGGCCTCCCAATCCCGGATGGGATTTCAGCGGTTAGCCGGGGGTTGAGCGCAGCGACACCCCCGGAATCAACGCCCTCAAACGCCCCGATCCCGGAGGGATCGCAGTCCGTTGCGCGCTTTTTATTGCCAACGCGTCCGGGCGGAGGCGGCATTGCTGGCATCCCTCCAGGATGCCTGCCAATCATACCCGGATCCGGTGGTATCGTCGCGTTGCTCCTCAACCACCGGCTAATCGCTATGAACCCTTTGGGTTCAGGAGTGGTGACGCACGCACGGGTCGCGGCGGCCCATTCCTGCTTTTCCCCGCCCCGCGGGCTTGCTAAGGTTGACGCCATGCGAATTTTATCGGGCATTCAACCGTCGGGCGCGCTGCACCTGGGCAATTATTTTGGCATGATGCTGCCCTCCATCGAACTGCAGATGCAGGGCGAGGCGTATTATTTCATCGCGAACTACCACTCGATGACGTCGCTCTTCGACGCGGCGGAACGGCGCAAGCACACGCTCGACGTGGCCTTGGACTTCCTGGCCTGCGGCTTGGACCCGCAGCGCTCGGTCTTTTTCCGGCAATCCGACGTGCCGGAGGTGACGGAACTGGCCTGGATGCTCACCACCCTCGCCCCGATGGGCCTGCTCGAACGCTGCACCAGCTACAAGGACAAGGTGGCGCGCGGGATTTCGCCCAACCACGGTTTGTTCGCTTATCCCGTTCTCATGGCCGCGGATATCCTCCTCTATGATTCCAACATTGTCCCCGTGGGCAAGGACCAGAAGCAGCACGTGGAGGTGACCCGCGACCTGGCGGTGAAATTCAACGAAACGTATGGTCAAACTTTTGTCATTCCCGAACCCCGCACCCGCGAGGCCACGGCGTTGGTTCCCGGCACCGACGGGCAGAAGATGAGCAAGAGCTACGGCAACACGATTGAGATTTTCGGCGAGGAGAAGGCCACGCGCAAACGCATCATGGGCTTGGTGATGGACAGCCGGACGCCCGCGGAACCGAAGCCGGACGCCGACCAAAACCTGGCCATTCAATTACTTCGTCTGGTTGCACCGCCGGCCGTCGCCACCGATTACGAGGACCGGTTGCGGGCCGGTGGCATGGGGTATGGCGATTTGAAGAAGGCGCTGTTCGAGCACTACTGGAATTACTTCGCCGCCGCCCGCGCCCGGCGCGCCGAATTGGCCGCCAACCTGGACCATGTGGAGCGCGTGCTGGCCGATGGCGCGAACCGCGCCCGCACCGTGGCCGCCGTTGTGCTGAAACGCGCCAAGCGGGCCAGTGGTTTGGATTGAGGTTCTTCCGGTGGCCCTCAGTTGAACGGCGATGGGTGAATCGTCACTTCGCCGCGTTGGCTCAGGCAGGCGAAGCGGCCGGGGCCGCCCGCCGGCGCCACGGCGATGGGCGGAGCGCCCGGCCGGCGGCGGGGCTCGCCGAGCACGGGCTTGCCCCCGCGCATTTGCAGGCCCGCCATCAGGTTCCGGCCGACCAAAACGCCCAGCCCCGGGTGGAGGAAGGCCCCGCGCGCGGAGCTTCCCTGTGGCCAGAACTCCCGCGGTTGGTCGTTCCCCCACTGGCAGACCAAGACTTTGGTGCCGAGGCAGACGAGCACCCGGATCGAGCGCCCCGGTATCGGGCAAACCTCCTCGATGGGTTCGGGCAGGTGGAACCGGCATTGCCGATGGCCGTCGCTGAGGAGCAAAACTTGCTCGAGCGCGACCGCCACTCCCAGCCCCGCCTCGACCATTCTCACCCGGAGACGTCTTGCGTCATCCTCCGGGGGCGCCAAGTCCCTCGTCAAATCCATCGTGGTCCGCAAACGCGTGCAATTGTTGTCAAAGCTGTTCAAAATCAAGCGCCCGGCTTGCGTTGCCAGGGTCCAGGTCCCGCGAACCCCGGCCGCGAGGCCATGGAACGACCAGGTTGCCCCCCGGGCGCTCGGCGACTCGGCCAGGTTGCCCCACAACCACGCGGGCGTTCCGGCCGTGGCGCCCGTGGCGAATCCGTCCGTCGCCGGGAAAATCCGCTCCGGCAAGGCGTGGCGCGTCAATAGGATCACGCGGGTCGTGTTGCCCTTCGCCGGGGTGGCGGCGCAATACAATTCGGCCGTCGGCGCCTCTTCCGGCTCGCCGGACCAGGCGAGTGTTTGCACGGCCTGGCCAATGCCGCCCCGCGTCAGGCAGATTTGCCCGTCGCGATGGCCGAGCGCGTAAAAATGCGTTCCGTCGCCCACCATCCGCCGCCAAACCACCTCCGGAGCCAGGCTCAGGCGCAGCAACGGGAGCCGGGGCTGGTGGGCGGGGACCGGTGGTTCCGGCGTGCGCCGGCGGACTTGGAGTTCGGTGCTCCGCAGTCGGGCCAGGTAACGGTTCATGTCCCGGACGACCAGCGGATCCTCCGGGCAAAGGCCGGGCAGCAAACCGACGGCCGGTGCCGCCACGGCACTGATGTCGGGCACCGCTTGGAGCCGGGCCGCCACCAGCACCCGGCAAAAATCCGCGGCTTCGGGTCGCAGCGCGGCGTCCGGGTAGTTCCGCGCGAGCCCGGCGGTGAACTCCAGCAGGCGCCCTCCGTGCCGGCTCTTCGGCCCGGTGGTTTGCCGCAGTTCCCGCAGGCGCTCCCGGGCGGCCGCGTGGCGGCCCAATTGCCCGAGCAGTTGAAACTCGGCGGTCACCGCCGGGACCGCCTGCGCCCCGTTGGGCCAGGCCCCGCGCAGGCAGGCCAATGCTTCGTCGGGACACGCCAGCTTCCCGGCCAATAAATCCGCCGCGCTCACCGGATCGCCTTGCCGCTTGTGCTCCTCGACCAGCTGCCGGTAAAGGCGGGCGGCGGACGCCGGGTCGCCCCCTTTTTCGTAGGCCTCCGCCGCCTCGCGCCAACGTTGCCGGGATTCATACCGGGCCGCGGCCTCGGCGTGAAAGCCTCCGGCCGCCAGGCACTGGGCCGCCGCCAGGGGATTGTGCAATTGCCGCTCAAACAATTCCGCCGCCTCGCGATACCAGCCGCCTTGGCGCAGGCAATTGGCGGCGGCGAGGTGTTCCCCCAGCAATTCCGCGAAAATATATGCCGCCCGCCGGTGGCGTCCGAGCTGGATTTCCCGGTTCGCCGCCTTGCGGTACTCCCGGCGCAAATCCTCCACGACATCGGTGGGTATCGCCCAGGCGTCCCCCGGCCCGCCGCCCCGCAATCGTTCCGCACTATAGTCCGGCGCGCGGCGCCCCAGCCGGGCGGAGGGCCGCGCGGTGCCCCGGCACCCCGGGCCGGTCAACGGCGGGGCGTGGCGCAGGGCGGCGTCCGGATCGGTGTCGAACGTCCGGCGCAACCGGTGCAATTCGCGCAGGCGTTCATTCAGCAGGGCTTCCAAGCTCTGGAGTCGGCGCGCCGCTTGGTCGGCGAGCCGGTTCCAGATCGTGGGCCGGGTGGCGGTCTCGGGCGCCGCGTCCGCGAGCCGTTGCACCGCGCGCCAAAAGGCCCGCTGCAGGTTGCGCGTGGTTTGGGCGACCGACCCCGTGCCCGGCTCGTTCGGAGCCGGGGGCAGCGTGGCGGGTGGTTGGCCCCCGATCTCGGCCGCCGCGTCCCCGTAAAGCTCCCAGGGTGTCGCGGGGGAGGCGACCACGTCCACTCCGCCAAAATCGGGCAATGGCGGGGTCCCCGCCCGGGCGGCAAGGGCGTCCGCTTCCCGCACGGCGGGCGTGGTCAGAAGGTTCCCCACGGTCAGCGCCGCCCCGGCGGGAAAACCGCTCAGCCCGTGGGTGGGGTGCCAGAAATAAAGCGGCTCGGGGCCGAGGGCGCGGATTTCGTCGTCCGTCACCGGCGGCTCCAGCCGGCCCGGCAAGGGCAGATACAATTTCCCGGCCAAGCAACGACAAGGCATCCCCGCCGGGGGGGCGACCGGGGGGGCTTCCCCGCCCGGGACCACCAACCAACCCGCGAGGGCCGCGTCGGCCACGGAACGGGGCACGGCGTAAATACGGGTCGTCAAATTCGCCCATCCCGCAACGACCAATTCCGCCACGCACCGCTCCGGATCGGCGCCGGCAATGAACCAAGCGACCACCGGTCCGGGCGCCGGGGCGGCATCGTAGTGGAGTTGCAGGGTGAGTTTCATGCCGTCGCCAGGATTTGTTCCAACCGTGCCAAGACCAATTCGGGTTCATTGCGGTGCGCCGCCGCGAAGTGAAAGTCCGGGCCGCAGACATGGCCGTCCTCCGTCCAGCCCGCCACCTCCTCCGTGGCCGGGCAAAGCGTGACCTCGGGCATGCCCGGCCGGGCGGCGCGGAAGTGGAGGCAGCCCAGGTTATCCACGGCAATCCGCATTCCTTGGCTTGTTCGGCATCCGCGGAATTCGATCCCGGCAACGCGGAGAACGGGCTCCGCGGGCAATGTCCAACAACGGTCGATCGAATCCGCCCCCCCCGGTCGCAATTCGAAGGCGTGCAGACACAGGGCGGAGAGCGTTGGGGACTTCAAGGACAAGCCCCGGACTTTGCCCGCGGTGTCGGTTAGTTCCAACCCCTGGTCGACGCCCCAGCCGACGGTGGCCAATGGGCCCAGAGCCGACTGCACGGGCGGAGTTGGCACCTGCCCCCAGCAGGGCGTCAAAGGGAGTTCCCCCGCGTGCGGCGAGCTGGTGCGGTTGATCAGATCGTGCTCCAGGATTTTCCCGGGTGCCATGGGGACCAGGAGATGGTTCCCATTTTCCGAAATCGTGACTGTTTTCGTCGGGAGATAAAAGGGTATCGCGTCGCCGGTGAGGGTGGAAACCACCTGCTGGGTTTCCATTAACGCCCATGGTCCTTCAACTCCCTCCCGGTCAAAGAGCTGCCGGACCTGCGCATACGCCACCCCGGCGGGCAGGGGCACCGGCACGAACCGGACGTTCGCGCCATCCCACGCGGCGCGGTAGAATTGGCTTCGCCCTTGAAAATAAACGCCGTGCCGCCATTGGTGCGGGTTGATGGCGTGGCCCAGGAAGCGACCGTCCCCCAAGGCGTAGGCCCGGACTTCGTTCGTCCGCACCACCAACAACACGTCCCCGATGCGGCGCGCCGCCAGGACATCCGCCCCTTGCAGGAGCACGTTCACGCGCACCTCTCCGGTGAACAAATCCAGCGTGAACAGCCGGGTTTCCTCCCCGGTGACCAGGCCCGCCGCCCAGTGGCCCCAGCAGTCCAGCCACATGGGGCGGCCGGCGGGCAAATCGTTCGCCAGCCCGAGCGCGCCTCTTTCTGGAGCGTCGTAGCGCACCAAACGCCGGTCTTCCAGCAGGGCGTAAGTGTGGCCGTCCGCTCCCCGCGTCCAGGCGGCCACGGGGCTGGTCAAAGGCAGGAGGAAGGGAAACGTGGGCTGTCGGTAAATGGCGGGCAATTCCAGATTCGCGCTGACCGCCGCCGCCGCGGGGGCGGTCGTTGGGGCGTGCCAACTTTGCGGGTCCAGTTGCGCGGCGCAGACCGGCGCCCGCCGGAGCAGGGGCACCGGGTGGAGGGCGAAGGCCCCGTCCCGCCCCACCGTGGCCACGAATTCCAAGGCGCCCGCGGCCGCGGCCAGGGCCAGTTGGAAATCCGGGTCCGGCAACACGTCGGGATGGGTGATGAGGATCGCCGGGCCGTCGGCGCCCGCCGCCGCCAATTCCCGGCGAAACGCGGGCAGGGCATCCCCGGGGTGCGCCGTGATTTCCAGCGCCGCC
>CAIYZC010000424.1 GCA_903930565.1 uncultured Pedosphaera sp.
CATTGGTTAAGGCCGCCCTCATCAACTCCGCCAATGAATTGGACCAGTCCAACGGCGGCCCCGGCTCGATCCCCAACTTCGATGAAGGCTGGGGGCGCATTACGCTGACCAACTTGATCATCACCAACGTCGCCGCCGCCCCGCGCGCCTTTCAGTTCGTGGACCAAACCGCGGCGCTCACCAACGGGCAGGTTTACACTTACCATGTGTTTGTGCGTTCCGCGAACGAATCGTTCAAAGCCACCCTGGCGTATACGGATGTGCCCGGTTTCGCCGGCGCGATTCCGGCACTCGTGAACAATTTGGACCTCGAAGTGGTCGCCCCGGACGGCACGTTGTACCGGGGCAATCAATTCTCGGCCGGGGAATCCGTCCCCAATCCGCCCTCGCCGGACACTCTGAACAACGTGGAGGCGGTGCACCTTGGGCAACCT
This sequence comes from uncultured Pedosphaera sp., assembly GCA_903930565.1. Classification (GTDB taxonomy): domain Bacteria; phylum Verrucomicrobiota; class Verrucomicrobiia; order Limisphaerales; family Pedosphaeraceae; genus CAIXFN01. The sequence goes on from CAIYZC010000424.1 coordinate 435, forward strand.
TTGCCGGGGGATTACTTGGTGCGGGTGCGGGCCACGAGCATTGTGGAGGACGCCTTGCTCGCCACGACGGTGATTGACCAGGATTTTGCCCTGGTGGTATCCGGTGACCTCGCCCGCGGCGGGGTGGGCCAGGTCCTCCTCGACCGGCCCCAGTACACGGCTCCGGGGCTGGTCAAAATCGAGGTGTTCGACGCGGCCCGTGCCGGCACCAACTCGGTGTCCGTGCTGGCGAAAAGCGCCACCGAACCGCTGGGCGAAAACTACACCCTCACGGCGGCCGGCAATTACGGCGTGTTCACCGGCCAGGTGGCCACGGTGGTGGGCGCGGCGGCCAAGGATGGCAAATTGGAGCTGCACAACAACGACAGCATCGAGGTGGATTACGTGGACACCACCAAGACCACCCGCAGCGCCACCGCCACCGCCCAACTCACTCCGCCCGCCATCACCGGCGTTTACAGCACGAACGACCTCGGCATCATCGCCATTGCCTGGCAGACGAGCGAACCGGCGACCGCGGCGGTTTATTACAGCACGAACCTGACTTTCAATCTGGGCGTCACCAATCTGGCTTTCACAACCACGCCATTGCTCAAGTTGTCCCGGTTGGCGGCGGGGCGCACCTATCATTACTACGTCGTGGCGACCGACGCCGCGGGCAATGTCACCACCAATAACAACGCTGGCGCCTACTTCACCTTCACCGGCCTCACCGCGCCCACCGTCCTTTTGGTCGACGATTACGACAGCGCGGGGGAGGATGCCGACGGTTCCTATGTGATTCCGGACAGTGTTTACACCAACGCCCTCGCCGCCGCCGGGTTCAGTTTCAGTTTCTGGAAGGTGAACGACCGCGGTTATCCGGTGCTGCAGGACCTGCAGGGATTCCCTGTGGTGATGTGGCGCACGACGGATGACATCATCAATTACAGCGGGACGAACTTCACGATTCCGGCACCCCAACAGGGCTATTTGCAGGCTTATTTGAACGGCGGCGGCTCCTTTTTCATGGCGTCCATGGGGGTGCTCAGCCAGTTGGGCGACGTGCCGTTCCGGCAGGATGTCCTGCAGGTGGCGGGCTTCGGGCAGAATCCCGACCCGCCGTCGCCCTGCGCGGACTGCGATGAGTTTTTTGGCGTGCCGGTCGCGTTGGGTTCCGCCGTCAGTCCGGTGACCAAGGGCCTGACGCTGAATTTGGATTACAGCAATTACCCCAACTTCGATCTCGGCGACGGCACGGTTTACGGCCCGGATTTCGCCGACACGTTCACGCCCAACACCAACGCCAACAGCCTCTTTTTCGAGTCCGTCAGCGGGAAGCCCTGCGGAATGAGTTTCCCTGGTTTCGGGCGGCAAAGTCCCGGCCGGGTGATTTTTCTGGGGTTCCCGTTGGATGCGATCCCCGCGACCGGCGCGGCCCCGAACAATGAGGCGGCGGTATTGCAAAAGTGCCTGAATTTCCTGGCGCCCGGCGCCAATGGGAACGGCGTGGTCTTCCTGGACAACACCACTTACACCGCGCCCGATTTGCTCACCGTGCAGGTGGGGGACTCGGATTTGATCGGGACGGGTTCCACCACGGTCACCTTGGCCACGAGTTCATCCAGCCGCAAGATCACCCTCACTCTCCCCGAGACCAGCCACCGGGGGCTGTTCCAAGGGCAGGTCGGGCTGGTCACGGCCAACCCGGCCACCAACCAGCTCGCCCTCCATGGGGGGGACACCATCACCGTCACCTACTTTGACGCCTCGAACAACCGCAACGTGATTGCCACCGCCGGGGTCGACACCAATGCGCCGGTGATCGGCAATGTCTCGGCCACGACGGATTATGGCGATGCCACCGTTACTTGGACCACCTCCAAGCCCGCGGACAGTCTGGTGCAATACGGGGAGGCGACGCTCTTGGATCGCACCGTCTATTCCCCCGCGCTGGTCACCAGCCATTCGGTCACGATTTCCGGTCTGGCCGCGAACCGGGTCTACCATTACAACGTCGTGAGCCGGGACGCCCCCGGTAACGTGACCGTGGAGGACAACCAAGGGCAACTCTACACGTTTACCACTCTCCGGGCCCCGACACCGCCGTGGTTCAGCGACTTGGAAGGCGCTCCGGTCGGGTGGTCGGTGGTGGCCGATCCCAGCTACGGCAGCGACGTGAATTGGCAGTTGGGAACCCCCAACAACGCTTTGGCCAACGCGGCCCACTCCGGCACGAATGCCTGGGGGAGCAACCTTTATGGCACTTCCCTGGACGCCTCCTTTTTGGGCTTGATCGCGACTTATCTCTACAGCCCGGTGATTGACTTGTCCGGCCTGAGCACCGCCACCCTGACCTTTTGGGACACGTTCGATTTCTCCTCCATGTTCGAACAAGGCCAGATCTTGATCAGCACGAACAGCGCCACCGCTCCGGGCAGTAATCCGGTGCTGGCGGATTTCTCCGGACTGGCCTCCGCGGGCTGGCAGCCGGAAACCTTGGATCTTACGCCCTTTGTCGGCCATGTCATTCGCGTGGTTTGGAACTACGTGGGCGTCCAGCTCAGCGGACCCTTGAGTGGTTGGACTTTGGACGATGTGGGGATCACCGGGGTCGGGGGTGGTGGCACCATCGTGGTGCTCAAAAACCTGGGCCAGGGCGGCTTCACTTTGAGCGGACCGTATGCGAACATCACCGGCACCGCCCCCTTGAATACCTTCAGCAATCTGCCGCCGGGGCCCTACACCCTCGATTTCGACGATGTGACCTTCTATCAAACCCCCGCTTCCATCTCCACCAATCTGGGCAATGGCGCCACGGTGACGTTGTCGGGAACGTACGGGTTCTTCGACGTCAACCACAACGGCATTTCCGATGCCTGGGAGGAGTACTACTTTGGCAACACGGCCACCAACCGGACCAGCACCACCGACACGGATCACGACGGGATGCCGGATTACGCTGAATTCATTGCGGGGACGGATCCGACCAATTCCCTTTCCAACCTGCGCTTTCTCACCTCCCGGCAACTCACCAACGGGCTGGTGAATTTGCAATGGTCGGCGGTGCCCGGGCGGCTCTACCAAGTGGCGACCTCGACCAACACCCATGCCTGGCAGCCGTTGACGGACTGGCGGCAAGCGCAGGCCAGTCCCATGACCTACACCACCACGAACGCCCCCGCACCCCGCACTTCACGGTTCTATCGCATCCAAGTGCGCCCGTAGGGACTAGCGCGGTGGGATCGGCCCGAGGCTTGGTCCGTTGGTCGGCGGCGGAGCGGCGGGGGGCGCCGGCTTGTCTTTCATCCCTCCCAGCAGGGCCACCAGCATGACGATCAGGTTGGCGGCGATGAGGGCGAACATCGCCATTTTGACCTTTTTATCCATGGGTTGGGAGGGCGGTCCTCGCCGCGGGATCGCTGCCCGTGTCGGCGGCGGCCAGGAGTTCGCCGATGGCCGCCACGCTGGCCGTGCCCGTGGTCCCCAATTGGTGGATGACCAAAGACGCGGCGGCGTTGGCGATGGCGAGGGCCTCCGCCACGGTGGCCCCCGCCGCGAGGGCGGCGGTGAGGTTCGCCGTGATGGCGTCGCCCGCCCCGACGATATCGATGGGGCCGCGCAGCGGCAGCGCCGGGGCATGGCGCACCGCGCCGTCCGGCGTGGCGCCCAGCAACCCGTCCTCCGCCAGGGTGACAAAGCACGGGCGGCCCAGGCGCTGGGCCAATTCGCCCGCGGTTCGGCGCACGGCGCGGAGCGGCGCGGCGGGGTCCGTGCCCGCCAGCCGGGCAAGCTCCGCCCGGTTCATTTTGTAGTCCACCGCCGGGTAGCCCGCGAGGCCCCGGCGGCAGTCCGCCAGGATCAGTAATTGCGGACGCTCCGCCGCGATCCGCGTCACTTCCGCCAGCAGCTCCGGGGTGACCACGCCGGTTTCGGCCTCGTCCACCTGATCCATGATGATGATGGCGTCCACATCCCGGGCCAGGCGGGCCAGGGCGTGGACCAAGTTCTGCCGGACGGCCGCCGGGGTGGGGGACCAATTCTTCAAATCCAACCGGCTCAATTCCGCGGGCGGTTCGCCGGCCCGTATCACCAGCGGCTTGGTGTAGGTGAAGGTGCGCCGCGCGGGTGTTTGCAGAAAATGGCCGGCGCACACCCCGGGGAGGGCGTGCAGCGACCGCGCCAGTTCGTAGCCTTCTCCGTCCTCGCCCGCGAAGCCCACCGGATGGATGGCCCCGACCCCCAGCGCGGCCAGATTGTTGAGGATCGTGCCGGCGGCGCCCGGTTGGGAGCGCACGTTGACCACGTTGTGAACCGGCAGACCGGTCTCCAGCGAGATTTCCGACCGTGCGGGGTCGATCTCCAAATACCGGTCCAGGCAAAAATCACCCACCAACGCGATGCGCAGTTGGTGGTAACGGCCGGTCAGGGAATGGAAGCGGGCGGGGGTCATGGCGGCGGGGTTTGCAGGCGGTGCCACAAGTTGTGCAGGAACGCGGCGTTGTCGCACTCCACATAGTGCATCACGCCGCCCATCCGCGAGAAACTCTTGCAAAACCGGAGGTAATAGGCGGGGTTGTCCTTCGGCGGTTCCCCTTGCGACCAATCCCAGTTGCCGCCTTCTTGAATGTCCACCACATGAATGCTGTGGTCGTGCACGATGCGGCGGCCCGCTTGGAGCCGCAAATTATTGACGCAACTGATGCTCTTCTCAAACACCTGCGGCGCCATGATCGCGGACCCCACGGACAGCACCACCCCGCCGTCCAAGCCCTCCACCGCGGTTCCGAAGAGCCGGAAATCCGTGTCCGCCCCGCGGCCGATGACGGCCCCGTTGAACATCGGATGGTTGGCGATGATGTCGTAGCCGATGCCCGGATGCACGGTGAACGGCACGCCGAGCCGGTGGGCGTTCCCGAGGACCGAGGCGTGCTTCCAGGGATGCACGACTTGGATCCGGCCGGTCGGCAATTGGTGGACGGTGATGGCCTGGAGCAATTCCGCGCGGGCGGGGGCGAGAGGATGCGCGGGCTCCGCGCGCAAGGCGGCCGTTAACTCCGCCGCCGTGGGCAGCGTGACGCCGTCGTCGATGATGAATTTCCCCAGACTGCCGCCGTAACCCCGACCTTCCAAGGCTCCGGCCATCAGGGCCAGCTGCAGGCAGCGGCCGGTTTCATCCCACGTGCCGAAACTGCCGGTGGCGACGTTTTTCTTCACGCTCTCGGTGGAGCGGCCCAGGTAAGAGAACTCCCAGTCGTGAATCGTGCCCGCCCCATTGGTGCCGAGATGGGTGATCCAGTCCCGGGCCATGAGTTCGCCCAGGATTTGGGCGCCGCCGTTCTTGATCAGGTGCGCCCCGTAAAGCAGCATGACCGTCGCGTCGCGCGCGCGCGCCTGGCGGATGTCGGTGACGCAGCGATCCACCGCCGCGGACCGGGCCGGGGACAGCTCCGGCGGCGGCCCCGCGGGCGCCAGCAGGATGTCGTCCAATCGGCTTTCACTGAGCCGTTGTTCCAGGGGGTAAACTTTGACGCGCCGCAAATCCAGCGGCAGGGGGTGGGTTTTCATGCGCTTCTTAACAAGGCGGCCAGCAGGGTTTCCGGATCACGGTAATCGGCAATGACGACGTCGGCACCGGCGGCGAGCAGTTGCCGGCGTTTGGCGGCGTCCATCCGGCCGCCACCGTTGACTTCCTCATGGCTCGCCACGGCCACCGCCAGGCCGCCCAGGGCCTTGGTTTGTTCAATTTCGACCGGGCCGTCCCCGAAGGACAACAATTGGGCGCCCGTGATGCCTTCCTCGGCCAGCAGGCGGTCCATCACCGCCCGTTTGGTGAAGCGGCTCGGCTCGGCCGGGCTGCCGTAAATGTGGCCGCCAAAATAATCCGCCAAACCGAGCAGGGCGGCTTCCTCCCGCACGCGTTCCTCCCGCGTGCCGCTGAGGATCATCAGTTTGCATCCGGCGTCGCGCAGTTGGTCCAGCAGTTGCCGCGCGCCGTGGATCACATACTCGTCCCGGGCGGCCGTGCCGGCCGTCACGCGGGCGCTGCGCTCCCGGATTTGCTCGTCCAACCGGCGGGAATATTCCGCCAGCAGGTCCGCCGGGCTGGGCGGGGTTTCGCCCCGGGCGCGCAACCGCTCGGCGAACCGTTCCATCTGAAAGATCGAAGGCTTACCATTCAAGCTCAACAACTCCTCGAGGAGCTCTTGGTGCAGAACTGCCGGCGACTCGCCGGAGCGGATGGGATGGTGTTCCAGGAACAGCCCGGCCATGATGGCGGGCCAACCGTGCCGCAACCACGAGAGTGTCCCATCGAAATCGAACAGGACATGGCTCACCCCCGCCCGCGGGGCGAAGCCGGGGCGGTATTCGGGGGCGTCGGCGGCAAGCGACAAAAACATTTACTCGCCAGTTAAATGGGTTTTGGGTAAATGTCAATCACGCGAAACCTTATGCAACCAGAACATTTTGACAGCAGCCGGCGGCAATTCCTCAAAACCATGGCCGTCGCCGGTGCGGGCCTGGCCGTGGGTGGCTCCGCCCTGGCCCAACAAGGCGCCGCCGGCGCCGCCCCGGGGAAACTCAAACTCGGCTTCGACAACTTCTCGATCCGGGCCATGAACTACAAGGCCCCCCAGTTGTTGGACTACGCCGCCGCCCAAAAGCTGGATTCCGTCCTCATCTCCGATTTGGACGCCTACGAAAGCCTCGACGACGCGTATCTGAAAAACGTCCGCGCCAAGGCCCAGGACTTGGGCATCACCATCCATGCCGGCACGTGGAGCATTTGCCCCACTTCGAAGTTCTTCAAAAACAAGTGGGGCACTGCGGAGGAACACCTGGCGCTGGGTATCCGGGTCGCGAAAACCCTCGGTTCCCCCGTGCTCCGGTGCGTTCTCGGCATGGCGGACGACCGCAAGACGGAGGGTGGCATCGAGGCGCGCATTGCCGACACCGTCAAAGTCTGCCGGGCTTTGCGGACCCAGGCGGTGGACGCCGGGGTGAAGATCGCCATTGAAAACCATGCCGGCGACATGCAGGCCTGGGAGTTGGTGACCCTGATCGAAGCCGCCGGCAAGGATTATGTCGGCGCCACCATGGATACGGGCAACGCCACTTGGACGCTCGAAGACCCCATGGAAGTCCTGGAAACCCTCGGGCCTTACACGGCTTCCACCGGCCTCCGCGATTCCATGGTCTGGGAATATGTCGATGGCGCCTGGGTGCAATGGGTCGCGACGGGCGACGGCTTGGTCGATTGGAAGGCCTTTTTCCAACGCTTCGCCGTTCTCTGTCCCGGCGTGCCCGCCAATTTTGAGGTCATCTCCGGCATTCCCCGGAATTTCCCGTACCTGAAGGAGAGTTTCTGGAAAACCTTCCCGAAGGCCCGCGCCTCTGACTTCGCCCGCTTCGTAGCCATGGCCAAGCGCGGCCATCAAATCCAGCCGCCCGGCCGCACGAGCGGCAAGGGCGAACAGGAAGCGCAAGTCGCCGACTTGGAAAAGAGCATGAAATACTGCAAGGAAGTCCTCGGCCTCGGGCAAAAGTAAGTCCCCTTCACGCCGGCCGTCGTCATGACCCGCGAACGCAAACGAACAGCGTTCGGGGCGGCGGCGGCCGGCTTCCTCTTGTTGGTCGTCCTCCCGCTCTGGTTCCGCCGCGCCGACATCACGCGTTGGCCGCAGGCGGATGGCACCGAACTGCGCCTCCTCCAAGCCACCCAGGGCGCCCGGCACCAGTTGGTGGTGCGCAAACGGTGGCGGGATGGCTTGTACCCTCTCCTGCCCGCCA
>CAIYZC010000425.1 GCA_903930565.1 uncultured Pedosphaera sp.
AGCGGGTGGAAGCCCACCGGCAGCTGGAGTTCCCACCGGGTGCAGACCCCGTTGTCGCCGGCCAGCACAAAGCCCCCGCCACCGGACGCCGGCGCGACGGGCGAAATTCCCAGTTCCTCGAACCCCAATTCCTCCGCCCCGGAAACCGCGTCCACCACGTGCAGCGCCTTATCCACGCCGAGATAGGCCAGCAGGCGGTCCCCCCCCAGGAAATCAATGCGCGCCGCCCCGAGGGCCGGGCACGCCAGTGTGCGGACCACGCGCTCCGCGTCCACGTCGTACAGGCTCACACTGTGGTCGGCGGTCGCGATCCCCAACTCCCGCCCCTCCGCCGTCCAAGCCAGATAAAGCGGCGCGCCCGGCACCGTCACCACGCGCCCCGGCGCCAAATTGGGCAGGGGAAACAACCACACGCTGTGGTTCGACCGCTCCAAAGTGCTCGTCGCCGCGACATACCGGCCATCGGGCGCGAACCGCACTTTCGAAAACACCACGCCTTCCTCCCGCCGGGCCATTTCCGCGCCGTCCGTCACCCGGTGCAGCGCCAAGCCCCGCCCCGGCAGCCCCACCGCCAACAGCCGCCCGTCCGGGCTGAAATCGTAATCGTCGTTGTTTCCCTTCGTGGCCGCAGCGGGACTGGGGGAAGGCCGGCCCGGGATTACCGCAAACGGCTGCGCGGCCCCCACTTTCCACAACCGCACCGCCGCGTCCCGGCAACGGATGGCAAAGGCCTGGCCGTCGGGCGAGAACCGCCACACCCCAATGGCCGCGTTGGTCGACCCCAACGCCAGGGGCACCCCGGCCCCGGCCTGGCCCCAGAGGCGCAATTCCGGCAGATTCGGCGGGGGGGCCGCGATGGCCCCGATGTTGACCAACGCGACTGTCCCCGGATCGTTGAAAGCAAAATAAAGCGGCATTTTCGAAGGCACTTCCCACTGGGCGGCGGCGTGCGCATCCACCAACATGAGCGCCGCCAGCGCCTCACTCCGCAGGTCCGCCCCCGGCAGGATGGCGTTCGCCTCGCGCAAGGCGTTCAAGGCCTGTTCCCGCCGCCCGGGGAGGGTGGTGCGTTGGATGGCCCGGGCCTCCGCCAACCGCGCGGCCCGCGCTTGCTCCCGCCGGGCCCGCTCCGCCTGTTCACTGCGCTCCAGCGCCGCCGCCGTCCGACTGCGCGCCCGCGCCAAACTCACCGCGGCCAGGGTCGCCCCCACCGCCAGCGTGGCCGCCAGCACGCCCACCGCCGCCAACGCCGGCCGCCGCCGACACCACCGCAGCAGGTCCTCCACCACCGTCGCCGGTCGTGCGATGATCGGCTCATCCGCGAGGAACCGCCGCAGATCCTCCGCCAACGCCTGCGCCGTCGGATACCGCCGCGCCGGACTCCGCTGCAGACACTTCAGGCAAATTGTTTCCAAATCGCGCGGCACCTCCGGGTTCAACGTCCGCGGCGGCACGGGATCCGACCCCAGCATTTGCCGCAAGGTCTCCCGCAGCGAGCCAGCGGCGAACGGCGCGCGCGCCGTGAGCATGTAATACAAAATCGCCCCCAGCGAATACACATCCGCCGCCGGGGTCAGCGGCCCGTGGCTCGTGTCCGCCTGCTCCGGCGGCAAATATCCCGGCGTCCCCAACACCTGCCCCACCG
>CAIYZC010000426.1 GCA_903930565.1 uncultured Pedosphaera sp.
CGTGGTGTTCTTCAATCCCTTCGACATGCAGCAGCAGGAGGCGTTGGATTTGATGGACCGCTGCTGCGGGCACCCCGCGCCGAACGGGCAGTACCACTACCACAAATACCCGATTTGCGTGAACTCCCCGTGGGCGGACGAGGGGCGGGCGCATTCGCCGCTGCTCGGCTGGGCCTTCGACGGCTTTCCGGTTTACGGCCCGTACGAGGGCGCCGGAGTGATGGCCAAGGACGTCCGAGGGAAACGGGCCTTGAACGCCTTCAATGGTCATGAGGACGCGGAGCGCGGCTGGCATTACCACGCCACGCCCGGCAAGTTTCCCTATCTTATCGGCGGTTACTGGGGCACGCGCGATCCACGCGATGGCCGGGGTGGTCCCGGCGGACGCGGTGGGGCCGGTGGCCCAGGCGGGCGGCGGGGACCAGGCGGTGCGCCCGCGGGTTTGTAAGTGGGATGTTCCGCACTGAAACTGGGGATTAGACTGCCGTTGTGCCGCCAAAACACCAATCTTCCAATCGAGTCCGCCCGTCGCCGGCACCGTCCGGAAAAGGGCGGCCAGGCTTCCGCCTCATCGCGCTTCTTGTGGGGGCGGTGCTTGCCGCCCTGAGTTGGGGTTGGTTGTTCCCGGGCGGTTCCCACCCGCCTTCCTCCACCACCACCACGGCACCGGTGGCCGGGACTCGGTTCCAATTGCCCGACCCCGTGAAGACGCTCGCAGCCTACGCCGGCTCGGCCAGTTGCCGGGAGTGTCATGCGGCCGAGTTCGACCGCTGGGGTGGTTCGCACCATGCGCTGGCCGAGCGGCCGGTGTCGGAAGCGCGGGACGCGGCGGCATTCACCCCCGGGCGTACGCTGGGAGCGGGACCGGGCGCGGTCACGGCGGCGCGGGCGGACGGGCGGTTCACCTTGACCGCGGCCAACAGCAACCAAGCGGCCACCGTTTATCCGGTAGAGCGGGTGCTGGGGGAGGCGCCGTTGCGCCAGTGGCTGGTGCCGTTTGCCGGGGGGCGCTGGCAGGCCGCCGCCGCGTCTTGGGATCCCGCCGCTGGCGAATGGTTTTCCGTCTTTGGCGCCGAGGAGCGGCAGCCCGGCGAGTGGGGTCACTGGACGGGGCGGGGGATGAATTGGAACAGCATGTGCGCCAATTGCCACAACACCCGCCTCCGCAAGAACTACACCCCGGCCGACGACACGTACCACACCACCATGGCCGAACCCGGCGTGGGCTGCGAGGCCTGCCACGGGCCGATGAAAGCGCACAATGATTGGCAGCGCGCGCATCCCGGCGCGCCGCCGGCCGGCGGGGATCCCACCCACCCGCGCCTGACCCGCGATCAAATGCTGGAGACCTGCGCCCACTGCCATTCGCGGCGCGGGGAAATCACCGGCGACCCGGTGCCCGGGGAGCGCTTTTACGACCACGAACTGTTGTCGATTGTCGATCACTCCGACCTCTTCCATGCGGACGGCCAGGTGCGCGAGGAGGATTATGAATTCTCAGCGTTTCTGGGCAGCCGCATGTTCCACCGCGGGGTGCGCTGCTGGGATTGCCACGAGCCGCACGCCGCGAAGCCCGCGTTGACCGGCAACGCGCTTTGCCTCAAGTGCCATTCCGGCGCGATGACCAACGCCCCGATCATTCAACCGGCCGCTCACAGCCATCACTTTGTGGCGGGGGGCGCGGCGGCGGTGGGCGCTCCGCCGCCCGGCGCGGCCCCGGGATCGGGCGGGGAATGCGTGAATTGCCACATGCCCCAAACCACCTATATGCAGCGGCACCCCCGGCACGACCACGGGTTCACCATCCCCGATCCCAAGCTGACGGTGGACCACGGCATTCCCAATGCCTGCAACCGCTGCCATACGAACCGGGACGCGGGCTGGGCGGCCGAGCGGGTGGCTGCGTGGTACGGCGACAAAATGGAACGGCCTTACCGCCGCCACGCCGTCACCGTCGCGCACGCGCGGAGCGGGGATGCGGGCGCGCCCGGGGAATTGCGGTCGCTGCTGGACGGCGACGAACAATTCTATTGGCGGGCCGTGGCCGCCGGGTTGTTGGGCCGCTGGGTGGCCGATCCGGGCGTGCGGACTTCATTGGTGAACCATTTCGCCGATCCGCAGCCGCTGGTCCGGCAGCAGATCGCCCAGGCGCTGGCGGGGTTGGGGGACGATCCGCCGGCGGATGTGCGGGCGGCGCTTACGACCCATTTAACCGACTCCTCCCGGGCCGTGCGGGTCATGGCCGCGCAGGCGTTGGCGGCTACGGTGGAGACCAATTCCGGGGCGGGTTCGGAACTCCTGCACCAGCTTGCGCATGGGGCGGACCAACCCGCCGGCCGGCTCCAGGCGGGAGGCTTCCAGTTTGCCCGGGGTGATCTCACCAACGCGCTCCGGCAGTATCAGACCGCCGCGGCGTGGGATCCCCTCTCGGCCGGTTTGCATCACGAGACCGCCATCGTCTTGGGCCGCCTCGGTCGGGGAGCGGAAGCCGTGACCGAACTCCGCGAAGCGGTGCGCCTGGCACCGAACGATGCCGAATACCATTTCAAACTCGGGTTGGCGCTGAACGAAATCGGGGACGCCATGGGTGCCTTGGGGGAATTGGAGCAAGCGGTGCGCCGCGATCCGCGGCACCCCCGCGCTGGCTACAATCTTGGGCTGGCCCGGAACGCGGCCGGTGATTTTGCCGGGGCCATCATGGCCCTCCAAGCGGCGGGCAATGCCGATCCCGCCGATCCCGCCATCCCCTACGCGCAGGCCACGATCCACGCTCGGCTCGGGCAAGTGCCCGAGGCCCGCCGGGCGGCGCGCCGGGCCTTGGAGATCAACCCGCGCTTCGCCGAAGCCGCCGCGCTCTTGGACCAACTGGCCCCGCCATGACGGCCGCGGGCGGCGGGCTTGCGGCGGGGGCGGGGATGACGTTAAATGCGCCCGTCCCGGCGGCCCCGCCGGGCGGCATTCACATGAGCATTCAACTCGAGATTTGCGCGGTGTCCCCGGAGGATTGTGTCGTCGCGGAAACCGCGGGCGCCCACCGGGTGGAATTGAACTCCGCCCTGTTGTTGGGCGGGCTCACGCCTTCCCTGGGCTGCCTGCAGGAGGCGCGGGCGGCGGTGCGGCTGCCGATCATCGCCATGCTCCGGCCGCGCGCGGGCGGATTCGCCTATAGCGCGGCCGAATTCCGCGTTTTGTTGCGCGACCTGGAGCTCTGCCTGGCCGCGGGGGCGGACGGGATCGCCTTCGGCATCTTGCTGTCCGACGGGCGGGTGGATGCGGAACGCTGCCGCGCGGTGGTTCGCTTGGCGGCGGGCAAAACCACGGTGTTTCACCGGGCCTTCGATGTCACGCCGGAACCCTTGGTCGCGCTGGAGCAACTCATCGACTTGGGTGTGACCCGCGTGATGACCTCCGGGCAGGAGGCGAGTGCTTACAATGGCGCGGCCAATATCGCAACGTACGTTCAACAAGTGGCCGGGCGTTTGGAGATTCTACCCGCCGGGGGGATCAATCGTTTCACGGTGGCGGATGTGGTGGCCCGCACCGGTTGCCGGCAGGTTCACGCCTCCCTTGGCACCACTCGACCGGATCCTTCGGTGCTGGCCCGGCCGCAGGTGGCTTTCGGGGGCACGCTGAAACCGCCGGAGGACTCGTTCGGAGTCACGGACGCCCGGGCCGTGGCCGGGATGCTGCGCCTGCTCGGCGAGTGAGCCGCGGCGGTTTAGGCTTGGAAGGACTTCCCGCAGCCGCAGCTTTGCTTGGCATTCGGGTTGATCACCTTGAAGCCGGAAGCGTTCAGGGTGTCTTGAAAATCCACGATCGATCCGCGGAG
>CAIYZC010000427.1 GCA_903930565.1 uncultured Pedosphaera sp.
GCCGCCGGTGAGGAAGTACCAGTCGGGAATGTTCAGGTACACGCCCTTACCCCGGCACCACTCGTACAAATCGGTGATGGCGCGCCATTGCACCCACTGGGAATCGAGTTCGCCATGGTGATACGGATGGTTCGTGGCGGCGCAGGTGTCGCCGGGGTAGGAGCCGTCGTGCTCCAACACGGCCAGGCCGGTGTTTTCGAGCATGTGCCGGAGCTGCTCCAGATATTCGCGCCCCCATTGGGAACCGAGGCAGGGGGCGACGCCGAAGGTGGGTTTGCCCACGACGTTGTCGGCCGGCGTGCCGGCGCCCCGGCTGGAGCAGAGGGAATAGCCGCCCAGCGCGACCCCCTTGGCCCGGGCATAATCGGCCAACTCCTTGATGCGCGCTTGGTAAGCCGGGTCGCGGCTCTCGTAATTGAACCCGCTGCCGAAGGTGAGGATCATCATCTCAAACCCGACCGCGGCGCATTGGTCCACGGCCAGTTTGACCGCCTCGGGCCGGGCGCTGCGCACGTGCATGAGCACGGGGTTCTCGGTGACCCACGGCGCGATGGCGCGGTAGAGCCGCCGGCGCGCCAACCCGACGCGTTCGCGATCGGTGGCGTCCAGCGCGAGTTCATACGAGCGAAAGGTTTCAAACTTGCCGCCGGGCGCGATGTCCTGGTCGGGGCCGAGCGGGGGCCGGCATTGGAGCAGGCACGGCGTCTGCAAATCGTAACTGACCTGCGAGGTGTAGGTCGGATCCTTCATCCAATGCACGGAGGGCGTGGTGTCCATCGTCCCCATCGAACCACCAAAGCTATAGTCGGTCTCCACGAACAAGTTTGGCAGGTGCCAGTGGGGGGAGTTGCCCACGACGGACTCCGCCTCGGTGAGGGCGAGGACTTCGGAGATGAAGGAATTGACCCGCACGGGGCGGGCGCTGCCGTTGTTCACGACGAGCCATTTGGAGATCAAGGGCAGGCCGTCGAGGAGTTCGTAGTGGATTTCCACCGTGACCTCGCCGGCGGCGCCGGGTTCGGGGGCGGGTGGTACGACCGGGGCGCCCAGAATCTGAAAGTGGCGCACGAAACACCGCTCCAAGGGCCCCGCCTCGCTGAAATCATCGGTCCCGCCGGTGCGCGAAAGCTTGCCGAGCCGCACGCTGACGGGCCGGCCGGGCGCGGGGCAATCCCCGATGCGCTCCCATTTTTGCCCGTCGGGGGAGGCTTCGCACAGCAGCCGCCCGCCGGTCAGCGAGGCCCGCAGCCAATAGGCCTGGCCGGCCGCCAGGGTTCCCAGTTCTTTTTCGCCTTCGCGACTGAAGATGCCGAACCGCCCTTTGCCCGGGCGCAGATAAAAGCGGGCGACTTCGCCGCCGGGAAACACGAGGCCCAGGCCGGGACCCCAACTGGCGCTGTGATCGGTGCCGGGATCGATCTGGCAGGTCACGGCCAAGGCGTCGGCGGGCCAGGGACGCTCGGCGTAGGCGTGGGTGTTTTCCGCAGCCATGATTTCGCCGACCTTGCCTTCATTCTGGAACGAGGTGCGCGGATTCCGGGAACTGAGGGCCACGCGCCATCCGGGATCGAGGGTGGTGAATTCATCGCGGGCGAGCACCGGGCGCGGTGCTTCCACGCCGCCGAAATTGGCGGGCGCGCGGAAGTTCAACGTGAGCGCCACGCCGGGCGCGGGCCAGGGCACGTCGTGCGGCATCCACTCGCGCCGCTTGAGCCAGGGAAAGCGGGCGGCGGTGCGGCCGGTGGTCACGCCCGTGAATTGGAACGCCGCGGGATTGGCGGTGAGCTGGTCGATCCATTCGGGCTTGAGAAAGTTCTCAATCCGCTGCCCGCCCAGCCCGCCGACTTCGTAGCGCACCCCGTCCAATTCCAACACCGCCTCCGGCCGCACGGCGCGCAGGAGCGAATCGCCGGTCATGAGGTTCTCGAACCCCACGGTGGCGGCGTTCGGCGCGAGCCGGATCACGCGGCGGACCAGGCCGTTGTCCAAGGCGATTTCCCGGCCGTCCGGGCGCGCATCAATGCGGGCCACGAAGGGCGCCCCGTCGAGCAGCCAATCGGTCCGGGGCGCGGCGGTGAGGGGACCCGTCGCCAGCCCGCAGGCGGCGGCAACCAAGGCGAGGCGTTGGTGCATAAAGGAGGGCGTGGGTCAGCGGTGGATGACTTCCACAAACCCGGCGTCGATGAACTGGCCGCCCGTGGTTTGGTGGCAATGAATGGCCACCAGGTTCTTGCCGGGTTTGAGCGCGTTCTGGCCGGCGGCCGAGAGGGCGAACACTTCGTAACTCGTGCTGTAGCCCGAAGCCCGCACCGCGAGGATTCCGTTGATGTACACCTCGGCGTCCTCGTCGTGGTACATGGCGAGCTGCAGGTTTTCGACGGGCCCGGGTATCGCCACCACCCGGCGGATCCAAATGTCGGCGGTTGGCCAGGGGGTGTGGATCGGCGCGCCGGGCGGATCGCCGGCGCCGAAACCCGCCAGGCCCTGCGGCCAGGCGGCGTCGTTGAAGCCGGGCGCGAACCAATCGCTGGCGGGCCGGATGGTGGTGTGGCGCCATTCGGCGGGCGCGCTTTCGGCGGTGGCCACCACTGGAACGATCTTGGGCGGGAGCGGCATGGCGGCCCAATTGGCGCCGTGGGTGACGTCGCGGGCGGCCCACTTGTGCCAGAGTTCGCGGTTGTAGAGCAATTGGATCAGGATGCCGCCGAGCACGGGACGCGCGGTAAAGCCGACCTTTTTGGCGTTGCTCGTCTCATACCAATCCGTGAGCGGCGAGCGGTCCGGGGTTTCGTTCAGGGAACGGTAAACGGGGTCCAGAATGGCATCGAAATCCGCGCGGTTCTGCGTCAGGGTCGCGGTCCACAGGGTCCAATCGGTCTTGGTGTAGCCCTTGCGGTTGTCCAACGGCAGGCCGTAGGTCTTTTGCGTGCGCTTGTAGAAATCCATTTCCTCGCGCAGCACGGAGTCGGGGAAGAGGTGGAGGCCCAGGATGCGGTCCCAGACGAGGTTGTATTTCTGGCTCCAGGTGTTGGGGCGGTCGAAGGCGAGGGCGAAGTGATCACCCTGGCGGGCTTCGGTGACCCAGCGGGCGGCGAAGGTCTTGGCCAATTCGTTGTATTCCTTGGCGCGCGCGGTTTCGCCGCGCAGTTCGCACATGCGGCCGTAGGCCCCGAGGGCGACGATCGCCTTGGCGCTCAGATTCACATTGTGGGCCAGGTGGCCGGCGAAGTCGTCGGTACACAGTTGGTTCTCGGGATCGAAGCCCTTGGACTTGAGGTATTCGGCCCATTGGGTGAGTTGCTTCCAGTATTTCCCGGCGAAGTTGGCGTTGCCCTCCATTTGGGACACGGCGCCGAAGAGCAGGAGCAGGTTGCCGCTTTCCTCCACGGGCATTTGGTTGTTCACGCCGCGTTCGCCATCGCCATAGACCTGGCCGTTCGCGAGGGGGTAGGTGCCAAGATCATGCGGGGCGAAGGGGAAGCGCCAGCGGTCGCTCGCGGCGTACTCCATGAAGGGCACGATGAACGATTTGGCCAGCGTGGGGCCGAACAACAGGAACTGCGGGGACATCGGGTAAAACACGTCCGAAGTCGAGATGCAGCCGTTCGAATGGTTTTCTTTGCAGAATTGCAAGGGCTGGCCGTTGGCGTCCGCCACGAACACGCCGGCGGCGAAGCAGGTGCGGAAGGCGAGGGCGCCGAGGCGCGCGTATTTCTCGCCGCCCGCGGCCGCGAGGTCGGCCATGAGTTCGGCGTCAAACTTCGCGCAACGCGCGCGCAGGGCGGCGAATTCCGCGAAGGATTTCCGCAGCAAGGCCGCGGCGTCATCGCCATTGCGCCGCCAAAACGGGCGCAGGTTTTGCTTCATGTACTGGATGGAATACTCGTCGTCATAGGCCAGCACGACCCAGCGCTCCTCGGGTTGGGCCGCGAGCGATGGGAAGCCCAGCGAAAAGGCCGCGACGGTCTTGGTCGCGGAGCGGGGTTCCGTGCCCGCGGTCGAAGCCGGCAGTTTGCCGGTGGTCGCCCATTCGTTTTCGGCGGTGGCCCGGTCGGCGATGCCCGCGGCCAGGTCATGGGCTGGCTGCGAAGCGGCGTAAAGGTAACCCCAATCAATCCGCAGATCGTCGCCCTTGCGGC
Organism: uncultured Pedosphaera sp.; assembly: GCA_903930565.1. Classification (GTDB taxonomy): domain Bacteria; phylum Verrucomicrobiota; class Verrucomicrobiia; order Limisphaerales; family Pedosphaeraceae; genus CAIXFN01. Next base: position 4,140 of record CAIYZC010000427.1, read on the forward strand.
CCAGGATGGCCTGGTTTGCCGCGCCCATCTTGATGACCTGCTGCGTGAGCTGGGTGCCCCCCGCGCCCACTTCCTGCTGGGTCGCGATCACCTGGGCCTGCAGATCCTCGACCGTCAGCTCCGCGGACACATCGAAATACACCGCCACTTCATGTTTGGCGCCATCCGTCGCGTGGGCGGACCAGATCAGGTAAGTGACCGGCCGCGACAACAGGTCCACGTCGTCGGGCAGCATCGGCGTCAAAAAGGTGAGGTCGAGGCTGATACCCCCGCCGGCAAAGGAATAGATGGTGCGCGTCGGCAGAATTTCGACGCCGGTTTGCGGCAGCATCGGCACGGCCCCGGGATCCCGGCCCATGAGGCGGAACGGATGGCCGTCGATGCGGATCAAACTGGCCATCCGATGCTCGCGGCCGGTCCAGTGGCTGGTGTTCACACCGGCGAGATCGGTCCCGCGCGACCAGATATTGAAGTAGGGGTTGCAGGCCACCAAGGGCACGGCCGGCGCACGGAGCGGTGCGGCATCGGCGGCGCGGGCCCGGGGCGCGGTGGTGGTGGTGACGGCCAGGGCCGTCAGCCAGAGGAGGGAGAGGAACTTGTTCATTCAGGTCGCAGTCGTTGTCAGGGTTGGACGGAGCACTCGGGGCAAAACTTCACGGATTGGCCTCGGAGATTTCCCACTCCAAAATCCCACCGCTGAATTCATTTTGGAGTTGAACTTCGATCCGCAAAGCGGTGGTGGTGACCGGGGGGAAACTCACGCGGTTAAAGGTGTCGCGCTGGAGGCCGAATTCCCCGCCGGGGACGGGCTTCCATTGCGTGCCCTCGCGGTAGAGCAAGCGGGCGTGGGCGGGCACGCGGCACCCGCCGTGGCCGGAATCGTCGAACCAATAGACGGCCGCCTTGGTGAGGACCTTCGCGCTCGGGAAAACATACTGCACCCATTCCGGCGAGCCGCGCCGCGGCCACCAGGTGAAGCGAGGCACGTTTTCGTCATCGGAACTCGCCGGCAGGATGCCGTCGCCGAGGGCCTCCACGGTGTCATTCTCGAAGCAATGCGAGGCGCCGGCCTTGTATTTGGAGGGCTTGGGGAGCAGGGGCTCCGCCCAGGCGTGGCCGGTCTTCGCTTCCGCGGTCACCGTGGGGAAGGCCGTGATGCGCAACCGGGCGGCGCCCATGGGGACCAGCTCCACCGTTTCCACGGGCTCGGAGGTGAGCGCCGGGCCGGCTTGCAGCGGGGCGCAGAGGCCGAAGCGGTCCAGTTTCCACGCGGCGATTTTGCGGGCCTTGGCCGTGAGGCGCAGCGGCACGTCGGCCAGGGTGTAGGGGAAATCGTTCGTCGGCCAGGGCCGGCGGCGGAGGGTGAAGTCCGCAGCCAGATTGGCCGAGGGCGGCACCAAGCCGTAGTTCCATGGCGTGGTGGGATGGATCTCGAAGGAGGGCCACTGCGCGGGATCGGCGTCCTTCTGCCAACTGGAATCACCGATGGCGGTCTTGGTGCTGTCCTGGCGAATGTATTCCTCGTCGATTTTCAACGATAACGTGAGCGGACCGTAATCAACACTCACGCTGTCGTGGTTGTTGGTCCAGGTGCGCACATGGAGGGCCATGGGGAGGTCGAGCACCACTTGATCGCCGTCGCGCCATTCGCGCTCCAAGCGGGCGAAGCCGCCCGCCGCGGGCCGCAGCGCCGCCGGCGCGCCGTTGATGGTCAGTTTTGCCGCGGCGCACCATGCCGGGATGCGCCAGCTCAGCGGAAACGTCACCGGCTGCTTGGTCGAGAGGGTGAACCGCACGCTTTCGTCGAAGGGATAATGGGTTTCCTCGCGGATTGTCACCGTTTCGCCGAGGCCCACCCGGGCGGTCACGGTGCAGGCGGAATACATTGTGGCGCAGAGCCCGTCGTCCGCGGTGGCCATCCACAGGCTGCGGCTGAAATACGGCCAGCCTTGGGAATGGTTGTGCTGGCAGCAGCGGGAGCTGAACGGGTTCATGAGCAGGAACGGCCCGCCGTTGCCGATGCCCGGGGAATGATTCTTGGCGTCGCTCAAGACCATGTTCGGCGAGGTGAGGTAGCGCAGGGAGCGGAAATCGGGCATGACCGCGGCGGGGTAGGAATTGAACGCCACGTCCTCGCAATGATCGCCCCAGGCGGGGTCGCCGGTGATTTGGAACAGGATTTCGTCGGAGAGCATTTGCTCGACGAACCCACACGTCTCCGTCGCCTGGCGGGGATCGCTGTAGCCCTTGCGGCAGACTTCATCCGCGCCGAACATCCCGCCCGGCACCTGGCCGTACAGCTTGCGCACGAGCTGGAAATCGTTGTAGGTGGCCTCGGTATCGGCCGTGGCGTGGGTGAGCAGGGCGATTTCGGCCGGCTCGCGGAAAGATTGCGCCACGTTCACGTTGTGCCAATCGGGCAGGTCGCCGAGCAGCGTCCAATTGGCGGTGCGCCGGTGGATTTTGCGCGCCAAATCCAGCAGCTCGGGATCGCCCGTGCGGTTGTAGAGCCAGATGACGCTGTACAAATTGTCCCCGCCGCGGATGTGCTGCCAGTAGGGGGTGAGGAACTGGCGGTCCGGCACGGTGTTTTGGTAGTGGAAGTACTTGGTCATCAGCGCCGGCACGCGCGGATCGCCGGTCCGCTCGTGGTAGGTCTGGAGGCAGTACAACATGATCATGTTGGCCCAGAAATCCCGGGAGCCGTCATCCAGCTTTTGGTCCGGGCCGAAATCGCCGTTGGGCCGTTGGCTGGCGAGGACGCCCTCGATCCAAAGTTTGACCTCGGCCTTCATTTTCGCATCATCGCAGAGGTAGGCCAGTTCAATGTACCCGCGCAACCAGTAGGGCAGCTCCTCCCAGCCGTATTGGCCCGTGCCGTTCGGGCTCAGCCAGGCGTTGTCGCTCTTTTGGAGCCAGGAGGAGATTTCCCCCAAATGGCCGGTCAGGCCTTCCTTTTGCCGTTCCAAATAGGCGCGCACCCAGCCCTGCGGGGCCACGGCGCCGGAGGGCAGGGGCAGCAGGGCGGTCGGCGCCAAGGGGGCGCGTTCGCCCACATAAAAGTGGTTCGTCGCCCCGACCGGCAGGCGGGGCAGGGACATGGGTTCCGGCGGGGTCGCCGCCGTGGCCGTGGCGGTGGCTGCGGCGGTCGCCACCGCCAACCACCAACCCGCCGCCAAACCCATCGTACCCGGGAAAAATCGTTTCATATCCATTTGCAACTGTGACTCGCTCCGTCCGCCGCGAACACGTTCACCGCGCCAAGGCGGAGAGCGACGGGTTCAGCCTATGCCTGCCCGCGGTGTCCCTCAAGGGCATTTCCCCGGCGGGGCGGGGACGAGGAGCGACCAGACGGGCTTGGGGTGTGATCAACGTGGTGGTTTGGGTTTTAATGGGGAGACGGGGACTGGGATGCGGTTGGCCTTCGGTGGGTGCGTAAGGCGGGGGATCGGAGTCTCGCGCGGGGACGCGGAGGCGCGAAGGGGGCAGGGAGAAGATCGGTTTTGGACATGATTTACATGATTTACATGATTTGAAGATGGATTGGGTTATGGGCTTGGCCTTCGGTGGGTGCGTAAAGTGGGATTGGAGTCTCGCGCGAAGCCGCGAAGGCGCGAAGGGGGCAAAGGGGACCGGAGCTCTTATCCGCTCGGGGGGGGTTTGGTGGTGGATGACGGCTGGTCCGATCGAGCGGAACTTCATTCCGCACTCCACAACGCTGGCGCGTGGGTGGATGTCCGGGAACCGATTGGGCGCTGGGTTGGGTGTGGGTTTGGCCGCTTTCGCTTTTGGGGAGGAAGCCTCGGGGCCTTCGGTGA
>CAIYZC010000428.1 GCA_903930565.1 uncultured Pedosphaera sp.
ATCCGCCCGTTTCAGCTCAAAATCAAACGGCTCGCCCGTCTGCCCCCGCCCCACGCTCAAATCACTCAGGTCAATGGTCTCCGACTGCGACCGGCTCAGCCGAATCTTTGCGTCCTCCGAGCGTTTCTTGAGCTTGGCGAAATCCGCCCGATACTTCTCGTTTTCCCGCTTGAAATCCGACGCTGAAAAACGCTGCCGCACCGCGGGGGCCAGCAGGTCGTCGACAATGGAATAATCAATGTCCTTGCCGCCCAAATATTTGTCGCCCCCGTGGTTTTCCACCCGCAACATCCCGTCCTTCATCCGGATGAGGGCGGCGTCAAAGGTGCCGCCGCCAAAGTCGTAAACCAGCCACCGCACGCGGTCGCTGGCACTCTGGAAGCCATACGCCATCGCGGCGGCGACCGGCTCCTGCAACAAGGGGCTCACGGTCAAGCCCGCCAAGCGGGCCGCCCGGTTCGTGGCCTCGATGGCGGCGGCACTGAAATCCGCGGGCACCGTGATCACCGCGGCGGTGATGGTCTCGCCCTTCCATTCCTCGACGTTGCGTTTGAGCTCCTTGAGCACCTCCGCGGACAGTTCCTCCGGTTTGAGCTTCCGCCCGGTGGCCACAAACTCCAGAGTCTCCGCCTTGCCCATTTGCCGCTTAAACTCCTGCTTGGCGTTCGCCGGATCCAACTCCACGCGTTCCTTCGCCTGGCGGCCGACCGTCAACCGGCCCTTGGCGTCCAACCAAACGGCGGAGGGGGTGTTCTCGAAGCCCTCGATATTCTTGATCACCTCGGTGTCCTGGCCTGTGAACAAGGCGATCTCGCTGTTGGTGGTGCCGAGGTCAATGCCGTAGTCAATCGTCGATCTGCTCATAGTGCTGCTGGTGCTGTGGGTTGGGTTGAATGATCCGCAAGGGCTGCTAACCGACTCGGTAGGCAAATCTGCCCGGGTGAACGGTTTGGAGAAGGCCGCGGCCGTCCCGGCATTCCACCTCAAAGGTGTTGTCCCCGATGCTGGCTTCGACCTGGACCGCGAAGCCACCGTCCGCCGCAAGGGGAATCCGCGGGCTACGCCAGACGGGGCGGCGCGCCGAATCCACCAGTTCGATGGTGGCGGCGGACAAATCGACCGCGCCGGGGGCGACGATTTGGCCACGGATCGTGGGTGATCGCTCCGAACCGACGGGTTGGTAATAGAGGCGCAACTGGCAAGTTGATTCGCCGCCGGGCGCCGGCTCCGGAGTGGGGCGGGCCAGTTCCTCCAACTCCGCGAGGCGCCGTTCCAACAATGGACCGTCCCGCAAGTCGATGGCCTCGCGCGCTTCGCGCACCAATGTGTGTAACTGCGCGCGGGTGGCGGCGGAGCTCTCCTGGGTAATCGACTGGGCCGCCCGGGCGAGCCGGCGTTCCGCCTGGGGAACCCGCTCGCACCAAGCCAGTTCGGTCTCCAAGGCATCCAACGCCAGCTGCAACTCCAGAAGCGAATCCAAAAATTCATCCGCAGCCCTGGGGTGTTCCCGCAGCACCGCAAGCCGGGCCGCCAACGCCGGTTCCAAGCGCTCATCGTCGATGGTGTTCAGGAGCGCCAGGCAGCCGGGATGCCGGGCAATGTTGACTTTGGCGCGCAACTCCCCAAGCCGGCGGCCTTCGTTGGTGGACCGCCACTCCAACTCGGCCGGCGTCGGCGCATGGGCGGGTTTGCGAATTTGGACGGTGAGGGTTTGGCCGAGCAACGGAATCACGGCCCGCACCCGGAGATTTCGACTTTCGTCCAGCTCGACGGCCACTTCGATTTGCCCGCCCCGAGGGAGGCCGGCGGGCAGATCGGCAGCGGCGATTTCCAAAGCCCCCAAGGTGCGGTTGCGGTCGGCACGCGGGCTCTCGCCCTCCAGCAGGGAGGAGACCTGGAGAAACCCAAAAGGCACTCCGCCGCGCACCTCCCGGATCGCCTGCACGTGGTGCACAAACCGTGCGGGCGGGCGGATGCCCTTGGGGAACAGGACGAGCACGGAGTTGTCCGCCATAGCCAACCCGAGAGTGCGCGGCAGGGGCAGCCGGGCCAGGTTGCCATCGCCCAAAGTGTAACGCCAGACCTCCGGCTGCAGATCCATGCGGACGCCCGCGGCATCGGTCAACTTG
>CAIYZC010000429.1 GCA_903930565.1 uncultured Pedosphaera sp.
GGAGCGCGACACCAACAACGCGATCATGGCCACCTACACGCGGGGCTTGGATTTGAGCGGCGGGTTGGCGGGGGCCGGGGGCATCGGCGGGCTGCTTTCGCGCACGGCGGGCGCGAACTCTTACTACTACCATTCCGATGGGGCGGGAAACATCACCGCCATGCTGGACGGCAACGAAAACGTCGTCGCCCGATACCTGTACGATCCGTTCGGTCGGGTGCTCGGCCAATGGGGCGCGCTGGCCTCGGCCAATCCCATGCAATTCTCGTCCATGCCCCGCGCCCCCACCTCCGGGCTGAGCCTGTATCCATTCCGGGCGTATGATCCGGCGCTCCAACGGTGGCTGAGCCGCGATCCGCTCGGGGAGGTGGGCGGGATCAATCAGTATGGGTTTGCGGGGAATAGTGCGATCAACGCGGTTGATCCGGCCGGATTGGACGTCACGGCAGTCTTCACCCGAGCTAACGGCACATTAACGATTAAGGATAATCAAACAGGACAAAGCCTGATCGTCCAGAATGTGTTTTCAGGCAATGGAACAAATGCGAATAATCCAAAGATGCAGGCCGAACTATTTACCGGACCATTACCCGGAGGTGACTACTTGATCGGCAACGCTTATCAACATCCGGAGCTTAACCACCCCGGAGATATGCAATGGTATAAGCTCTACGGGGCAAACGGCCTAGGCGGATATGATTACAACAATATTCGCGTCACCAATGCGTCCGGTGCTGTGGTGCTACGTGGCGGCTTTAATCTCCATACCGGACGAGCAAGCGACGGCTGCGTGACGATATGGTCCGTGGCCGAGCCTGGAGCCACCAATTATCCGTACAGTCCCGCATTTGACAGAATAAAGAACCTACTTGACCAAACCACTCCAATAATCTACAAGAAATCAACCTATCTCGGACATTTGCAAGTCACATGAAACCATTATTCCCTTTTGTATTTGCACTTTTTCTCGCAAGCTGCGCCATCAAAGGCACCAGAATGGAAGGCAAGCCGGCTTCCATGGAAAGAGTATTAAATGTTATCAATAAATTAGCGGACATCGCCAAGGAGCATCGGCAAAGATCCGATTCACATACCCACGAGATTGTGCGAGCACAACTCAAAGCTATTAGTGAACCAGAGGAATTAGCGAGGATCGCCATTCTTGCAAACCAGATTGCCTTTCCCGGGCATATTGAAGATGCCGATTATGATGCCATCTTTGATGCCGTGCTATGGGAAGCAGTGATGAAGCTGTCAGACACCAAGGGGCCAACGGCTTCGCGCGCGCTTCAGTCCATCAGGCTACAAGCCACAAGAAGCGGTGACGATTCAAGCCACTTCGACAGCTTTATTGAGTTTCAAAAAAAATTGCAATGACTCAGATTGCCTGTAAGTAGCGCATGTGAAACTTAAGTGGTTTGCAACAAACCATGAATTCAACGTTTTCTCACTTAAGAGTATGCTGCACCTCACCAAGTTTCAGAGAGTCTTCAATTGGCTGCTGGCGATCTACTGCGCTGCGTTCGTCTTATACCGGTTCAACCTCGCTGCGCCGCCGAACAACATGCCAACTTTTATTGTCATGGCGGTCATCGCGGTGGTGGCCGCGAGTCTTTCGCGAACCAAGAAGAAAGTCGCCGTTGCTTCGCTCATGGTCGTTGTGGCGCTGCTCTTGATTGTCAAAGAGCACAACGACGGCGTTGCAGTCAAGAGTAAGGTTGATAAGGCGCGTCAACAGAGTCAGCAACTCGAACGCCGGTGAACCCAACCGGCTGTCCCGCACAAACGGTGTAAGGAATCTAGCGGCGCTCAGACCGCGCCGGGGTTGGCCGGCCACCCGCGCCTGTGCCACAGCCCTCGCGCTCCCTCCTGCAGAAATGGACTCCGGATTTCGGACCGGGTGTTCGTTAGACCTTTTGGGCTACTTGCGCGACGGTGTTTGCGGCCTGCGACGCCGGCGGGGGAAGCGAGGGTGTCAGAAGGGGCCGAATTAGAGTCTGCTAACGTCGTCTACTACAAGTTGATGGCGGGGGCGCCGTGCGGATTTGGATGGGTATGGGCCGGGATGCCCCCGCCGCCTCCGGGGCGGTGATGCAGAATTGAATGCCACCGGTGGTGTTACCACCGGCTAATTTCCGTAAACCCTTCGGGTTATGGGAACGGACCCCGGAGGAGGTGGCCCGTTGGGCCAAGTGAAGGCGGAGCGGGCCTTGGGGAAGAATGGAAATGGGGGCAGGTTGGAGGGGGCGAGGTCAGAGTCTCCTTACGTCGTCTCCTACAAATTGATGTTGGGGGGTGGTTGTTTGGTAATATCCCAAGAATACAGCTGATTCGGCGCGGTGGCGCAGAGCGCACGCGGTTTGTGGCGGCGTTGCGCCGGTCGTTCTGCACCCCGATGACGGAGTAGATTCTCGGCTTTCATA
>CAIYZC010000430.1 GCA_903930565.1 uncultured Pedosphaera sp.
ATTTCGACCACGGCCGCGAGGGCGCGGAGATTGTCCGGGGTGGAGGTCAGCAGCAGGCGGTTGGCGCCCCCGGCGCCCGCCACGGGGTCGGCTTCAATTTTGATCGGCTGCGTCAGGTCGAGCACCACCTGGTTGCTTTGGTCGTTGATGATGCGCAAGCGGCTGACCTGCTCCTGCAGTTCCCGCGCCACGGGCAGGGTTTCGCCGGCGGTGCCGGGCTTGAGCATGTTTTGCAAGACCAGCGCTAGTTGCGCCGCGTTCGCCTTGCGCAAGGAAATGATCCGCACCTCGGCCTCCGCGTGCGCCGCGGGCTGGTCCAGGGTGCGGATCATTTTCTCGATCTGGGCGCCCGTGGTTTCGCGCGCGACCACCAACAGTCCCCGCGCCAGCGGGTCCAAGCCGACCGTGACCGATTCGCCCGGGCGGGTGGTGTTCAATTGGGTGACCATCTGCTGCACCATCGGCAGCACTTTTTCCGGCGGCGCGTTGGTCAGGGGCACCACTCGAAAGTCCAGTTGGGCCAGTTGCCCGGCCTTGTCCAACTGCTTGACCAACGATTCCATGAGGGCGAAATCCGTCGGGCGGGCCCGGACAATGATGCTGCGCGTGCGGGGCTCGGCCACCACCATGATGCGTTGGGTCTGCACCGCTTGCGGGGCTTCGCCGGGGCGCCGCGCCACCACCGACTCCTGTTTGATCAATTCCATCAAAGTGCGCGCCACCACCACGGGATCGGCATCTTGAATCGCAAACAGGCGGAACTCCGCCTCGTTGCCATAAAAATTCGACGACAACTCCGACACCAGCCGGTCCACGTTGTCGAGCTCCTGCGCCGGACCGGAGAGGATGAGCGCGTTGGCGGTTTTATCCACCGCGATGGACACCTCGGGAGCGGCGTTTGTCTCCCCCGCGGGTGCGGCGGCCGTCGGCGCCACTTTTTCCGCGACGCGCACCGGCGTGCCCGAGACTTGCGGATAGATATTGCGCAGCATCTCCGCCATCTGCTCCGCGCTCACGCGATCCAACGGACGCACCCGCACCTGCAAAGCCGAAGTCTTGCCTTGGGCGTCCAGCCGGGCCACCAAATCCTGGATTTGCACCAAGTCGCCGCGCTTGGCGATGATGGTCAGGGAGTTGCCTTGGAAATCCGGTTCGATCACCGGCCGGTCCGAACGCGCGCGCCCTTTGAAAAGTTCGTCGAGTTGATTCGCCACCTCGAAAGCCTTGGCCTTGCGCAACCACACAAACTGCACGTCGCGATCCGAACGCTCCGGCGCCTTGTCCAGCGTGGGCAGGAGTTTTTCGACCACTTTGAAGTGCGCGGCCGTCCCGCTCACGATCAACTGGTTCGCCCGGTCATCCACCGTCACGCTCGCTTCCCGCACCCGGGCGGAACCCCGGGGCGAATTCGCCGCCAGGTTGCGCGTCACGTTTTGCAGCAAATCGCCCAGCAGTTTGGAAATCTCCTTCGCCGCCCCGTTCTCCAACTTGTACATGCGGATTTCCAGCTCGCCGGGGTCCGTGCCCTCCTGGTCCAGGTCGTGAATGAGCTTCATCACGTCCTGCACCGCGTTGGTCGGGCCGTTGATGAGCAGGCTGTTGGCTCCGGGCACCGCGGTCACGCTGACGCGCCGGGCGGTCGTCGTGGCGCTGCGATTGGTGATCGCCCGGCTCACGGACTCGGCCAAATCCTCGGCCCGGCTCTTGTTCAACTTGACCGTCTGGATCACGTTCGCGCCCTCGGGCCCGGGTTGATCCAGGTCTTTGACCAATTCATCAATCCGCGCCAGGACGGCCGCCGGGGCGTCCACCACGAGCGCGCGGTCGTTGCCCCCCACGCTGACCACGACGCGCTCCCCCGGATCGGTGCTCCCGATCTGCCGCGGAAACACTTGGCCCAGCATGGCCACCAGCGACGCCGCGGAAGTGCGTTCGAGGGCGAAGACACGGGACTGCCGCGACCCGCCTTCGGTGGGCTTCTGCAGCGTTTGGGCGATCTCTTCGATGGCGGTCAATTGCTTCTCGGTCCCCGCCAGAATCAGTTGGTTGCCCGCGCCATCGTCCAAAATCAATGGCTCGGTGGCGCTCATTTCGGGATCATCCCGCGCGCGGTCCTGGTACACCCGGCGCAACTTGCCGGACAATTCGGACACCGCGCGGTCCTTGACCGCCAGCACCCGCATGACCCGTGCGGGCTGCTCCCCGAGCGAGGCGTCCAATTGCTCGATGATCACCGAGGCGGACTGCAATTCCTTGGGGTCGCCGGAGGCGATGATGCTGCGGGTCTTCGCATCGGTCACCACGCTGACCCGCTTTTGGGGGCGACCGTAGGCGTCGTAGCGCACGAGCGAGGTGCCCAGAATTTGGGCCACCTTTTCCGGATCGGCGGATTTCAATTTGAACACCCGCGTGGAAGCGCTCTGCGCCCCCGCCTTGTCGAGTTTGTGGATGATGTCCTCGACCAGCGCCAGTTCATTGGTCGCGCCGGTGACAATGATCCGGTTCGCCCCGCTGTCGGGCAGGATCAAGGTTTCCCTTGCCGCCGCACCGGGCCGCGCCTTGGCCTGCTCCTGGTAGAGGGTGCGCACCGTGGCCGAGAGCTCCATGGCCGTGGCGTTGGTCAATTCATACACCCGCGTGTCCCGGTTCTCGGGGCCGCCGTGCCCGGCGCGCAGTTGGGTGAGGATGTCCTCGATCTCCGCCAAATGATTCGTGCGCGCGGTGACAATGAAGCGGCCGTGCTTTTCGTCGGCGATGATTTGCGCGTCCGGCGGATCGCTCGCGTCGCGCCCGCGCAGCCGATCCCGGTAAAGTTGCTGCACCAACGGTTGCAGCCGCGCCATCTCCTCGGCCGTGCCGCCCTCCAGCATCCGGGTTTCGCGCGCCGACCGCGAGGTCCGCGCCGCCTGCAATTCCTCGATGATCTGGTCGATCATTTTTAATTGCTCCTCGCTGCCCGCCAGGATGATTTGGTTGCTGTAGGTTTCCTCCAGCATGAGCAGTTCGCTCGTGCCCAAATCCGGCCGGCTTTTCACCCGGTCGTTGTACAATTGCCGCGCCTGCGTGATCAGCGTGGAGACCCGGCCTTGCTTCAAGGTGATGACCTTCATTTTCCGCTCCGCCTGCGTGCCGAGCGATTGGTCCAGCTGCTCGATGATCAGCGCCACCCCGGAAAGCTCCTTCGGATCCCCCGTCACGATCAGGGTCCGGGTCTTGGCGTCCACGGACACCGTCGCACGCTTCTGGGGGCGGCCGTAGGCGTCGTAATGCACCAGGGAGGCGGTGAGGATCTCCGCGACCTTTTCCGGATCAGCGGATTTGATTTTGAAAACGCGGGCCGAGGCGCTTTGGGAACTGACCTTGTCCAACTTGCGCACGAGTTCCTCGACTGCGGACAACTCGTTGGTGTCCCCGACCACGATCAGTCGGTTTCCGCCCGCGTCCGGGGTGATGAGCGTGTCCGGCGCCTGGTTGCCCAGCCGGCCCTTGGCTTCCTCCAAGTAAAGGGAGCGAACGGTCGCGGACAACTCGACGGCGCTCGCCGTGGTCAGGTCGATGATCCGCGTGGCCCGGTTTTCCGCATGGGCGTGGCCCGCACCCAATTCCTTCAAGATCGCCTCAATGGCTTTGAGGTGCTCCGGTTTGCCACTGACGATGACCCGGCCGGTCTTCGGATCGGGCACGAATTGCGCGTCCGCCGGGTCCAAGTCCTGCTTGTCCCGCCATTGGTCCTGGTACAACTGCTGGGCGAGGGGCAGGATCCGCTGCACCTCGGCGGCGCCGCCAACTTCGAAGGTGCGCGTCTCGCGCCCGGCGGTGCCGCTGGTGACTTTCAGCCGCCCGACGATTTCCTCGATGATCTTCAATTGATCCGCGCGCGCGCTGACCAGCAAGCGCCCGGTTTTGTTGTCGCTGAAGATTTGCGCGTCGGGCGGACCCAGCTGGGGATTGCTCCCCAATTGATCTTTGTAAAGCTGTTGGACCAGGGGCATCACCCGCTGCACTTCGGTCACCTTGCCCAGGTCAAAAACCTTGCTCTCCCGCGCCGGCCGGGTCTGCGCTTCCAACGTTTCCACGATTTGCTGGATCGCCGCGGCCTGGTCGGGCGTCCCCTGCACCAGGAGCCGCACGCCGGAGGCGTCGGTGTACAACAACGCCGGCTTAAGGGTTTTGCCCTTGCTCTGCTCGTCGTAGATCTGCCGCACCTTCGGCAGCAGCTCGGCCGCGGTGGAGTTCTTCAACTCGATGGCCCGCAATTCCCGCGTCACCTGGTCGGGCTTCTCATCCAATGTCGTGACGATGGTTTCGATCTGCGCCTGTTGGGCCACCGGCGCCAGGACGAACAACCGCTTGCCGCCCGGCTCGGGGGTGATGCTCGGGAGCGCGCCGGCGTTGCGGCCCGGGTTTTGCGCACTCACCACCTTCATCACCAAGGCGGCCAGGGCGTCCGCGTCGCCCTTCACCTCGTAAACTTTCAGGGTGCGTTGCTGGCCCGCCCCTTCGGCGTCCAACTTTTCAATCACGGATTCCACGTCCTGCAAATCCGCGCGCGTGCCGGAGACGATGAGGGAATTCGATTTTTCATCCGCGGTGACGGTCACCCGGGGCACCGCGCGCCCGCGCGCGTCGAATCGGAGCATGGCATTCGACACGATCGGTCCCATCAAGGCGGCCTCGGTTTGGGTCAATTTGAACACCCGCGCCCCGGCGGCCTGCTCGGGGGGGTTGTCGAGCTTGCGGACCAAACCCGCCACGATTTCCAACTCGTCGCGCCCGCCGCTCACAATCAAGCGGTTCCCGGCGGCGTCGGGCACGATCTTGGTCGTGGTGACGTAATCCGGCCCGCGTTGATCCTTGAGCGCCTCGGCGAACAGCGTGGTGGCCAGCGCCGCCGTCGCGGCCGCGTCCGTCGATTTCAATTCCAGAATCCGCAGCTCGTGCGGCCCGCCATCGGCGCGGGTGTCGAGTTGCTGGATCATTTGCGTGGCGGCCTCGACCGCGGCCGGTTCGCCGGTCACCACCAGGCTGTTGCTGCGGGGATCGACCAACACCTTGATCTGTTGCGCCTGCGCGTTGAGGCTCTTTTCCACCAAGCCCGCCAGCTCGGCCGCGGTACCGTGTTGGAGCCGCACCACCCGGGTTTCGCTCTTGGCCCCGCTCCGGCCCGCCGGATCCAATTGCCGAATGATCGCCTCCACCCGCGCAATTTCCTTCTCGCTGCCGCTCACCATGATGCGGTTGCTCTTGGTCTCGGGCAGCAGGGTCGCGGGGCCGCCCGGCGGTTCGGGTTGGCCGCGGTTCTGCTCGACGTAGAGCTGCTGCACCAGCGGGGTGAATTCGGTCGCGTTGCGGCCGAACAATTCCACCCCGCGGAATTGCCGCGGTGCCGCGGTCGCCGCGGAGACGTCAAATTGCCTCACCAACGTCCGCACGCGTTCCTGATCGGCGGCCGCCGCCACCACAATGATCTGCTTGCCCGTGGGATCGGGCATGAGGGTGGGCGCCAATTCCCCCGGGCTGGTCAACTGCCCGGTCAATTGGGTGATGAGGGGAATGATCTCCGCCGCCGTCTTGGTCTGCAACGGCAGCACCACCATGGTCCGCCCGGTCTGCGCGGGGGCGATGTCCACCACTTTGACGACGGCCTCAATCTCGCGCCATTGTTCCTCGCTCGCCGTCACCAGCAAACGGTTGTTCGGGGCGTCGGCCACCAAGGTCGGTTTGGGTTGGAGGGCGAACCGCCGATCGGCCATCCGCTCGCCGACCAGGCTTTGAATGGCGGGCAGCGCCGTCTCACTGCGACTGTGTTGCAGCGGGACCACCCGCAGGCGGCGCGCGTCCGCCGGCGCTTGGTCCGTCCGCAGTTGCTGGAGCAATTCCGCCAAGCGCTTCTGCTGTTCCTCCGTGGCGGTGAGAATGAGCCGGCCGGAGGCGGGGTCCGCCAGAAAGCGTGCGGCCGGGGTGCCCGCCGGGTCGGCCGATTGGGCCAGATAGAGCTTCTCCAGCAGGGGTTGCAGCCGCTGCGCCTCCTCCGGTGAACCCACGTCCACAAACTTGGTCACCAGGGGGGTGGCGGGATTGGACGCCCCGCCCAGTTGCGCCAGGAGGTCGGTGGCGATTTGCAATTCGCCCGGCGAACCGGTCACCACCAAACTCTGGCTCCCGGGGGCGTAGCTCACACTCGCCGACATCACCGACTGCCCGGCGCCGTTCCGCCGGCTCAGCGCCTGCCGGACAATCGCCAACACATTCGATGCCTCCGTGGCGCGGGGATGGAAAACCTTGGTTAGTTGGATGGTCTGCGAACGGCCCGCGCCCGCGTTTTCCGGGCGGCCGACGGCCCCGACGACATCCTTGTCCACCCGCACCACCAATTGCTCGATCTGGTCCAGTTGGCCGGGAATGGGCGCCGCGACAATGATCCGGTTCTGCCCGACGTCCGCGATCACCCGCGCCTTGGTGGCGGAATTCGCCGCCGTCTCGTTCGGTTGCGCCACCCCGGGAATGGCCTGGCGGATCATGGCGGCCAATTCCTCCGCCTTGATCGACTGCGGATAATAAATGCGCACATCCCCGCCCACCCCGTCCTTCTCCTCAAATTTGCTGATCAGCTCCTCCGCCAGCCGCGTCCGCTCGGGCGGGCCGAACAGCACCAGCGTGCGCGAAGCCTCGTCGTACACCGCGGTCACGTAATCATTCGGATCCGGCGGCAGCACTTCGAGCACCTTGGTGGTCGGATTGTAACTGGTGCGCTTCGGCGCCGTCGCCACCCCGAAGGTGCGGTTGAGCAGGTCGGCGATGATCCCCCCGGAGCCGTGGGTCAGATTGTAGGTCTTCATGGACCGGTCCCCGGGCTGGGCGTTGCCGATGGTCGCGAGCAGCGTCCGCACGCGTTGGATGTTGGCCTGCCGGTCCGTGATGATCAGCCCGCGGCCTTTGCCCAAGGGCGCCAGGGAACCGGCCGGGGACAGCATCGGCAGCACCGAATCACCGACTTCCTTCGCATCCAACCCGCTGGTGTCCAGCACCACGGTCACCACTTCCGCCGGTCGAATGTCGCCGGTGGGATCGGTGCCGCGCAGGATCCGCAACGGCATGGCCGGCAATTGGCGGAACGGCACGAGCCGCAGATTGTTCCCGTCCTCCACCAGCATCGTCCCCTTCATCGCCAGGATGAGGTTCAACGTGTCGAGCGCTTCCGTCAGGTTGTAGGGATGCGGATCATCATAGGTGAGCGTGCCGCTGAGGTTCGTTTCCGCGAGCAGGGGTTTGCCCGCCATCTGCGCGAACCGCTCCACCACGTCGGTGTAGGGAATGCCGTCAAATTGGAACCGGATGTCCCGGGCGGTTTTGACCGCCGGGGCGTTCGTCGCCCCCGGGACGGCGCCGGCGGCCGGAACCGCGACCACGGCCGCAACCGCAGGTGGCGCCGCGACCGCGGCCGGCGCGTTGGTTGCGGGGGCCGCTACGGCGGGGGCCGCGACCACGGCGGGCGGAGCGGAGGTTTGGGCGCGCAACGCGG
>CAIYZC010000431.1 GCA_903930565.1 uncultured Pedosphaera sp.
AAGGATGTCCAAATTAGCGCCGCCGGCATTGGTGTTGCCGGCGAGAATGGTGTTGCCGAGGGTCAGCACCCCGTAGTTCATAATGCCGCCGCCGCCGCCGCCGCTGGCGCGGTTGCCGCTGATGGTGGCATCGAGCACGGCCAGAGTTCCGGAGAACTGGCAGATGCCGCCGCCCACGCCCGTGCCGCCGGCGATGGTCCAGTTGCCGTTGAGCGTGCTGTTGACGACGGTGCAGTTTCCTTCGCTGTAAATGGCCCCGCCATTGTTCGCCCAGTTGCGCACGAGCGTGCTGTTGCTGACCACCAGGCTGCCTAGGTTGGCAATGCCGCCGCCGCTGTCGCCCGAAAGACCGACGGTGACCGTGCCGACATAGTTGTTGCTCAAGACGCAGGCGTTGACGAGCAGGGTCGCGCCGGTGTTGTCGTTGAGAATGCCGCCGCCATTGGCGCCGTGCACCCAGCCTCGTTCAATGGTCAACCCCGCGATGGTGACCTGACTCGCCCCGGTGGTGACGTGGAACACGCGGTTGGTGGTGGCGGGATAATTGCCACTGATGGCCAGGAGTTTTGCGCCGGGACCGGTGATGGTCACGCTGCTGTTCACTGCCAGTTCGCCGTTGGTGAGGGTGATGGTTTGCGGCACGCCGCTGTAAAAGTTCACCGCGCCGTTGGCCGTGCTGCTGGCGAAGGTGATGGTTTGAGTGCCGCCGAGCGTCTGCGCATACGCCAGCGCCTCGCGCAAACTCGTCTGGTTGTCCGTGGGATTCACCACGTCGTTCGGGGTGGTGACGACGAGGCTGGGCGTTTCCGCGGCAGGTGCTTCGGTTTGGACCGCGCCAATGTCCACGTTGCCGGCTACAGTGCGCGGGTAGCCCGCCCCGCGCTGGTCGGTGGTGAGGCTGGCGGCGAGCGCGGGGTTGCCCGCGCCGATTGCCGGACTGCCCGCGAGCAACGCCATCGTGAGCGTCGGGCCGCCGTTGTTTTGCAACGGGCCGAGGTTCGGATTGCTGGAAGCAACGATGGTGCCGGCGAACCCGCCCGGGCTGACCGAATTTGAAACGATGAGATTACCGCCGCCGCTGCTGGCCACGGAGCCATAATTGATTCCGAAGCTGGAGTCATTCGTGTTCTGAAGAAAATCGTTGACCGCATTGGCGCTGCCGTCGGTGGAACCGGAGAGAATGGTGTTGTTCAAAACCACGTTGGCCGTGGTGTGGGGCAGCACCGGCCCCGCTTGCGTCGCCACGCCGTTGTCGCCGAGGCTGTAAATCGCGCCGCCGCCTTGCGGAGCGGTGTTGTTGGCGAGGGTGGCATTCAGCGTGGTCACGCTGCCGTTGAGGTTGAAGATCGCGCCGCCGTAGCCGCTGCCATTGTATTGTCCCGTCCCGCCCATCGCCGAGTTACCCGCCAAGGTGGAATTGGTGATGAGCAACGCCCCACCGTAGTTGAAAATCGCGCCACCCAGCCCAGCGCCGCCGCCGCCGTTGTCGGCGCCGTTGCCACCACCAAAGCCGTTGCGGCCATTGCGGTTAATACCACCACCGCCACCGCCGCCGAAACCGCCGAAGCCGCCGTCGCTGGTGCTACCGCCGCCGCCGCCACCAAAGCCGCCAGGGCCAGCACCGCTGCCGCCGCCGCCGAAGCCGCCGCTGCCGCTTTCACCTTGTTGCCAGCTCTCGCCGTTCGGTCCACCGCCACCGTTGCGATCGGCACTTGAACCCAGTCCGCCGCCGCCGATGCCGCCGCCGTAGCCGGCAGCGATCCCGCCTTGGGCCGTGTTCGCCCGGAGCGTGCATTGCACCAGATTCAGCGTGCCGGCATTCACCACCGCCCCGCCCAAGCCCGCCGCGCCGCCACCGAGATTGCCCCCGTTCCCGCCCTGCGCCAGCCCGCCGCTGGCCGTCAGATTTTTCAGCGTGAGATTGCCGCTGCTGGTGACGTAGAAAATTCGCATCCCGCCGGTCGGGCTGTTGGTGCCGATATTTTGACTGAGGTTCACGCCGTTGGTGCTGCCATCAATGGTCACCGTCAGATTGGACACCAGCAGTGCCGACGGCCCAAACGTGCCGTCGCCGATGTTGGTGAGCAAACAGGTTTGTCCGGCGAGCGCCGAGGCAAACGTAATCGTCGGCGAGCCGCCGAGCGTCTGCGCATACGCCAGCGCCTCGCGCAAACTGGTCTGGTTGTCGTAAGGGTTCACCACGTCGCTGGGGATGGTGACGACGAGGCTGGGCGTTTCACCTTGATATTCAAACGCGCCGATGTCCACTTTACCGGCTACGCTGCGCGGGAAGCCCGCGCCGCGCTGGTCGGTGGTGAGGCTGGCGGCGAGTCCAGGGTTGCCCGCGCCGATCGCCGGGCTGCCGACGAGCAACGCCATTGTCAGGGTTGAACCGCCGTTGTTTTGCAGCGGGCCGAGCAGGGGATTGGCACTGGTGACGATGTTGCCGGCGAACGCGTTCGCGCCGACCGAATTTAAGGTAATCAAATCGGCGGAGCCGCTGCTGGCCACGGAGCCATAATTGGTCCCGGTGCCGCTGGAGTCATTCGTGTTCTGGAGAAAATCAGTCACCGGGTTGGCGCTGCCGTCCGTGGCGCCGGCGAGAATGGTGTTGTTCAAAACCACGTTGGCCGGGGTGTGGGGCAGCCCCGGACCGGCTTGGGTCGCCACGCCGTTGTCACCCAAGCTGTAAATATCGCCGCCGCCCTGCGCCGCCACATTGATGGCAAGGGTGGCGTTGAGGGTGTTGATGCTGCCGTTCAGATTAAAAATCGCCCCGCCGAAGCCGCTGCCGGGATTGGCCCCGGCTCCGCCAACCGCCCGGTTTCCAGAAATCGTGCTGTTGGTCAGGCTGAGATTTCCACCGTAGTTAAAGATGGCGCCTCCCATGCCCGCACCACTACCGCCCGTGGAGGTTGGATGCAATGGGACCCCGCCGCCGAAACCTGGAGTTGGCATGTAAGGAGCAGAACCAATACCAGCGCCGCCGCCGAACCCTCCCGAAATGATCAGAGCTGAGTTGTTTGCCCCGCTGCCACCGCCGAAGCCGCCGCTTCCCCGAGGGCCGCCGCCGCCGCCGAAGCCGCCTGACTGACTGCTGCCTCCGCCATTCGGCCCGCCGCCCGTGTATTGGACCCCGTTTCCACCCAGACCACCACCTCCTCCTGTAAAAGAGGCTGCAGGGGTCCCAACTCCGCCTTGCGCGACATTGTTGACGAATGAACTTTCGATCACGGTGAAGGTTCCCGCATTCACGACGGCTCCTCCCAGCCCAGCCGCCCCACCGCCGGAACCAGCGGAACCCGTGCTGCTGGCATCCCCGCCCTTGGCGAATCCGCCGCTGACCGTCAGATTTTTCAGCGTGAGATTGCCGCTGCTGGTGACGTAGAAAATTCTCATGCCGCCGGTC
>CAIYZC010000432.1 GCA_903930565.1 uncultured Pedosphaera sp.
AGGTGGGCTTTGACGGTTTCCTCCTTGGCCGCCCATTTCACCGAGCACCCCACGATTTTGGTTTGGGCCACGGGCGGCTCCTGCCCCGCCAGCAGGGCATCGAGCGCGTCCCGCGTGTAGCGGCGCTTCACCTTTTGGACCCGCTCGGCATCATCGAACGCACCGACGTAGCGCAATTTGCGGGCCGCGTCGAAAACGAAAACATGGGGCGTGGCTACCGGGCCGTAGGCGCGCGCGACGGATTCTGTTTCGCCATCGTAGAGGTAGGGGAAATTGAACTGCCGGTCGCGGGCGCGGATTTTCATGTCCGCGAAGCTGTCGCCCAAGTCCGTGTAGCCGAGTTCATCCAAGCGGACGGATTTCGGATCGTTGGGCATGATGGCCACCACGGCCACCCCTTTGGGCGCGTAATCCGTGACGAGGGCCTTGAGGCGTTCCTCGTAGTACTGCGCGCTGGGGCAATGGTTGCAGGTGAACACCACGACTAGGACGCGCGCGGCGGCGTAATCCTTGAGGGCGTGGGTTTGGTCGTCCACGCCGGGGAGATTGAAATCCGGCGCCGAAGCGCCGAGGGCGAGGGTGGGTGGTTGATCGGCGGCGGTGGCGGTGGCGGCCGGAAGGCAGGCCAAACCCAGCAGCAGCGCAAACCAGAGGGGGGAACAAAGCCGGTGCATGGCGGGCAAGCTAAACCGGGGGCGGGGGCTCCGCAAGCGGGATTTGGCCGGCCTCAGTCCAATTCGATGCCGACGGGGCAGTGGTCGGAGCCGAGGACGCCGGGGAGGATGAAGGCGCGGCGCAGGCGGGGGCGCAGGGCGGCGGAGATGAGCACGTAATCAATGCGCCAGCCCACGTTCCGCTTGCGGGCGCCCATCATGGGACTCCACCAAGTGTAATGCCCGCCGCCCTTTTCAAACTCGCGAAAGGTGTCCACAAAACCCGCGGCGATCAAGGCATCGAAGCCGTTTCGTTCCTCGATGGTGAAGCCGTGGTTGCGCACGTTGGCTTTGGGGTTGGTGAGGTCGAGGGGGGTGTGCGCCACGTTGAGGTCGCCACAGAAGATCACCGGCTTGCGTTTTTGGAGGTCCAGCAGGTACGCCAAAAAGGCGCGATCCCATTCTTGGCGGTAGTCCAGGCGGGTCAGTTCGCGCTGGGAATTGGGGGTGTAAACGTTGACCACGTAGAAATCCGGGTATTCGGCCGTGACCACCCGGCCTTCCATGTCGTGCATCGCCGCGGCGATGCCATTGACGACGCTCTGGGGCCGGGGTTGGGTGAAAATGACGGTGCCGGAATACCCTTTCTTATCGGCCGCATTCCAGTGGGTTTGATAGGTGGCAGGCCAAAGTTGCTCCACGTCCTCGGGGCGGGCCTTGGATTCTTGGAGGCACAGGATGTCGGGCTTTTCCTGGTCCAAAAATTCCAAAAAATTCTTGCGCAACACCGCCCGCAGGCCGTTGACGTTCCATGACAGCAATTTCATGGCGGCAGCGTAGTTGATGCCGGCGCATTCGGCGAGCCCCGGAATCAACGGGGGAAGGTTTCCTGTCCGAGCGGGTGAAGCCGGGGTTCAGGGCGTCTGCACGACCCGGTAATAGTGGCCGACCGGGGTGGGGTGCCAGCGGTCGAGAAAATGGTAATTGGCGGCGTCGGCGACCCAATCGGCCAGGGTGGTCCAATTTTTCAAATCGGTGGAACGTTGGATGAGTTGGTGCATGCCGGGCACGGCGCCGGTGACGGTGAGTTGGAAACCCGCATTCGCGGGGCCGGGGCCGCCGGCCACCCGCAGCACGGCGAACAGGTCAATGAGGTCCGGGGCATTGGCGGCGTCGCCGAGGAACGGCGTCACCCCGAGAAACTCTTGAATGGTGCGCAGGGTGGAGCTGTGGGTGTAGTGCTGGGCGCCCGCGTAGCCTCCGCCGCGCGCGAACGGGGACAGGACAATCATGCCGATGGGGGCGGATTCGAAAAGGGAGGATTCATCCCACGTGATGAAAATCACGCCCCCGGCCTGGTAAGCGGCCGAGTTGAGGATCATCGGGATCTGCGCGGCCAGCCAGGCGTCGCCCTGGGCCAGGGCATTGTAGGTCGGCGGGCAGGCGTCGTGCATGTCGTCGCACAAATCGGGCGTGATAAAGTTGTAGGCGGCGACGTTGTTGTTGGCCAAATCCGCGGCCAACTCGGTGAACGGTCGGATGTGGGCGATACCGTAGGGGTAATTGGCATTGTTGGTGCCGGTCACGTCGTCGAAGAAGACGAAAGGATTATGGCGGGGCACATAGCCGCCCTCCGGATCCAGCGGCACCACCAAGCCCGAAATATCCTCCTGGTAGGCCCGCCAATCCAGACCGGCATTGTTGAGCAGGGTCACCAAGTGGTTGGTGGAATTGATGTGGTCCGCGTACGGATCGCCGTTCGCGGTCAGCCCAAAATTGGTGCCGGACTCCAGCCAAATGTAATTGGGTTCGCTGGGGTGGGGCGTGGGGGAGCTGTAGTACTGCGTGCAGTACGAGGCCATGGGGAGCAGGGTGTGATTGATGTACGGCGCGGCGGGGTTGCCCCGCACCGCGCTCCAGCTCAAGTTCTCCATCACGATCAGGAAGATGGTGGTGACGGGCAATTGGTTGAGCTGCCCGTGCGCCGGCGGTGCCCCCAGGCAAAACATCAGCAGGAGCCAGAGGAGCGGCGCCCTACGGACGCTTGGGCGGGGAGGTGAATTGGTTTTCATGAGCGGTGTCTGCGTTTCACTGGTTTGCCCTTGCCCACGGCTCAATGGCCGGCCGCCGCCGCCGGCAGGGCGAACGCCACGTAGGCGTCGCCGGGCGGAGTGCCGAGTTTGCCGCCGCCGGCGGCGGGCACGACGATAAATTGACGGCCGTTTGCTTCATAAGTGGCCGGCGGGGCGCAGCCGACCCAGGGGAGTTGGCCCGCCCACAATTCCCGGCCGGTGGCCGCGTCGAAGGCGCGCAGCCGGGCGTCGTGGGTGCCGGCGCAAAACACCAATCCCCCGGCGGTGACGATCGCGCCGCCAAAGTTCTCCGTGCCGGTCAGGGGGACCCCTTGGGCGGTGAGTTCCTTATGTTCGCCCAGGGGCACGGCCCAAAGCGATTTGCCGGTGTTCAAGTCGAGGCAGTGCAGGGTGCCCCAGGGCGGTTTGATCGCCGGGTAACCTTCCTGGTCGCGGAATTGGTGGTAGCCGTTGAAGGTGTAGCGCGGGCGTTCGCCGCGCGCGGGCGGCGGCGCGGGGCGGTCCCGCACCAGCAGGAAATCCACCACGGCTGAGATCTCCGCGGGGGCCAGGTTGGTGTGCGCGGGCATCAGGTTGCGCCCGGTGCGGACGAGCGTGGCGATATCCTCCGCCGTGAGCCGGTGCCGCACGCCGCGCAACGGCGGCGCGGTGCCGAGGCCCACCCGGTTCTCCCCGTGGCACGGCGCGCAGGCGCGCTGGAAGACCAGGCGCCCCGGAGTGGGCGGCGCCTTGGGATCATCCGGCGGATCATCGTCCCGAAACACCGAGATGATGAAGGGGAGATGGTTCGCGGTGACGTAGAGCCGGCCGGTGGTGGGATCGCAGCACGCGCCGGTCCATTCCGCCGCGCCGTGGAGGCCGTAGAACAGGTTCAACTTGCCCTCGGAGAAGGGGCGGAACCAACCGGTGGTCGCGCTTTTGAAGCGGGTGCGCACATAGTCGGCCACCTCGGGCGTGCGGTCGGACAAATCGCTCTCGGAAAACTCCTGTTTGCCAAACGGCTCGGGTAGTTCGACATCGGGTTGGTAGGGCAAGGTCATTTCCCCCGGCAAATCGCTCACCGGGGCGCGGCGGCGGCGGAAAGGGAACACCGGCCGGCCGGATACCCGGTCGAGCAGCAGGGTGTTGCCCATCTTGGTCACCGCGGTGACCACATCCACGCGCCGGCCATCCCGGGTGATGGTGGTGAGGTTCGGCGGGGCCGGAATATCGAGGTCCCAAATGTCGTGGCCCACTTCTTGGAAGTGCCACAAACGTTTCCCCGTGCGGGCGTCGAGGGCGATGACGCAGTTGGCGAACAGGTTCTGGCCGCGATGGTTGGTGCCGATGAAATTCTCCTTGGGGGAGCCGGTGGTGATGAACGCAATCCCCCGTTGTTCGTCCAGCGCCATACCCGCCCAGCAATTGGCGCCGTAGGGTTCCGGGTGGTCCCAAGTGTCCGCCCCGAATTCGCCCGGCTGGGGTATCGTGTGGAACGTCCAGCGCAACTCCCCGGTGACCACGTCCAACCCCCACACATCCTTTTCGAAGCCCGGCAAAACGATAATGCCGTCCGAGATCGCCGGGGCGGCGGTGGCGGCGCCGAAATCGCCTTGGGCGCGACCGGGCAAGAGGACGCGTCCCTGGTCGCCGAAACCGACCGCCGGGGTCCCGTTGGTGGGATTCAGCGCATACAGATACCGCCCGGCGGGAAAATAGACGCGCGGCGCGTCGGTCGCGGTGCCGGGCCAATAGATCAAGCCGCGAAAAGCTGGCCGGCCTTCCGGCTTGAACCGCCACAATTCGCGCCCGTTGGCGGCGTCCACCGCCACCAAGTGTTTGCCGGGGGTGGGACCGTAGAGCACGCCGTGGGCGATGACGGGATTGCACTGCAAATTTCCCATGCCGTCCCCGGAGTGGAAGGTCCAAGCCAATTGCAGTCCCGCCACGTTGGTGCGGTTGATTTGATCCAGCCCGGAGTAACGGGTGCCGCCGTTGTCCCCGTGGGAGCGCTCCCAGGTCCGGAACGTAGCGGCGCGGGGGAAACCATTGGCGGGCGTGAGCTCCGCGGTGGGTGCGGCCGGGTCGGTTTGGTAGAGCGGCAGCCGGGCCCGGGCGGCGGCATCCTCGACCGCCCAGTAATCAACCGCGGGCGCCGTTGCGGCGGCGGGCGCGGGTTTCAATTGGCTGGTGAGCCGGGCCAGGCCCTTCAGGTTTTCCGCCAACCGCGTTTCGGCATCTTCATCCGTGTGGTTCAACAAACCGATCGGACCCCGCCAGCCGCTGTCCGCCAGCGTTTGCAGAAGCGCCAAATCCAAGTCGCCCTGACCCAGCGGGAGGATCAAGCGGCCGTTGCGGTCGCCGTCCCGGACCATACCGTTCAAGTTGACCGCCAGCAGGTGCGGCCGCATTTGGGCCAGCAGGGTGGGGAAGCGGTCGAGGTGCTGGTGTCCGTGGTGCCAGTTATAGACGATCCCCACGTTGGTCACCCCGGTTTCACGCAGCCGGGCGATGATGGCCAATTGGTTTTCCGGTTCGCCGAACCAGCCCCCGTGGTTGTAGAGCCCCACGACGCTGCCGATCCCCGCCGCAGCCCCCGCGATCCGGCTGATGCGGGCGGCCTCGGCCGTCACCCGCGCCGCTTGTTCCGCGGCGTCCCGGGTCGGCTCCCCGCCGCCCATGACCCAGAGTTGCGGGTGCTCATGGTGCCGCTGCAGGGTGTTGAGAATGAGCCGGGCTTCGTCATTAAGTTCGGTGGGGAACCACCAGGCGCTCAGGGTGATGTGATGCCGGGCGAGGGCTTCGATTTCGGCATCAAACGTGGGAATGTGCTCGACGCGGTAATCATAAGCGAAGGCGGTGAAGCCCAGTTTTTCGAGCATGGCCGCGCGTTCCTCGGGGCCCCGCTTCCGCGCGTCGAAAGGGACAATGCACCACGCGAGCAGATTGGAGGGGGCGAACAACGCTGACGGGGTGGCCGGTTGGGCGGAAGCCGCGCCCGGCCGGCCGAAAAGGGCCAGCGCGGCGGCGAGTCCGAAAAGGCGCAGGAACCAGTGGTATGGGTGCATTTTCAGGGTTTCAAAGTAACCCCGTCACGCGGCTCTGGGAAGGCAAATTGGCGGGAAACCGTCGGCGGGAAAGGCCGAAGCGCTGCCGTCCGCGAAGCGGGGCTCCCTCTGCGGAAACGGCGCCGGTGGAAGGCGTTCGGGGCGGGGAATTGGGTTGACGCCGCGACGGGGGCGCGGTTTCATAAAAGCAATGACGGACGTAACGAAAGCCTGGACGCAGGGGCCGCGGGTGGCGGTGATTTTGTTGCACCAGAACACGGAGGCGGCGACCGATGCCCTGGCGCGCCACCTGCTTGAAGGGGTGCGTTACGAGGATAAGCAAGTTTTCGTCATCGACAATGGTTCCGCCCGCGCCGGCCGCTCGACCACCCACCGGCTGGGGCAGCCCGTGGGCTTTGCGGAGGCCATGTACGAGGGCTGGCTCAGCGCCCGGCGGGCGGGGACTTTCGATGCGTTTTGGTTGGTGACTCCCGCGGCGGAGCCGGCGGCGGGCGGGGCGGATTTGCTGGGTCACTTGGTGGAAGTTTTGTTCGCGGATCCGGCGCGCGCCCAAATTGCGGCGCAACAGAATTCCGCCCATGCCTGCATGGAACACGCGGCGGGGGAGGCGGACGAGGTGCCGTATTTGGAACCGACCGCCACCTTGGTGAAAGCGACCACCTTTGAAACGGTCGGCTTCTGGGATTTGCAACTCACCCAGGGTTGGGGGGTGGATTACGACTTTGGCTACCGCGTGCGGCAGGCCGGGTTGAAGAACATCGTCACCAACCGGGCGCGTATCGCGCAACGGGATCCCGGGGGCGTGGCGGACTACGGCGAATTCCGGCGCGCGGCCTCCGCGGAGATGCACGCGGTGCTGGGGGCGAAGTACGGCCGGCCCTGGGCGTGGATCACCAAGCTGCCGGTGTCCCCTCTGCCCGTGATTTTGTCCTGCGACCGCACCCCCGACATCCTGGCGCGGTTTGTGGCCTCCTTCAACTCCGTGCGCCGGGCGTTGGCGCCGCCCTTGGTGATTGTGGACAGCAGCGGTTCACCGCGGTTGTCGGCGCGCTATCTGGGGTTGCTGGCGGAATTGGCGCCCCGCGCCGTCGTCCTGCACCCGCCGCAACCCGGCCTGTCCTGCTATGATTCGGTGCAGCACGCGGCGGCGTTCGCCCTGGCCACGGGCCGGGCGGAATTGGGGCCGGGACAGGCGCTGCTGTTTTTGGAGGATGATGTGGTTTTCTCCACCAAGTTTGGCGCGGCGTTGCGGGAGGTGCCGTTGACGGATGACGTGGGCTTCGTGACCCTCTACCAGCCGGGCTCCGGTTACGGCGCCCGCGAGGTCAATCCGGAGCATTTTTACGGCACGCAATGCGTGCTCTTCCCGAAGAGCGCGGTGGAACTACTCGTCGCGGGTGAGGAGGACATGCGGACGCGTTTGCGGCCGGGCTACGACCTGCGGTGGAGCCGGTATCTCGCGGAACATCAGCGGCGCCTCTGCACGACCGAACGCTCCTACGTGCAGCACTTGGGCGCGCGTTCCCGCCTGCATCCCGGCCAGGGTTCCCACGACTCCGCCTGCTTTGTGCCGTAAGCCCGGCGGGCGCGTTTATTTCTCCGTGGCGAGGAATTCCACGAGGTCGCGGAGTTCGCGTTTGGTGAGGTTGGCGGCGAGGCCTTCGGGCATGGCGCTGGGGCCGGTGGTCCGCGAGGCGATGTCCGCCTTTTTGAGGTGGACGGTGCGGACGAGACCGTCCTCCACCGCGTTGAGGACGAGTTCCTGGTCGGTTTCGCTCTGCACGATGCCGGCGTGCGTTTCACCCGCGCGGGTTTTGAGGATGAGGTTCTCGAAGCCGGGGGCGATTTTCTTGTTCGGGAACAGGATGGATTCCAGGAGGTATTCGCGGGTTTGGCGGCCGCCGATGCCGGCGATCTCGGGACCGACGGCGCCGCCCTGGCCGTGGTATTTGTGGCAGGTGATGCAACCGGCCTGGGGCCGCTCCAAGAAGATCTTTTTGCCCGCGGCGGCGTCGCCGCCGGCGAGGAGTTCGCGGTAACCGGCGAATTCGTCATTGGCCGGGCGTTTGGCCTCATAGGATTGGACCTTTTTCTTGATGGGGGCGGTGGTGTTTTGCCGGGCGGCTTCCAACAGGTCAAACTGGAGTTCGGCGGGGACTTTGCCGGCGGCCAGGCGGTCGAGCCAAGTATTGAGGAGACGGTCGGCGGCGGCGCCTTTGGTGCCGGCCAGCGTGGCGAAGGCGCCTTGTTTTTCCAACCGCCCGCCGGTCTCCAGCGCGCCGGTGAGGGCGGCGACGGCTTGCTCGGGATTGCGCTCGGCGAGGAGGCGGTAGGTTTCGCTGCGGACCTCCGGGTCCGGGTCGGTGAGGGCCGGGTGCAGGATTTCCGGGAGACGTTGGTCGCGAAATTGGCCTAGGGCGGTGAGGGCTTCGGCGCGCAGCTTGCCGGGGAGTTGGCGGTTGCCCGCGATCTCGGTCAGCAGGGGCAGGGTGTTGGTCTGCGCCAGCCCCAGCGAGGCGTGGATGGCGGCGATGCGGACCGCCGTGGGGCCGGTGCGGAGCAAGGTGTCCAGGGCGGGGGCGGCGGCGGCCAGTGCGGGCGCGGCGGGGCGGGCGGGCAGGGGCCGGTACAGGCCCGTGAGGCGCTCCCGGGGGGCGGGCCGGGCCCAGGTTTCCAAAGCGTGCAAGGCTTCCGCGCGGACTTTTTCCGGAGCGGACGGATTGGCGGCATAGCGGGCGAGCCGGGCGGCGTTCTCCACGGCGCCGAGGCGGAAATTGGCGTTCACCGCGCGCCAATCCAGCATTTCCTGTCGGCCGGGGTGTTCGGCCAACGCGGCGAGGGCCGGCCAGGCGCCGGGGATGGGGGCGTCATTGATGGCCCGGGCGGCTTCCAACACGATCAGCGGGTCCGCATCCGACAGGAAGCGGGCGATTTCCGGCAGGCCGAGGCGGCGCATCGCGAGGAGCACCGCCATGCGCACGGCGGGCGAATCCGCGCCGGCGGACCCGGCCAGGGTGGCGGCATCAGCGCAGCCCACCAATCCCATGACCACCGCGTGGCGGAGATAGGGGTCGCGGTCGGCGTTTTCCCGGGCGACCGCGAGCAAGGCGGGCACGGCGGCGGGGGCGTTGAGTTTGCCGAGGCTGATGGCCGCGAAGCCGCGCACGCGGGTATTGCCGTCGTGCAAGGCGTCGATCAAGGCGGGAACGGCGATGGGGGCGAGGATTTCGCCCAGCACTTTCGCCGCTTGCGCGCGCACTTCGGCATCCGGGTCCTGAAGGCCGGCCGCGGCGGCCTGGGCGGCGACGCCGGCGCCGGGACCGCGGCGACCAACCTGACCGAGGCCCCACAGGGCGTGCACCCGGGCGAGTTGGTTCGTGGCGGAACGGGCGGTGGTTTGGAAGGCGGACAGCGCGGCGGCGGCCCCGCGATCGGCCAAAGCGAACTGGGCGGCCTGGCGCACCCGTTGGTCGGGGTGGCCGAGGAGTCCGGTCAGCTCGGGGACGGGCCGCTGTTCCATCCCTTCGGCGAGCAACTGCTTGGTGGACAGCACCTCGGGGCTGTTGACGAGTGCGGGGTCGTAGAGGCGGTAGAGGCGGCCTTTGTCCGTGCGGGGCCAGTGGGCGACCCAATCGGCGACGAAGAGCCGTCCGTCCGGGCTGAACTCGATGTCCGTGGCGAGGATGTCCCACAGGAAATTCGTCCGGCCCACCATCTCGAAACCCGCCCCCTTGGGCCGCACGGCGAAGGCGTGGACGCCGGCATTCAAGCTGGCGCCCTTGTAGTCGCAGAGGAAAAAGTGATCGCGCCACACGGCGGGGAAGCCGGTGCCGGGGTAGTGGTTGAAACCCGCCGGCCCCTGGGCGAGGTGGGCGATGGGGGGCACGATGTAGGCGGCCTGGCCGGGGAATTGCAGGTGCCACATTTTCTCCGAGTTCCACAAGCCCGCCGGGGTGGTCTCGCTGATTTGGTTGCCGATCCGCCAGCCGCTGTCGCCGCCCTCGATCAAATAAACCAAGCGCGCGGAGTCGCCGTAGTCGCAATTGTTGTCGCCCGTGAACAGGTTGCCATAGTTGTCAAACGCCAGGCCCTGTGGATTGCGGACGCCGGTGGCAAAGACCTCCAGGTTCGCGCCGTCCGGCTCGCAGCGCAGGATCGCGCCGGTGTCCGGATAATCAAGCACGCGGCCTTCGCGGTTGGTCACGTTCAAGCCGCGGTCGCCGATGCTGAAATACAACCGGCCGTCGGGCCCGAACCGCGGCGCGTGCAGGTCGTGGCCCGTGAGGCTGAAATGCACGCCGTAACCGTAGCTGAGGGAAATCTTGGCGGCGGCGGGGCCGACGTGGTTGGTGTCTTCCAACAGCCACAAGTTGGGAATGTTGGCGAAATAGACCTTGCCCTGGCGCGCCAGCACGCCGGCGCCGAGGCCGTCCAGCACCGAATTGAAGCCATCCGCCAGAATGGTGGAGTAATCCGCCCGGCCCGTACCGGCGCGGTCCTCGAGCACCCGCACGCGCTCGGACTCGTTGGTGAGCACCCCCCACTTGGCTCCGAGATGCTGGTGGATCATGGCTTCCCGGTCCGCGACCGTCCGGCACGCGAGGTCGTCCGCGTACATGTCCATGTGGCTGCGGATGTCGTAAACGCTTTTGCGGTAGCGGTAGGTTTCCGCGATGTAAACGCGGCCTTGTTCGTCGATGGAAAACGCCACCGGGTTGAGCAATTGCGGTTCCGCGGCCCAGAGGTCCATTTTGAATCCCGCGGGGCAGCGGAACTGCTGGATGGCGGCTTGGGGATCAATGAGCGGGGGCGGGTCGGCGGCGGTGAGCGCGGCCGTCGGGAGCAGCCAGGCGAGCAGCAACGCGAAAAGCGTCGGGCGAACGAAGCGGTGGCGGCGGGAGTCGGATTTCATAAGCGGGGAGGGGAGCTTTCAATTATTCCGGCAGGGGCTGACCCTTGGTTTCCGGCAGGAACCAAACCACGAGGATGCCGAGCGGAAAGAGACAAGCGAGCAGGGTGATGGAGACGCGCAGGTCCATGCCGGGCAGGGCTTTGAGCCAACCGGAGAGCAGCAGGACGGAAGCCGCCAGGATGCGGCCGCCGTTGAAGCAGAACCCGGCCCCCGTGGCGCGGAGATGGTTGGGAAACAGCTCGGGGAAATAGATCGCGTAGCCCGCATGGATGCCGATGGTAAAGAACCCGAAGAACACCAAGGCGAACAGCAGTTGGGGGTAGGTTGCGGGCAGGAAACACGTCACCGGCACGATGAGAAAGGCGATGGTTTGCAGCAGCATGAACGTGCGGCGGCGGCCGATCCGCACGCAGAGCGGGCCGAAGCTCAGCAGACCCAGGCCGCCGCCGGCGGTCTCGACGATCCCATAGGCGAATTTGGCCTCGCTCGTCGCGGCGGCCGGCGCCACGCCCGTCCGCGCCAGGAGCTCGCGGGTGAGGTCCTGTCCCGCCACGGTCACGCCCCAAAAACTCCCCAAGCCCACAGCCGCGAGCAACATCCCCAGCAGGGCGTGCCGCCGCCAGCGCGGGTGGGCCAGCAACTCCCGGAAGCTGCCCAACTGCGGTCCCCGGCCGGTGGCGGCGTTGCGATCCGCCGTGGTCCAGCTCTCGGGTTCATGCACCGCGGCGCGTACCCACAGCACCAATAGGGAAGGCACGATTCCCATCAAGTAAGCGCCGCGCCAATGGGCCCCCACCGCCAGGCCGGCCAGCGCCGCCAACCAGGTGCCGAGGATGCTGGTGGCATGAAAGATGCCGGAGGCGTGGGCGCGGGCGTTTTTGGGAAAAACTTCCGCCACGAGGCTGGCCGCCACCGCCCATTCGCCGCCGACGCCCATGGCCACCAGGAAGCGCAAAACCGCCACCTCCCACATGTGGTTGGCGAAGTAGGTCAGCCCGGAAAACACCGAATACATCAGGATCGTGGCCACCATGGTGGGGCGCCGCCCCCATTTGTCCGCCAGCGAGCCGAACAGCAGCCCCCCAAAGGTGCCGCCCGCCAGAAAGATCGCCAGGAAGTAATCGCCGTAGCTTTTGATCACCGGGTCCGTGCCGGGCACGCCCAGGATCTCGGTGAGCAATTGGTTGCGGGTCAGGTTGAAGATTTGCGATTCAAAGGAATCGAACATCCAGCCCGCGCAGGCGATCGCGAGGACCAGCCATTGGTAACGCGTCACACCCGCGTACCATTGGTTACCGGGCCGGCTGGAGGAGGGGCGCGCAGTCATGGTTCGGGCTGGTCATAGCCCGAAAAGGGGGGCGCCCGCAAGCGCAACCGTTCCGCGCCGCGTGTTTGAATTTGCTTGCGCCAAGTGCCTGAGTGATTAAGTTCTCAATCTCTATGGCTGTAACCGCAAAGCGTCGCGCGAAAACCGCCCGTCCCGGGTCGGCGGCGTTGGCGGCCGCCCCCGCGGTCGTCCAGGATCCGGCCACCGATCCCGTGGCCGCGCCCGCCTTGGAAGCAGCCGCGGCGCTGCCCGAGGACGCGGAACCCGACGCGCAGGCGCTCGCCGCCCTGGCCGCCGAGGAAGCCGCGGCGCCCCCGCCCGCCGCCCACCCCGAACCCGCGGCCGGCCCCCGGGACCAATCCCCTTACGATGGCGAATCGGCCATCAAACTTTACCTCCGCGAAATCGGCCAGGTGCAGTTGCTCACCCCGGCGCAGGAATTGGACCTGGCCATCCGGATTCAACGCGGCGACAAGCAGGCCCGCGAGGAAATGATCAAGGCCAACCTCCGCCTGGTGGTGAAGATCGCCCGGGATTACGAAGGGATCGGGCTGCCGCTGCTCGACTTGATCTCCGAGGGGAACATCGGGCTGATGAAGGCCGTGGAGCGCTTTGATCCGACCAAGGGCGGCAAACTCTCCACTTACGGCGCCTGGTGGATCAATCAATCCATCAAGCGCGCGCTGGCCAACCAGTCCAAAACCATCCGCCTGCCCGTCCACCTCGTGGACAAAATCTCCAAGATGCGGCGCACCGCCGTGAAGTTGCAGGAGTTGCTCGGGCGCGAGCCGACGGACGAGGAATTGGCCGAGGAATTGGGGATTTCCCGCAAGCGTGTGACCGAGATGCGGTCCGCCGCGTCCCGGCCCGCCTCCCTGGATGCCCCCATGGGGGACGACGAGGGCAATAATTTCGCCGAAATGGTCCAGGACGAATCCGCGAATTCGCCCTACGAACAGTTGGAGGAGAAAACCTTCACCAAAATGCTCCATGAAATGGTCAAAACCCTGGAGCCGCGGGAAGGGGCCATCCTGGCCTACCGCTACGGGCTCGACGGCGGTCCCGAGCGGACCTTGGAGGAGGTCGGGGTGAAGTTCGAAGTCACGCGCGAACGCGTCCGCCAAATTCAAAATCTGGCCCTGCGCAAATTGCGCCGCATGATCGAGCGCCTCGAAAGCGACCACCCCTGATTTTTTTCCGCGCCCGCAACCCCACCCCCGCTATGCCGCCAATGCCGCCGCCCACCATCGCCGAAATTGCCCAAGCCATCCGCAACGTGCCGGATTTTCCCAAGCCCGGCATTCAGTTCAAAGACATCACCCCCGTGCTGGCGGATCCCCGCCTGTTCGCGGGCAGCATCGCCCTCCTCACGGAGCGGTACCGTCCGGGTGACGTGGACGCCGTGGTGGGGATCGACGCCCGCGGCTTCATCTTCGCCGCCGCCGCCGCTTTCCATCTGCGCACGGGCTTTGTGCCGGTGCGCAAAAAGGGCAAGCTGCCCTACGAAACCCACGAGCAGAGCTACGATTTGGAATACGGCTCCAACACGATCGCGATCCACATCGACGCGGTGCAACCCGGCAGCCGGGTGCTGCTGTTGGACGATCTCCTCGCGACGGGCGGCACGGCCGCCGCCGCGGCCGCCCTCCTGCGCAAAATCGGCGCGGAGATTTTGGAAATGGGCTTCGTCGTGGAATTGGATTTCCTCCACGGCCGGGACCGCCTGGCGGGGTGCCCGGTGCGTTCGCTGGTGCATTACTGAGCCCGGGGACCGGGCGGTGACCGGCGTCGGGCCGGGCCGGCGGGGGAGCATGAAACGCCCGTGCGTGGTCATCGGCCTCTGGTATCTGGCGGGCGTGCTGCTCGCCTGGGCCGCCCCGTGGCCGGCCTGGGTGGGGGCGGGACTCGCCGGCTTGATCGCAGGCCTCGCGGGCTTGCCCCGGACGCGCCGATGGCTGCCCGCCGGACTGCTGGTGCTCGCGGGGTGGGGGAACCTGACGCTTCGTACCGCCCTCATCCCCGCCGACGATCTGCGTCGCTTGGCCGCCGGCCCGCCGGCCTTGGCGACCGTGGCGGGCGTGGTCCGGGTGGCGCCGCAGGAGCATTTTCACCGCCGGGCGGATCGGGAAACCGTGTCCACGACCGTGGCGGTCGAGGTGCGGACGCTGGCCTTGGCCGGCGGGGTGGAAACGCCCGCCCGCGGGCGGGTCGTCGTGTTCACCAAGGCCGCTTTACCCGCGATTTTCGCGGGCCAGACCGTGCGGGTGGAGGGCGTTTTAGGGCCGCCGCCCGGCCCGGTCGCGCCAGGCTTGTTTGATTACCGGGCCTTGCTCGCGAACCAAGGGATTTACCACGAATTGCAGGCGGATTCCGCCGCCGCCTGGCGGGTGGTGGCCGCGCCCGCCGGGCCGCCTTGGACCGACCGTTTTCAAGCCTGGGGCCGGCGGGTGCTGGCGCTTGGCCGGCCGGTGGAGGACCAAACGCTGCGGTTGGAATACGCCCTCACGCTGGGCTGGAAAGCGGGGTTGCCGGAAACCGTGGCGGAGCCCTTCGTGCGCGCCGCCACGTTTCACATCTTCGCCGTGGACGGCCTGCGGATCGCCCTGGTGAGCGGGCTGTTGATCTTCGCCCTGCGCCGGTTGCGCCTGACCCGGACCGCGGCGGGGGCCGTGGCCTTGCCGCTGGTGTGCTTTTACGCCGCCATGACCGGCTGGCCGGCTTCGGCGGTCCGCGCCATTGTGATGCTGGCGGTCGTGGTCGCCGGCGCGCTGCTGCGGCGCCCCGGGGACTTGGTGAATTCGTTGTTCGCCGCCGCGGTGTTGATCCTGCTGGGCGAGCCGCGGGAGTTGTTCCAAGCCGGGTTTCAACTCTCCTTCCTGGTGGTGCTGTGCTTGATCCTGATCCATCCGGTGGGGGATCGTTTCGCGGCGTGGTTGGCGGCGGGCGACCCGCTGTTGCCGGTGGAATTGGTGCCGCGCTGGCGGCGGGCGGGGAGGGCGGCCCTGCGCTGGGTGGCGGAGGCGTTCTTAGGTTCCGTGGCGGCCTGGCTGGCCTCGATTCCCTTGGTGGCCTGGTACTTCCATCTGGTCACGCCCGTCAGCGGTCCGGCCAATTTGCTGGCCGTGCCGCTGTGCGGCCTGGTGTTGCTGCTCAACCTGACCAGTCTGGCCTTCGGCGCTTGGTGTCCGGTGGTGTCGGTGGGGTTGAACCACGCGGCCTGGCAGGCCATGCGGGGGATCGAGACCAGCAGCGCTTGGTTCGCGGACCTGCCCCGGGCCTATTGGTATGTGGCCGCGCCGACCCCTTTTGGCCTTGCCCTATATTACGCCCTGCTGCTCACGGTTTTCACCGGTTGGCTGTGGCGGAGGCCGGGGCGCCAATGGAAGCTGGGCGCGGCCGGGGCTGTGGTGGGGCTGTGGCTGGGCCTCGCCTTGACGCGTCCGCCCGTGGTGGAACTTACCGTGCTGCCGCTGCACGGCGGCCACGCGGTTTATGCACGCCTGCCCGGGGCGGGGCAGGATTGTTTGGTGAACAGCGGGAATGAATTGGCGGTGACGGGGTTGGTGCAACCTTACTTGCGCGCCCAAGGGGTCAACCACCCCGCCCATTTTCTCCTCACCCAAGCCGATATTTTGTACGCCGGCGGCGCGGTGGCCGTGCTCCGGGAATTCCGCCCGCGGGAGATGGCTTGGGGCGGGCCGAACGCGCGTTCGCCCGCATACGTGGCGGTCGCCCAATACGCGCGCACCAATTCCGCCCGCCTGGGCGTGGCAACTTTGCGCGACGGGGATCGTCTGGGGCCTTGGGAGGTGGTCGTGCCCGGGGGCGCGGATGCGGCGGCCCGGGCGGAGGATCATGCCGTGGTGTTGCGCGGACGCATTCAAGGGAGCCGGGTTTGGCTGCTCTCCGGCTTGGGCGCGGCCGGCCAGCGGGCGTTGCTCGCCGGAACCAACGATCTGCGCGCCGACATCGTGGTGGCGGGCCCGCCCGCCCAAGGCGAACCCCTCGGGGCGGGGCTGCTCGCGGCGATGCAACCCCGCCTGGTCATCCTGGCGGATGCCCGGGATCCCACCCCGCGGCGGGTGAGCGTCGCGGCCGGGGCACGCCTCGAACGACTCGGCGTGCCAGTGTTCCGAACGCGCGTGTCGGACGCCGTCACGGTGCGCTTTCGGCCCGACGGCTGGGAAGCGCGCGGCATGGACGGGCGCACCGCGACCGGTTCGTTCGGCGCCGAGCCTACGGCGCCGTAAAACAAAAGCGGCGGGGAACCCGGGTTCCCCGCCGCGTGAAAATGGTTGCTAATTCGTCGGCTTAGGCCGGCAGCAATTCGGAAACGAGGGCCTTCTCTTCCAGCAACTCGTTGATCGTCAGGTTGATTTTGCCGCGGCTGAATTCGTTCACCGTGAGGCCTTGGACGATTTCCAGTTTTTGCCCGTTGCTGCGCACGGGGTAGGAGGAGATGAGGCCGGGGGCGATGTCGTAGCTGCCGTCCGTGGGGATGCAGACGCTGTGCCAGTCGCCGGGGGCGGTCGGCGTGACGATCGAGGCGACGCTGTCCACGATGGCGTTGGCGGCGCTGGCGGCGCTGGAAAGGCCGCGGGCGGCGATGATGGCGGCCCCGCGCTTTTGCACGGAGGAGATGAAGTCACCTTGCAGCCAGGCGTGATCGGTGATGACCTCGGCCGCCGGGCGGCCGCCGATGAGCGCGTGGGTGTAATCAGGATACTGGGTGGAGGAATGGTTGCCCCAGATGGCGACGTTGGTCACCGCGGTGACCGGCACGCCTGCTTTGGCCGCCAACTGCGATTTGGCGCGGTTTTCGTCCAAGCGCGTCATGGCGTGCCAACGGTCGCGGGGCACGCCCGGCGCGTTGCTCATGGCGATCAAGCAGTTGGTGTTGCAGGGGTTGCCGACGACCAAGATGCGGACATCCGCGGCGGCGTTTTGCTCAATAGCCCGGCCCTGGCCGATGAAGATCTTGCCGTTGATGCCCAGAAGATCCTTGCGCTCCATGTCCTTCTTGCGGGGCACGCTGCCGACCAGCAAGGCCCAATTGACGTCCTTGAAGCCTTTCGCCAAATCGGCGGTGGGCACCACGCCGCGGAGCAGCGGGAACGCGCAATCTTCGAGTTCCATGACCACTCCGGCGAGGGCCGGCAGGGCGGGTTCGATTTCGATCAAGTGCAGGATCACGGGCTGCTGCGGCCCGAACATCGCGCCGGAGGCGATGCGGAAGAGGAGGGAATAGCCGATTTGGCCGGCGGCGCCGGTCACCGCGACCCGGATGGGAGTAGCATTCATTGTCGTAAAATTTAAAAAGGAAAGCGTGGGACAAACGCCGCCCGGGTGCAAGTCCGGAGTTGCCCACCGGAAACCCGAATTTGTCCAGAGGTATGGGGGAAGCACCGCTCCTCAAGCAACCTTGCAGGCCTGCTTCAGTGTCAGCGTTAGCGTTTGTAGCGTTTAAAGGGTTGACTTTCCTTGGCGACGGGCGAAATTGGCGGCATGAACGGCGCGGAAAACCGGCTGGACGCTTCGCTGCTAACCGAGCAGGAACGGGCGCTCCTGCCCCAACTCTTGGAACTTGCCCGGCGGGAACAACCCACCCGGCTCGGCGGTGGGGACGGCCCGGCATTACCCCTGCCCAAAGCGCTGGGGCGTTTCTTGGGGCAATTGATCGAGGAGTTGCAACAAGGCAGGACGATGATCCTGATGCCGGCGGACGAGACGTACACCACCCAGCGAGGCGCGGATTTTTTGGGTGTCTCCCGGCAGCACTTTGTCGATTTATTGGAATCTGGTCAAATTGCCTTTCATCGAGTCGGCACGCATCGTCGGGTGGCGGCCCGGGATTTGTTGGCTTATGCCGGGCGGCGCGACGTCGAACGCCGAAACCGCTTGGGACAGTTGTTTGGTCAGTTGACGGCCGCCGGCCTATACGACGCGGATGACCACGACGAAAATGGGGCCTGATTCGTCGGTGGTGCTGGATGCCTGCGTGTTGGCCAACACCGCTCTGTGTGATTTGTATCTGCGCTTGGCGGAAACGCCGGGGCTCTACCGGCCGCGTTGGTCGAAGCTCATTCTGGAGGAAGTCCGCCGAACCCAGACGACCAAATTGCGGCGGCCTTTTCCGCCGGACCTCGCGGAATATTGGCGGGCGGAAGTGACCGCCGCGTTTCCCGAGGCGCTGGTGGAGGATTTTTTCCATTTGCTGCCCCAACTGACCAACCACGAGAAGGACCGCCATGTGCTGGCCGCCGCCATCGCCGCTGACGCGAACTTGATCGTTACGTTCAATCTCCGGGATTTTCCGCCTCTCTCCCTCGCCCCATGGCAGATGCTGGCTTGGCATCCGCAAGACCATTTGTTGGAGATGTACGCTTCCAATCCGCGTGTCCTCTGGCTAAAACTGGCCGGGATCGCGAGCTCGAGGAAGGAGGATCTGCAAGATGTCTTAATCCGTTTGGGTAAAAGTGTGCCGGCTTTCTCCCAGCGCTTGCTGGAAGATTGCGCTCCCAGGCAGGGCTAAACACCACTTTCCGCCTTCCCGCTTTTGTTCCCCTGCGGAA
>CAIYZC010000433.1 GCA_903930565.1 uncultured Pedosphaera sp.
GCAAAACCAAACCCCTCCGCGCCATTGGGATAGCCCGCGGGCAAACCGCCCTCGCCGCCTGCCAATCCCAGTGGGGTGGGGACACGCAATTGTCACCCGCGGAAACTCAATTTGCCCTTCCCGCCCGTCGAGCGTGCGCTCTACCATGCCGCCCTATGAACTCTGCGCGGCGGTTCCTCATCACCAGTGTGGCGACGGTCTTGCTCCCCTTCCTGCAACCCTCCGGACTGCGCGCCGCGCCGCCCGTGCGCGACCCCGCCGAGTCGGTGGATGCGCCGGAAGTCCGGGCTCGCGCGGGACTCCAACCCGATGCCCACCTCCTGTTCAACGGTTGGGGGCTGACCCCGGCGGGAACCCAGGTCGGCGTTAGCGATCTCGCGCTCAAAATGGTCGTTTCCCCGGACGGCAAACGGCTGGTGGCCGTCCATGGCGGTTTCAACCGTCACGGCGTCACCCTGCTGGACCTCGCCACCCAACAGGTGGCCCAGTTTCTGCCCTTGGCGGAAAGCTGGAACGGCCTCGCGTTCAGCCCCGATGGCCGGGAATTCTTTGTCGCCGGCGGCGATTCCGGCAAAATTCACGTGTTCAAATACGAGGAGGGCACCGCGACGTTCGACCGCTCGGTCACCCCCGGTCCGGCCGAGGGCAGTGCCTTCGTCGCGGGCATCAGTGTGCACCCGCGCACCGGCAAACTCTACGTTTGCAACGAGGCCAACCACGAATTGTGGGTGTTGGCGGCCAAGACCCTGGCCTTGGAGGCCACCATCCCCGTCGGGCAGCATCCCCATTCCTGCCAATTGGGCGCCGATCGCCGGCACCTTTACGTCAGCAACTGGGGCAGTCGCAGCGTGAGCGTGGTGGACACCGAAAAAGGCCGCCGCATTCGCGATATGAACGTCGGGCAGCGCCCCAATGACCTCGCCTTGTCCCGCGATGGCCGC
This sequence comes from uncultured Pedosphaera sp., assembly GCA_903930565.1. Taxonomy (GTDB): domain Bacteria; phylum Verrucomicrobiota; class Verrucomicrobiia; order Limisphaerales; family Pedosphaeraceae; genus CAIXFN01. Next base: position 942 of record CAIYZC010000433.1, read on the forward strand.
CTCTTCGTCGCTTGCAGCGGCGATAACACCGTCCATGTCATCCAAACCCGCGCCTTGGAAAACGTCGAGCCCGGCGCCAGCCCCGCCCGGCGGATCCCGGAAAGCACCCGCGAAATCATTTCCACCGCCCTTTACCCGCAGTCCCCCGAGGGCAGCACGCCCGATGCCGTGGCCGTGTCCCCCGATGGCCACACCCTCTTCGTGGCGAACGCCGACAACAACTCCGTGACGGTGGTGGACATCTCCAACTCCCTCTCCGAAGGCGCGCGCCGCAATCGCGAGTCCGTCTCGGTGGTGGAGGGGTTTATCCCGGTCGGTTGGTACCCGTCCGCCCTCGCCGTCAGCCCCGACAACCAAAAGCTCTACGTCGCCAACGGCAAGGGCCTCGCCGCCCGCGCGAATTATCCCGCCACCACCACCAATGCCACCCGGCTCCACCGCCCGCCCGCCTTTGATTACATCGGCCGCACGCTCGCCGGCGCCATCTCCGTCATCCCGCGGCCCGATACCGCCCAAATGGCGGCCTTCACGCGCCAGGTGCGGCTGAACTCCCCCTACACTCCCGGGCAGTTCCACACCGCGAACACCCCGAATCAATCCGCCATCCCCAGCCGCGTCGGCTCCGATTGCCCCATCAAATACGTCCTCTACATCATCAAGGAAAACCGCACTTACGACCAAGTGTTCGGCGATTTCCGGGATGCCGCCGGCCGGCCGGCGGGCAACGGCGACTCCAATCTCGTCATGTATGGCGAAAGCGTCACCCCGAACCACCACCAACTGGCGCGCGACTACGTTCTGCTGGACAATCTCTATTGCAATGGCGAAGTGAGCGTGGACGGTCATAGTTGGTGCGACGCCGCCATCGCCACCGATTTCAATCAGCGCTCCTGGATTCTGTCCTATTCCCGCCACGGCAAGCTGCCGGGCAATGACGAAATGGACCAACCCTCCGCCGGCTACCTGTGGGATCTCTGCAAGCGGCATGGCGTCACCTACAAAAACTACGGCGAAGGCGCCACGCGCGTGCCCTCCGCCAACCGCGGCCACTGGCCCGCCGGGCGGGACATGGACCGGGTCCAAGGCTGGATCACGGACTTGGCCGCGGCCGAGCAAACGGGCGAACTGCCGCGGTTCATGATCATGTCCCTCGGCGAGGACCACACCCGCGGCACCGCCGCCGGCGCCTTCACTCCCGACGCCTGCGTCGCCAGCAACGACCTTGGTCTCGCCAAAATCGTCGCGGCCGCCTCCCGCAGTCGCTTCTGGAAAGAAATGGCGATCTTCGTCATGGAAGACGACGCGCAAAATGGCCCCGACCACGTGGATGCGCACCGCACCGTCGGGTTGGTCATCAGCCCTTACTGCAAGCAAGGCTTCGTGGACAGCACCCTCTACACCACCGCCGGCATGATCCGCACCATGGAGCTGATCCTCGGCCTCCCGCCCCTCACCCAGTACGACGCCGGCGCCACCCCGATGTTCAACGCCTTCACCGCGACCGCCCAACCGAAAATCTACCAACCGCTCACCCCGAAGGTGGACGTCCTCGCCAAAAACACCCCGGCCTCCCCCGGCGCCAAAGAATCCGCGCGCATGAATTTCCGCGCCTACGACCTCGCCCCCGAGGATCAACTCAACCGCGTTCTCTGGTTGGCCGCCAAAGGCCCGAACGTTCCCTATCCCACCCCCATCCACCGCGCCCTCTTCACCTCCGCCCCCGCTTCGGGCAAATGAGCGAATCTCACCACCACCCGTACCAACCCTTCCCCGCGCCAATGGTGCGCGATTCCTCATCCCGGGATAAGATCCCACAGCGATTGATTAAAACTTTCGAAGGCGCCGGGTTCGCACATCTTTACATCCCGGAGGGATGGCAGCAATTAGCCGGTGGTTGAGGAGCGAAGCCACGATACCACCGGTGTTCCGCAACCGTATCCATGACCCGGGAAGGGTCGCAGGCCCCCTGTTTCCAAGCGAACACCACCGCCTCGCCGCGACCTCCGCATCCCACGACCTGCCACCGCCCGAACCAACCCTCCGTCCACCCTGCCACCGGTGGAATGGGTGCCCCGACTCCGTTCCCATCCCTTCCCCCTCCGGAATCCTGTAAATCATGTTAATCATGTCAAATAAATCCGGTGGCCCCGTCCGGATCGCCTCCCCGCCGCATTGACGTATCCGGTCCCGTTTTAATGTTCAACCAAGGGTGACGCGACCCGCAATTCCACGAAATGTTCGCGCCGTTCGTCCGCCAGGGGCAGCGTGTCGGCCTCCAGCCGGGTGCCGTCCAAATACAGTTCGGTGGGGCCGGTTGCCGTGGCGGCCAAGCGGGTGATGGCAATGTGGTACACACTCTGCCGGTGGCGGTAGTGGATCTTGCAGGCCGGCCAATGGGCCGGCAGGCGCGGCGTGAGCCGCAGCCGGTCCCCCTCCAAGCCCACGCCCAGCAAGGTTTCGACCAGCAGGCGGTACATCCAGCCCGCGGACCCCGTGTACCAAGTCCAACCGCCGCGGCCCGTGTGCGGCTCGACCGCATACACGTCGGCGGCGATGACGTAAGGTTCCACTTTGTAGATGGCCGCTTGGGCGGCGGTCGCGCTGTGGTGAATCGGATTCAGCAGCCCGAACACCTCCCACGCCCGTTCGGTCTGGCCCAGCAGCGCGAAGGCCATGGCGCTCCAAATCGCGCCGTGGGTGTACTGGCCGCCGTTCTCGCGCACCCCCGGAATGTAGCCCTTGATGTAACCCGGATCGAGCGGTGATTTGTCGAAGGGGGGATCGAACAATTGGACCAACCCGGCCGCGCGCCGGACCAGGCGCTCGTCCACGGACTTCATGGCTTGCACCGAACGGACGGGATCGCCCGCCCCGCTGATCACCGACCAGCTTTGCGGCAGGGAATCAATCTGGCATTCGGCATTCGTCGCGGAACCGAGCGGTTCGCCGTTGTCAAAGTAGGCCCGGCGGTACCACTGGCCGTCCCACGCGTGTTGCGCGATGTTTTCCCGCAATTGCCCCGCCTGCAGCCGGCAGACCTCGGCAAAGGAATGGTCCTTGCGCGCCCGCGCGAGTTTCTCGAATTGAATGAGCACGTCATACAGAAAGAACGCCAGCCACACACTCTCCCCCCGGCCTTCGCTGCCCACCCGGTTCATGCCGTCGTTCCAATCCCCGCACCCCATCAACGGCAGCCCGTGTTGGCCGAATTTGAGCCCGTGCTCAATGGCGCGGACGCAGTGCTGGTAGAGGGTCGCCGATTCTTCCGCGCGATTCGGCAAGTCATAGTAGGCCTCCTCCTCGGGCTTGACCGGCCGGGCTTCCAAGAAGCCGATTTTCTCCTCCAGCACGCCGGTGTCCGCCAGGCACGCCACGTAACGGCAAGTGACATAGGGCAACCACAGGAAATCATCCGAAAAATGCGTCCGCACGCCCCGCCCGGACGGTGGATGCCACCAATGTTGCGCATCACCTTCCCGGAATTGGCGTCCCGCGGCCCGCAGCAGGTGCTCCCGCGTCAGCGTCGGTTCGGCATGAACGAGCGCCATCACATCCTGCAACTGATCGCGAAAGCCATAGGCGCCTCCGGATTGATAGAATCCGGTGCGGCCCCACAGCCGGCAGCTCAGGGTTTGATACAGCAACCACCCGTTCGCGAGCAGGTTCACCGCGGCATCGGGCGTCTCCACCTTCACCGCCCCCAGGGTTCGGTCCCAATACGCGCGAACACCTTCCAGCGCCGTACGGCAGGCGTCGGCTTTCCGGAAGCGCCGGATCAAATTCTGCGCCTCTCCGATGTTTCGTCCCACTCCGAGCCGGAAACTGGTTTCGCGCTCCTGACCGGGTCCCAGGTTCAGGACCACCTGGACCGCGCCGCAGGGATCCAACCCCGCCCCGACCCGGCCGGAGAGGCGGGTCCGTTTCAAGGCCAGCGGCTGGCTCAAACTTCCGTTCCGGCCGATGAATTCCTTGCGGTCCCCGGTGAGCGTTCGCGTGGCGTCGTTCACGTCCACGAAGACGATGCGCCCCGGAAATTCGCTGTTGTAGTGGTTGCGCGCCAGCAGGGCGCCGGTCTTCAGATCTACCTCGGTCTGCACGTGCAGCAGGTTCTTGTGCCGCAAATCGCCCAGCACCCATTCGGAATAGCTCGTGACGGACAATCGGCGCGGCCGCCCGGACTCGTTGCGCAGCTTGAGCACCGTCAATTTCACCGGCGCGTCCATCGCCACATAGACCCATAATTCCGCGGCAATTCCTCGTTCGCTGTGTTCAAACACGGTGTAACCGAAACCATGCCGGATCACGTAGGGGGTCGGTCCCCGCGCCGGCAGGGGCGTGGGCGACCAAAAGTGTCCCGTCTCCTCGTCGCGAATGTAAAGGGCCTCCCCCGGCGTGTCCCGGACCGGATCGTTGCTCCACGGGGTGAGGCGGAATTCATGGGCGTTGTCCAACCACGTGTAGCCCGCGCCACTCTCCGAAATCACGGTTCCGAAATTGGGATTGGCCAGTACATTCACCCACGGCGCCGGTGTGTTCTGGCCCGCCACCAGGGTAATGACATATTCGTTGCCGCCCGGGGTGAAGCCCCCCAAGCCGTTGGCATACAGTAACTCCCGCGGGGGCGGGGGCGCGGGAAGTTCCGCGGGCGCCGCCCGCGTGGCCATCAGGGCGGGCACCAGAGGTTCCAATACTTTGCGGGCTTCCAGTTGCTCCAGCAGGGTTCCCTTCTCATCATCGAGCACAATGCGCGCGGTGGCTTGCAGCAGGAGCAAATCGTCGTTGGGCATCTGTTCCAATCGCCGCACGAAGATGCCCCCCGGCTTGTCCAGCATTTGCGCCTCGATGCCGGAAGCGATCAGGTTGGTGATTTCATCCTGCAGGGACTGCCGGTAAACCGACACGTCCTCGTTCAAGATCACCAGGTCCACGGTCAAACCTTTCATCCGCCAATACGAATGGGCGTGGATCAACTGGCGCACGATCTCCATCTTTTCCGATTCGCTGATGCGCAGCAGCACGATCGGGAAATCGCCGGAGATCCCGTAACTCCACAGCCCGCTCTGGCCCCGCCGGTTGTTGAGCAGCACGCCGGGATTGGCCCGGCGGGCCGGGTCGGCATAGATCAAGGCCCCCGCCAGCCGGCCGTACAATTGGGCCTCTTCCTCCGTGGCGTTGAGTTGGTGCAGCGTCACCTGGCTGTGGGTCCAGGCCAGATCCAAAGTCCGGTCCGCCATGCGCGGGCTTTGATACTTTTCCACCTGCGCCAGCGCCGCATCCCGGGTCTCCGCCACCCCGAACACCAGATCGATGATCGCGGTTTCATGGGGCGGCAAAGTCACCGTGCGCCGCAGGGAGACGACGGGGTCCAGGACCGAACCCACCGTGTTGGACAAGGGGCCGATGCCGTGCATGGCCGCCGGATTCGCCAGGTTGCCCCCCCGGCCGATAAACCGGGAGCGGTCGGTTTCACACGACACTTCCCGCTGGTCGCCCCCCTGTCCGACCATCAAGTGCAATAGCCACGGCGGCTTTTCCTCCTTCGAACGGGGCCGCCGCGAGCAGAGGATCGCGGAGGCCTTGGGCGCGAACTCGGTTTGCACGAACAGGTTGTTGAAAGCGGGGTGCGCGCAATCCTCCGCCGGCAACGCCAGGACCACCTCCGCGTAGCTGGTGACTTCAATCGTGCGCGCCACCGGCGACCGGTTGGTGATCGTGATGCGCCGCAGTTCCACGTCATCCTCGGGGGACACGCTGATCTCGGTGTGGAGTTCCAACCCCGCCTGCCGGTGGCGGAACTCCGCCCGCGCCTGCGTGAAGATGGCCTCGTAATCCTTGGTCGGATGCAACGTGGGTTGGAACGTCGTGGACCAGAACTCCCCGCTGGCCGGGTCGCGCAAATAGACAAACGTGCCCCAGCAATCCCGCGTGGCATCCTCGCGCCAGCGGGTCACCGCCAGCTCCCGCCAGCGGCTGTAGCCGCCCCCGGCGCTGGTGATCACGACATGGTAGCGGCCGTTGGAGAGTAGATGCACCTCCGGCGCCGGCGGCGTTGGGTTCGTGCAAATGCGCATGTTGGATTCGCCCCCGACCACCCGCTTGCGTGGGTCCTCCAATAGCAAATCCTCGGAGAGCACGCTGGCGGCGGCTTGCGGCACCCGTTCCTGCAACAACAAATCCGTCGCTTTGAGCACCGGACACGCCATAAAGCGGCGCTGCATGGGATAGTCCCGCAGCACGTTCACCAACGCCAACAGACTCATGCCTTGATGATGCGCCATGAAGGATCGCACCGTCACACTCGTCTCCTCCGGCGGCAGGCGCAGCGGGGTGTAATCCACGGCCTCGTAAAAGCCATGGCTTCCGCAGCGTCCTTCCGCGGCCAGCCGTTGCAGGTTTTCACAGGCTTCTACGGGTGCCACCATCAAGGCCAGCACCGTGGCATAGGGCGCGACCACCAGGTCCTCGGCCAGGCCGCGTTTCAAACCCAGCCCCGGCACGCCAAAGGCGCGGTACTGGTAGTTGAGTTCCGCGTCCGTCCGGTTGTAGCCCGATTCCGACATGCCCCACGGCACCCCGCGGGCCTTGCCATATTGGATCTGTTGCCGCACCGCCGTGCGGCAGGTGTGGTCCAGCAAGGTGTTTTCGTAATTCGGCATGACCAGCAGCGGCATCAGGTACTCGAACATCGAGCCGCTCCAGGACACCAGCACCGGCCGGCCGCGCGAGGCGACCAACAACCGGCCCATCGAAAACCAGTGCGCCTGCCGCACCTGGCCCAAGGCAATGGCCACGTAGCTGCACAGCCGCGCCTCCGAGGCGAGCAGATCGTAGTAACTCGTGTCGCAGCGCCGCTCCCCCACATTGAAGCCGGTGCAAAACAAATCCCGGCTCGGGTTGAACAGAAAAGTGAAATCCATCGCCGCCAATTCCTCCGCTTGCCGCGCCAACAATTCCAAGGCCACCAGGCGCTCGCGCGCATGCTCGGCGGCTTCCCGCAGGCTCTCCAGCAGTTTCCGCTGTTCCGCTATGACTTCCGTGGTCAAGGCTCCGGCGCTTGGGTCGGTTGTCGTCAGACGCCGCTCCATCGCCGTGCAGATCGTTTCCTCAAACGCCGCGCACGCCTGCAACGTGGGGATTGATTCCAATTCCCCGGGACCCCGGTATCCCCCGGACCCCGAAAGGGGCGGTTTCAGCCACGGGGCGAGCCACCGTAGCTCCGCCAAATGCTCCTCGGCGTTCCGTTGCAGCGCTTGCGCCCAACCTTGGATTTCCTCCGTTTCCAGCGCGAGGGCCGCAGCCAGCACTGTGGCCTGTTCCACCACGCTCTCCAGCAGGGCGTACGCCGCCCGGAAACCGCCGGGTGGTTGCGCCAAGGTCGCCAGCAGTTTCACCAGGGCGGCGTTTCCCTCCGTCCGCTCCAAGAGCACCTGCGCCGTGTCGCGCAGGCCGGCGAACACCTGGGGTGAAAAAATCGCTTCCGCCCCCGGTTCCCGCAGTCCGGCCGCCAGCGTCAGCAAATGACCCGCCAGATTGCCGCTGTCCACGCTGGAGACATACGTCGGATACAGCGGCCGCAAGGACCGGGTTTCGTACCAATTATAGAAATGCCCGCGGTAACGTTCCAATCGTTGCAGGGTGGCGAAGGTGTCCCGCGTGCGGCGCACCAGGCCGGCGCTGGAAAGATAGCCCAAATCCACGGCGGCCAGGTTCGCCAGCAGCGCGATTCCAATATTCGTCGGCGACGTCCGGGAAGCGATCGTCGGGTTGGGAATCTCCTGGAAATTGTCCGGCGGCAGCCAGTTCTCGCCGGCGGTCACGAAGGTTTCAAAGAAATGCCAGGTCTTCCGCGCCGTGCCCCGCAGAAACCGCCGTTGCGCCGCGGTCAAATCCGGCGTCGCGGATTCAATCGGGCGGCTGATCCACCAAGCGAGCGCCGGCGCGGCCAGCCACAGCGCCAGGATCGGCGACGCCAACCCGAATTGAAAAGGCTGGGTGGCGGCCAGGAACCCCCCGATCGCCAACGCCAGGGCCGGTTCGATCCACATGGTCGCGTAAAAGCCCGCGAGCCCCGCCTGCACGCCCTGTTCCGCATCCCGCGAGGTCTGCCATTCCAGCAGTCGTTGGTGCGTCACGAGCAAGCGCAGCACCGTCCGCCCAATCGCGTCCAGGCTGATGCACGCGTCGTACGGGAGAAACGCCAGGCTCACCCCGACCTGGCCCAGCTGCCGCCCGTAGGCGGCCGCCGTCACCCGCAGGTGCATCGCCCACGGCTGATTCGCCGGCTTGGCCAATCCGTGAAGCAGTGCGGCGGCCAACCCGGGCAGGAGTATGCTTCCGAAAACCAGCAACGGTCCCAGGTTGCAGAATTCGGCGAGCAGCAGCCAACTGCCCAGCATCAGGACCAGGAGGGCGATCGGCACCAAACTCCGCCGCAAGTTGTCCAAAATCTTCCATTGGGACAATCCGGACAATGGATTGGCGATCCGCCGGGCGTCCGCGCCGGGCACCCGGGGGAGCAGCCATTGCGTGATTTGCCAATCGCCCCGGATCCAGCGGTGCCGCCGGTCCACATCCACATTGTAGCGCGACGGATGTTCCTCATAGAATTCCACGTCGCAAACCAGCGCGGACCGGGCATGGCACGCCTCCAGCAGGTCGTGGCTCAGGACGGTGTTTTCCGGAAAGCGCCCCTTCACGGCCCGCTGGAAGGCATCCACATCATAGATCCCCTTGCCGATGAACGAACCTTCCCCGAAAACATCCTGATACACATCCGAAACCTCCCGCGTGTACGGATCAATTCCGGCGTCCCCGGCAAACAGCCGGACAAACCAGGACCGCCGGGCGCTCGGCAGGCTCACGCCCACGCGCGGCTGCATGATGCTGTAGCCTTCGGTGACAATCCCGCGCGCCTCGTCAAACACGGGTCGGTTCAAGGGATGCGCCATCGTGCCGACCAACCGGCGCGCGGCATCCCGCGGCAGTTGCGTGTCGGTGTCGAGGGTGATGACATAACGCACGCTCGGCAGCCCCGCCAGGTCCCCCACGATTTCGGAAAAGCACCCCTGGCACCCGCCCCGCAGGAGCGTGTTAAACTCCGTGAGCTTCCCCCGCTTCCGCTCACAACCCATCCATAACTTTTCGCCAACATTCCAGCGCCGGGGCCGGTGGAACAAATAGAATCGCGTGTGCCCTCCGTTGGCGTACTTCAAATTGAGCATTTCCACCCCGACCCGCGCCAGTTGGAGCAGGGCGGCGTCTCCGGGCAGGCTCGCCTCCGCCGCGTCGCGGAAATCGGTCAGCAGCGCAAAGTCAAGGTGCTCATCCCGGTTGCCCAGGTAATGGATCTCCAAGCTCTCAATCAAATGCTGCACCCCGGCGGCATTGGCCAGCATCGTGGGCACCACCACCATCGTGTGGCCCTCGGCCGGGATGCCGGCGGCATAATCCAGCCGTGGCAACAGGCGCGGCCTCACCAATCGCGTGGCCAGCAGGTTCATCAAGGCCACCGCCGGCTGGCTGGCGCAGAGCAGGAAGACCAAGGTGAACAGCCGGCCTTTCCAGTCGGGAATTCCCAGCTTCCCGACCTCGCTCCACACGCCGGCCGTGGCGGCCAGGCTGAGCCCCGCGATGCCCCCCGCGTAGAACGCCAGGGGAGATCGATGAATTCCCCGTTCCACCAACGTCCGGCCCGGCCAGCGCACCTTCACCTGCCGCCCCAGGCGGGACTGGCCCTTGTCCACCAGGTAATAACCCACATGGCCGGTCCGTTGCCGGCCCCCGTTGTCCCCTGGGCCTTCCCCGGCCAGTTCGATGGCGGCCCGGGCGATCTCGGCTTCCGGGCGGCCGCTGTGCCGGGCAAAGAATTCCACCGCATGCCGGTACCGATCCCGCGTCGCAAAGTCCATGTGGGCGTAAACCCCCGCCGGATCCGTCACCAGCACCGCCTCCACCAAACTCAGCGATTCCACAAACTCCTTCCAGTCGATGGCGCTGAGCAGTCGCAAACTGGCGATGCTGTGGCTGACGGACACTTGGTCCGCCGCCTGAGTTTGACTTTCCTGCTGGACCAACAGTTCGATCGACAGGCCTTGTTCCACCAAGCGGTGTTCCAGCCAACTGCGCGCGAGATGCAGCACGGGACTTTGCCGCGACAAACGCTGGCAGAATTCCGCCACAAACGAACTCGTGAGCGGGAGTTCCGATTTCGCCATGTCGGCCACGACGACGACCAGATGGGAGGGCTGCTGTTCGGCCATGGCCTGCAAACGGTCCACCCACTGGTCGGCCAGATCCCTTTCCTTCCGCGCCACCGTCAGCCGCGTGGCGACGCGCTGCAGGTTTTCAATCAACCCCAGCCGCAACATGATCGCGATGGCCCACAACTCCCCCAATTTCAGGGAGGTCACCGTTTGATAAGCCGCGACAAAGGCGCGCAGCGGCCCGACGTGGATCTCCGCATCCACATGCGAAATCAATTCGAGCATCAGGTCGTAAATGCGCGGCAACCCGGCGGAAGGCCCCTGCATCAGCCGCGGCAGCTCCCGGCTGTAATCACGCGGCAAATGTCGTCTCGCCAGGTGAATTTGCTCCTCGATCAGGTAGAAGTTGTCCAACAACCATTCCGCGGCCGGCGTGATCCGCCGGGAGGGGTCCACCGCCATCGTGGCCAGATTGAAGCTCCGCAACAGGACTTCGTTCTGGCCCAGTTGCGCCAGCAGCCGGTTCGCCCCCAGCCGCGTGACCGTCGGCTGGTTGGCGGCCAGCGTCAGCGCATGTTGCGCGAGCTGTTCGACACTGAACAGCTCCGCCCGCAACGGCGGCTCGATCTTGTTCGTGCGCGCCCGTCCATCGCCGACCATCCAGTTCTTAAGTCGCAAAGCCAGAATCTGCATTGTGTGGTTGCTGTTCCCGCCGCCCGGTGGATTGGCGCGGGACAGCCGGTCTCCGGCTCATCCATCCCTGATCAATCCAAATCCCGGGCGCACCCTTGCCCGCCCGCGCATCCACCGCGCCGGCTCCGCCAGAGTATCCTTCACAGTATGCTTTCCGCGCTCCCCGGACGGTATGGGGGAGAATCCCCGCGCCCCACACCCTCTCCTGCAGCCGCCGGAGGCGAGGGCAGGGGAGGGGAGGCCTGTTCCACATCCCCCCTGGTGCCGGCCGCCTCCGACTCGCCAGTCGCGCCTCACCGCGCCCTCCGCACGACTTCCCGCGCCCCAAAGGTGCGCAATTCCTCAGCCCAGGATGAAATCCCACTGCCATTGACTTAAGCTATCGAAAGCGCCGGCTTCGCCCCTCCCTGCATCCCGGAGGGATGATCGCCATTAGCCGGTGGTTGAGGCGCAGCGCGACGATACCACCGGTATTCAGCAACCGTATCCACGACCCCGGAGGGGTCGCCGCGGCCGCTGTCTTCCAACCAACCACACCGTCTCACCGCGACCCCCGCACTCCCCGACCTGCAACCATCTCCCCGCACCGGCCCCCAACCCCGGAGTTCTGGCACCTCTGCTCCATGGCCCCCGCCCGGGCGTGACTCGTCTCCAAATCCCTACACCCGCACAGACCGTCACCCCAAACCCATCGCGTCATCCCGCCCCTGCCAAATCGGCGCCCCTCAATGCGCCCTCTGCACGACTTCCCGCGCGCCAAAGGTGCGCAATTCCTCAGCCCAGGATGAAATCCCACGGCCATTGACTTTAGCTATCGAAA
>CAIYZC010000434.1 GCA_903930565.1 uncultured Pedosphaera sp.
GCGATGCCGCGCAGGGCGTAGGTGAGGGCGGGATGCTGCTTGTCGGGCATGCCGGTGTCGGAGATGACGACGGCGTCGCAGGCGAGTTCCGCGCGGTTGGCCTTGAGGAAGGTCGCGAGGTTCTTGCTGCCGACTTCCTCCTCGCCTTCGATGACGAAGGTCAAATCGCAGGGCAATTCCGTGCCGGTTTTGAGGTAGGCTTCGACGGCCTTCAAGTGGGCCAGGTTCTGCCCCTTGTTGTCGCAGGCGCCGCGGCCGTAGAGCGAGGTGCCCTCGATGCGGGGCTCGAAGGGCGGGGAGTGCCACAAATCAAACGGCTCGGGCGGCTGGACGTCGTAATGGCCATAGACGACGTAATGCGGGCGGCGGGCGCCTTTTTTGCGGGGCGTCTTGGCGACCACCACGGGGTTGCCGGCGGTGGGCCGGAGGTCGGCGGTCAAGCCGATGCCCTGGGCGTGCCGGACGAGCCACTCGGCGCAGGCCTGCAGATCGGGGCGGTGCTGGGGTTGCGCGGAAACGCTCGGAAAGCGCACGTATTCGCACAATTCCTGAACAAAGCGATTCTGGTTGGCCTGGAGGTAATCGATCAGCTTTTGCATGGTGTTGGTGGACCGGCGCGCGTACGAAGGCCGGTCGCTGGGGGAGTTTGCGATTGGCGCCCGCGCCAAGTCAAACGCTTTCCCGGCGGTGCCCGCCGGTTATTCCGGCAGGAGCAGGTGCGGGGCGAGGGCGGTTTTCAAGGCGTCCACGAGTTCGGCCTCCATGAACTCGAACTCGTCGGGAACGCGCAGGCAGATGAGGGGCTTGTCGGCGAGTTCCTCCGGGAACTTGGCGCGGAGCCGGTCCACGTGCCGACGCTCCATGGCGAAGATGACATCCGCCCAGCCGACGTGACCGGCGGTAACGCGCACGCGGGCGCCCGGCTCGGTGCCCGCCGAGCGGACTTCGTAACCGGGAAAACCGGCGTACAGCTTCTCGGCGGTCAGGCTGCGCCACCGGTTCTGGCTGCACACGAACAAGATCTTCAACCGCTCGGCGGAGTCGGGGGCGGGGGCTTCGGGGGTGGGCATGGTGGCGCGAAAATCAGCGGGGCGCATCCGGCCGTCCGTCGGGGAGCCGGACCGGGGGGACGGTGTCCATGAGGCGGCGCCAGTTCCAGATCCGGTTCCACTCGTCGGTGCCGGCGGTGGCGGGGGCGAAGCGGCCCGGATCCACTTCCCGGTACAGCCGTGCGAACCACGCGGGATCCCATTGGGGATTGGGGCGGTTGCCCCGGGCGCCGACCGCGCCGCGCCAGCCGGCGAGTGCGGCCCGCAATTCCGCGGTGCGGACGGGCTCGGCCGCGGCCTGGTTCCGGGTCTCGCCGGGGTCGTGCGCGAGGTCGTAGAGCTCCACCTCGTCCGTGTCGTAATATTCCACCAACTTCCATGCGCCGTCCCGCACCGTGCAGCCGGGGCGTCCGCCTTGGTTGTTGTAGTGGGGGAAATGCCAGAACAAACGCCGCGGGGCCGGCCCGCCGCGCCCGGTCAGCAGGGGGGCGAAACTAACGCCGTCCAAACCGGGGGGCATGGGCAGGCCCGCCAGTTCCAGCAGCGTCGGCAGCCAGTCCGTGTTGATCACCGGTTCGTCGGTGACCCGGCCGGCGGGGATGCGCCCGGGCCAGCGCGCCAGCAGCGGGACGCGCAACCCGCCTTCGTAGAGGAAGCCCTTGCCCGCGCGGAACGGTCCGTTGTGGGTCACGCGGGGATGCGGGCCTTCGGGCACATGGAGACCGCCGTTGTCCGACGTGAACACGACCAGGGTGCGTTCCGTCAAGCCGAGGTCGTCGAGCTTGGCCAGGAGCCGGCCCACGGTGTCGTCCAGCGTTTCGATCACTCCGGCGTAAACCGGCTCGAAGGCGTCCGGGTTGGCGGCCACGCGGGCCGACTGCGCGGCGTACGGCAGGTGGGGGCTGTTGTGCGCGAGGTAGGCGACCCAGGGCCGCCCGCGGTGCGCGGTCATAAATTGCTCCACCGCCGTCGTCAAATCATACTCCCCCTTGCCCCCTTCGGTCGCCGAAGGGACCGTGACCGCCGCCCCCGGGTGATAACTGGCAAAGCCGTGCTCCAGCGGGCCGAAGCCGGCGCCACCGACATGCCATTTGCCAAATGCTCCGCAGACGTAACCGGCGGCTTGGAAATAGCGCGGCCACATCTTTTCCCGCAGGGGCACCTGGGTTTCGATTTCCGCTTGGAGCACTTTTTGGGACACCAAGTTCGGCCGGCCCGGCAGGTAGGTCGTGAGCCCGAGCCGCGCGGGCGCGCGCCCCGTGAGCAAGGCCGCCCGCGAAGGGGAACAAATCGGCTGCGCGCAATAGGCCGCCGTGAACCGCATGCCCGCGGCGGCCAGCCGGTCCAAGTTCGGGGTGTGGTGGTCCGCCCGCCCGTAACAGTGCAGGTCGTGGATGCCCAAATCGTCGCACAAAATGAACAACACGTTGGGGGCTGCGGGCGCCGGCGCCGGTCCGGCGCCAAGCCGCATCCCGGCCACGAACAGCGCCACGGCAAGCCACCGACACCACCGGGCGGCCGGGCGGGAGCGAAGGAATTGCATGGCCGCAGCTTAGCGCCCCGCCGTGCGGCCGACAATGGCCATGGGTGCGTTGCAAGGGCGCATTGCAATTGCATTTCGTCGGCCCGGCCGGGGAACAGAGTTTTGCAATGCCCCACGGCCGGGGCGCTGAAAAGCCAACAAATCGCAATGAAATCAGGCTGTTATCAGGTTGGCATGGCGGTTGCTATATGTCGAACCGTAGACAGCGCGGATCAACCAAAGCGGGCTCAGTCGCCCGGCCGTGCCGGGCGAAATGCCAACTGAAGAACAACGTCGGTCAACACGAAATAAAATATGAAATTCAACGCCAAATCCACCAGCGTCCGCGTCTGCGCGGCGGCCACCCTGCTCACCTGCCTCACCGGTGCCTTGACCGCCAAGGCGGATGACAACAAAACCGATGGCAGCAAAGCCGCCGCGTCGGCCCAAGTTTCGGACAGCGGCAAGAGCTCGGACAACCAATCCCAAGCGTCGGATAGCAGCAAGAGCTCGGACAGCCAAGCCCAGGGTTCCGACAGCAGCAAGAGTTCGGATGACGGCAAGAGTGGCAAAGTGGTGGCCACGCCGACCCCGGCTGATGGTGGCAAATACGCCGCCGCGCAATCGCCCGCCGATCCGATGGGCCTGCCGATCGCCGGCAAAGTCGAAGTGGGTGGTTCCACCGCGGCGTCCGCCGCGTTCGACAAGGACGTGCTGCCGGCCGCGACGGAGTATATCCGGAAGCATTTGCCGGAATCGCGGAACAACTCGAAATTTGTGGCGGTGAACAGCTTGGACCTGTCGAAGTTGACCCTGGCCACGACCCACGACGTGCAGGCCACCTTCGTGTATGAAGGCGCCGGTTACGTGAACACGCTGGGCGTCAACACCAAGGGCAATGGGATTTCAAGCGGCAACCCGGAACTGATCTTTCCGGCGGTGCGCAGCAGCGATTCGGCCTTCGCCAGTGCTCCCGCGGGGACCCGCACCGCGCAAGACCCCTTGCTGCCCGGTGACTTTGTGGACCTGGGCGTGATGCAGAAGGGCACCAAGCTGGATTTCTTCCTGATCGCCAACGGCGCCAACGGCGGCACGACGGCTTGGGATACCGCGGGGAAAAACGCTGACGGGCTCGACCATGTGGCGGCGTTCACGCCGGGGGTGTTTGCGACCGCCCAGCCGAACAGCCCCTACCTGTTCATCAGCTTCGAAGACCTCTGGGGTGGTGGCGACAAGGATTACAATGACGCGATCTTCGCGATCAACCTGGGCACTTCCAACGTGAACAAGCTGCTCAACACGCCCGAACCGGCCACGTATCTCTCCCTGGGTTGCTTCGTGGCGCTCGGGTTCTGGATGAAGCGCCGGGTGGACGCGGCCCGCATGGGCGAAACGAATTTGGCGGTGTAAACCGCCCTGGTGGCAATGGGGAATCGATGCGGCGGCGGCGGTGGGCAACCACCGCCGCCGCTTTTTTTGCGACCGGATGCCGGCCGGAAATTGCAAGGTTGCATTGCAAATGTCGTTGCATTTCCGGACCGTGGGCCGCATTGCAATGGGCGTCCCGGAAACCAGGTGCGAGAAGTGGCCGGAAAGCCCATGAAAAAAGGAGTTTTTCCATTGGCACAAGGGTTGCTAACCATCCGGACTACCGGGCGACCAACCAACAAAGGGCCGAGCAGCCCGCGCGCGGGGCAAAGGAAAACCACCATGTCCATTTACGCAAGCATCCACCTGATTATGCAAATTCATTTGAAACTTCCGATCGTGCGCCTGGCCGCGGCCGTCGGGCTCTTCACCGCGCCCGCTCCGCACGTCAACGCCGCCCCGGATGGCGGCACCTACTCCCCCGTCCAATCACCGGCCGATCCGCAGGGCCTGCCGATCGTCGGCAAGGTGCAACTCGGAGGTTCCACCGCGGCGTCGGCCGCCTTTGACAAAAACGTGCTGCCCGCCGCGACGCAGTACATCCACCAACACCTGCCGGACGGGAAGGACAATGCCAAGTTTGTGAAGCTGAACTCCTTGGATGTGTCCAAATTGACCCTCGACACGACGCGCGATGTCACGGCCACCTTTGTGTATGAGGGCGCGGGGTACGTGAACACGCTGGGGCTCAACACGAAGGCGGACGGGTTCCGCAAAGGCAACCCGGAAATCATTTTTCCCGCCGTACGGAGCAGCACCTCCATGTTTGCCAGCGCCCCGGCGGGCACCCGCACCACGCAGGATCCCCTGCTGCCCGGCGATTTCGTCGACTTGGGCGTGCTGCCCAAGGGCACTTCGCTGGATTTTTTCCTGATGGCGAATGGGGCGAACGGCGGCACGCAGGAGTGGAACACCTCGGGAAACAACGCTGACAATTTCAGCCACGTCATGGCCTTCACGCCGGGCATGTTCGCGACTGCGCAACCGAACAGCCCGTACCTCTTCATCAGCTTTGAGGACCTGAGCCGGGGTGGGGACAAGGATTACAATGACTCGATCTTTGCGATCAATATCGGGACGGCCGCCGTCCACAAGCTGCTGAACACGCCCGAACCGGCGACCTACCTCTCGCTGGGTTGCTTCGTGGCGCTCGGGTTTTGGATTAAGCGCCGGGTGGACGCGGCTCCGGCGGCGGAGGCGACCCTGGCGGTCTGAACTGTGCCGGGCAGAGTGGGGAGTGGGGCGGCGGCGGTGGGCGACCACCGCCGTCGCGTTTTTGTTTTCCGGGCCGGGCCCGCCCGCGAGCCGGCGGGCCACGCCACCTGCCAAGCCACGGACCCTGCAAAGAGCACTCGGTCCCTTGCACGACGGCCACCCGCGGGTTGCAAGGTTGCATTGCAACTGCAATGCGGGCTTTTGTCCGGGGGATTGCGGATCGTTGCCGGTGCGCGACCGAGGCGCTGAAAAGCCAACAAATCGCAATGAAATCAGGCTGTTAGCGGGTTGGCATGGCGGTTGCTTTATGTCGAACCGTAGACAGCGCGGATCAACCAAAGCGGGCTCAGTCGCCCGGCCGTGCCGGGCGAAATGCCAACTGAACAACTTCGGTCAACACGAAATAAAATATGAAATTCAACGCCAAATCCACCAGCGTCCGCGTCTGCGCGGCGGCCACCCTGCTCACCTGCCTCACCGGTGCCTTGACCGCCAAGGCGGATGACAAC
>CAIYZC010000435.1 GCA_903930565.1 uncultured Pedosphaera sp.
CCGCCACCCAGGCAACTTCGGCCGCGAGCAGGGCGGCGAACGCGGGCCAGGCAACGCGGGCGAAGCCGCCGGGCGGGAGCGCCCGCGCCTCAGAATTCGCAATGCATCCGGACACTGAAGATGGAGACCGGACCCCGGTCCTGGTTGAAGGCCGGGTTGACCACGTACTGATAATCCAGCGTGAGATGCGCGGGGCGGCAAAGTTTGAAATCGTAGTACGCTTCCACGATGCGCTCGATGCCGTAATGGAGTTGTCCATCCCCCGCGAGGATGCCGGTGCCCCCCGCCGCAATGAAATCCTCATGCACGCGGGAAAGTCCGTTGAACACACCCGCGGCGGCAAGGGTGTCGTCCGGCCGGCCCCAGCGGGATCCCTTGAGCGTCATGCCCAGGGAGGCGGCGTGGTCCACGTCGGAATACATCCACGCTTCGCTTTTCCCATCGCTCCAGCCCAACCGGCCGAAAGCGCCCAAGTCGCGGGCGAGCTCCTGCTCCACATTCAGCCCGAAGCCGTATTTGAAGCGGTAATCGCGCGTTTGGGCCAGGGCGTCGTCGGGGGGCAGACCGGGTTGGTTGGCCGCGGCCTCATACACGCCCATGTGGGCGCGGTTCAGGAAGGCCAGCCACCGGACGGCCCCCGGGTGTTCGCCGAGGGTGAAGCGGCGCTCGGACTCGGCGACCATCGCCCACGCTTCCAGGTAATGACCGTCCAAAGCCAGGCCGTTGGAGACGCGGGGGACTTGGAAAAAGCCGTAGCGCCAGGACCAACGGGGTTCGGTGAGTTCCGCCGCGAACCCGGTGATGTAACCGAGGCTGTCCGCCGGGTAATCCCATGCCTCATTGGCCACCAACGACCAGTTCAGGAACTGGCTGCGAGGGTCGTTGGCATAGGTATTGTTGTCGAAAATGTCCTTGGCGCTCATTTTGCCCAAGGTGAGGGTGACCCGTTCGGTGTCCTGCACCCCCCCCAGGTGGAGGGCGTCGTCCGCGACTTTTTCCGTTTCGCCGTTAAGGCCGAACGTCTGCCGGAGGAAGGCCCGGGAGAAATTGACATTGGGCACCCGCGCCCCGAGGCGGAAGGCTTCGCCACTGGGGAAGCCCTCGATGCCCAGCGTTTTGCTGAAGCCATAACCCTGCCACATCAAGCCGTCCACATGGGCCTCAGCGCCGGACCACAGTCGCGCGCCAAACAGCAGGTCCACGGAGACCGTTTCCCGCACTTCGGTCGGGGAGGCGAGGCTGTTGGGGCCGGTATAGGCGGACGGGAACCCGGGGTGGTAGGTGCCGATATCCGTGTTTTGAAAGTGAAAATTCCAACTTTGGGATTCCGGCGGCACCGGCAGGATCGCCACTTGATTCGTGGCCGCCGGGCCGGCGGGTTGATCGACCGACCCCGCGGCGGCGCCCTCGGCGGTCGCTGAAATGGCGCCGCCGGTCCAAACCAAACCAGCGGCCAGCCCGCAGCCTAAGGCGAAAGATTTCATGATATGGTGGGCGCTCCACCGTTGCTTTGGGGTGGTGACGCCGCATGATAACAGCAATTCCGGGCCGGCGGAGCAACCCTTTTTTGACCCGGGGAGTTGACATTCCGGTTAATTTTAATTTAAAAAAAAGCTTGTTTTGCCCGCCCTAGTTGCGAGAATGGTTACCGGAAACGAAGCTGGCCGCAAGGCCGGTGAAGATTTTTGAGAGCTTAGATTCGGGTGGCAGTACGTTTCCTCAGCGGGATTCCCCATCCCCACCTCCTTGGCGTCTGCCGCCCGAATCTCCTTTTTTATCCCCCCGACCATGCCGGTGAAATCCACTTGAGTTTTACCTGCCTTCCCTCATGCTGCCGAGGTTCCAATTGTTATGAAGCCATCCATTTTTCCGGCCCTGCTCGGCACGGCCGTAGGTTTGCTCGGATCGCCCCTTGGGGCCGGAGCCCAAGGCCGCCAATTGACGGGCCAATGGGCGCCCGCCGCCACCCCGGCCTTGTCGCCCGCCGAAGCGGAGAAACGCTTTGTGGTGCCCGAAGGGTTTGAGGTGCGCTTGTTTGCCGCGGAGCCGGACGTGATCAATCCGGTGGCCATGACGTGGGACGACCGCGGGCGGTTGTGGGTGGTGGAATTGTATGAGTATCCCATGGGCGCGCCCGCGGGAACCAAACCGCGTGACCGGATCAAAATTCTGGAAGACACGGATGGCGACGGCCGGGCGGACAAGGTGACGGTCTTTGCGGACGGCCTGAACCTGGCCACGGCGATTCAGTTGGGCTACGGCGGGGTGTTTGTCGGGCAGGCGCCGGACCTGCTGTTTCTCGAAGACACCCAGCACCGCGATGTGGCGGACAAGCGGACAGTGTTGATGACCGGCTTTGGTTTGGACGACCGGCATGAGTTGCTCAACGGGTTCACCTGGGGGCCGGATGGTTGGCTGTACATGACCCACGGGGTGTTCACGCATTCCAAGGTGCGGATTCCGGAGGCGAGCGAGCCGGGCGTGGAGGTCAACGCGGCGGTGGCGCGGTTTCATCCGCGCACGAAACAATTTGAGGTCTTCGCCGACGGCACGAGCAATCCCTGGGGGGTGGATTTCGACCGGGCGGGGAACGCCTTCGTGAGCGCCTGTGTGATCGATCATTTGTTCCACATGGCGCCGGGCGGGATTTACGACCGCCAGGGTGGTTCACCCGCCAACCCGTACGCCTACCAAATGTTGCCCTCCATCGTGGGGCACCGGCATCACATGGCCGCTTACGCGGGCATCCAGATTTATCAGGGCGACCAGTTTCCGGCGGAATGGCGCGGCGAGGTGCTCATGGGCAACATCCATCAGAGCGCGCTGAATCATGATCATTTGACGCCGAACGGCTCCAGCTTTCGCGCGGAAGCGGCGGCGGACTTTCTGACCACCACGGACGGATGGTTCCGGCCGGTGAGCGAGCAGGTGGGGCCCGACGGCGCGCTCTGGGTGATGGATTGGTATGACAAGTATCCCTGCTACCAAAACGCCAACGCTGATCCCGAAGGCGTGGACCGCGAGCGCGGGCGCATTTGGCGCGTGGTTTACACCGGCAAGAACAAGGGCGCGAAGGTGCCGTCCCGGCCCGAGGTGAAGATGAACCTGGGCGCGCTGCCCACCGCCGACTTGGTGGCGCAGCTGGCGCATCCGAACGTGTGGCAACGGCGCACGGCGCAGCGGTTGCTCTCCGAGCGCCGGGACGCGGCGGCGGCGGCGCCCTTGCGGCAAATGCTCACCGGCGGGGGCAATTTGGAGGCCCGGCTGGCGGCCCTATGGACGCTCCACGGCTCGGGTCTGCTCACCACGGCGGATTTGGGCGCGATTTACCAGGATCGGGAACCGGCGTTGCGCGCTTGGAGCGCGCGTTTGGCGGGGGAACGGCACGAGGCCGCACCGCAAGTCTTGGCGGGCCTGGCCACCTTGGCGGGGGATGCCGATCCCTCGGTGCGCTTGGCGGTGGCGACGGCGGCGCGGCAGTTCGCCTCGGGGGCGCTGACCATCGACACTCCGCGGCATCTCGCCGTGGCCGATTTGGAAGTCGGCCGGTTGCTGGCGCCGCTGGTCAAGGCTTCCGCCGATGGACGGGATCCCTTGCTGCCGTTTATGATCTGGCAGGCGGCGGAGCCGAAGATCGGGGAGAATCCGGGGCAGGCGTTGGGGTGGTTGCTCAACCGCGGCCCGGACGCGATGCCGTTGGCGGGCGAATTGGCGCGCAAGACCATGCGCCGGATCTGCGACACCCGGAGTGCGGAGCAATTGACGATGGCCGTGGAGTTTCTGGGCGCGGCCATGGACCGCGAACCCGCGCTGGCCGCCGCCGCACTGGACGGTTTGCTGTCGGGTCAGGCGGGCAAGGCCACGCCGCCCGCCGGGGACACCACGGCCCTGTTCGCACGGCTCAAGGACGCCGGGAACCGCGATGTGCGCGAGCGCGGCTTGCGTTTGGGCGTGCTCTGGGGCAACACGGCGGCGATCCAAGCCGTGCTGGCCTTGGTCAATGATTCCCGCGCCTCCGCGGATGACCGGGTGCAGGCGATCAAGACGGTGCGCAAGTTGCGCACGGACGATGCGCGTAGCGCTTTGCTGAGCGCCGTCGGGGGCGCGAATCCGGAGCCGGTGCTGCTGGAAGCGGTGCGGGGCGCGGGCGAAGTGGGCGGTGACGCCGTCGCCCCGGCCCTGCTGAGCCGTTGGCCGCAATGGCCACCCGCCGTCCGCCGGGCCGCGGCCGAAGTGCTGGTCTCCCGTCCCGCCTGGGCGCAGCAATTGCTGGGCGCCTTGGAAACCAAGGCCATCTTCGTGAACGAACTTTCCGCCACCGTCATCCGCACCCTCACCCAATCCCGGGACGCGGCGGTGCGCGACCGCGCGGCGAGCGCCATTGGCCGCGTCCGCCCCGCCGACGCGGATAAATTAAAAGTCATCGCGGAGAAAAAGGCTATGATCCTTGCCGGCACCGGCGATCCCGCCGCCGGACGGGAACTGGCCCGCAAGACCTGCCTCCTCTGCCACAAGTTCTACGGTGAAGGCGCGGATGTCGGTCCCGATCTCACCGGCGTGGGCCGCGCCAGCCTGGACGCCCTGCTGGCCAACGTCATCGACCCCAACCAAGTCATCGGCAAAGGCTATGAAAACGTGGTCGTGGAAACCAAGGACGGCCGCAGCCTGAGCGGTCGGATGGTCGAAAACACCGCCACCCGCGTCCGCCTCCTCTCCGCGGGACCGAAAGAAGACGTGGTCGCGCCCTCCGAAATCGCCTCCCTGCGCGTGACGGAAAACTCCGTCATGCCCGAAGGCCTGGAGCAAATGGCCGATGCGGATTTCCGCAACCTGATGCTCTACATCCTGCATCCGCCCCAGGAAGCCGCCCCGGGGAAGTAGGGCGGGGCGGGGAAGCGGATTTTAACCGCGGATTACGCAGATAAACGCAGATGGGAAAAGGCCGATGCCATTGCAGCTGATTCATGAATAGGACATGGTTGCTGGCCGGCGGGTTCATTGTTGCGTGTCTGTTCGGGCTCGTCTGGAACAAGGTGATCATGCCGAAGCTCGTCAATTGGCTCAGTCCAACATGGAACAAATTGGAGCAACTGCTGGCGCGGAAATTCGGCACCCCGTCCGGTGAATAGGAGGCGAAGCTCGCGGAAATAGGAGGGGCCACACCGGAGCAGTTACGGCCACGGGTGGCGGAAATTTGCGCGCGGTTTGCCACGCCCGCCGCCCCGGACGCGCTCTCGTTGCCCCAAGAGTTGCCCCCCAGCGTGAAAGCATTCTTCGAGCAATACAGTCGGCTTTCG
>CAIYZC010000436.1 GCA_903930565.1 uncultured Pedosphaera sp.
ACCGTCAGCGTGTAGGCGCAATAATTCCCGTACACCGGATCGGTGGTGACGCCGTAGCGGTACAGCAGTGGATTGGCCGCGGTGCCGCCGACGGTGGCGAGGCGGCCATCCACGTAATAGGTCTCCACGCGCGTTCCGCCATCCGGGAAGGTGTTGGTGATGATTAATTGGCGGCCGCTGAGCACGTTGGTGGTGACGGAGACGCCCCCCAGGGCGTTGGTTTGCCGAGCCACCCGGCCCGCGACATCAAATTGCGTTTGGTCCGTGGTCACCACCGAGTTGTCGCTGCCGATGCGCTGCCGCACCAAGGTGCGCCCGGCGGCATCCAGCGTGTTGGTGATGGTAATCGCGTTGGCGCCCCGCACGGTGCTGGTGGCGATGAGGCGCTTGAGTTGGTCGTATTCGAAATTCGTCACGACCCCGTTGGGATCCGACACACTGCTCAACCCGCAGCAATCGAAATTGTAATAGGTCGTGTTCCCCGCAAGGTCGGTGGCGCCATAGTTCCGGCCCAGCGAATCCGCCGGGTTGAAGTTGTAAATCATTTGCGAATTGGTCGCCACCAGCGTGGATTCGCTGATGGTCAGCACCGTGCGGGTAACCACCCGGCCCAAATTGTCTTTCACCGTGACCGTTTCCTGGCCGTTCAGAATCTGCGTGGGCTGGAACCATTGGTCCGGCTGGCCGCGGTCCTCGGTGGTTGTCAGCACACCGTCGGTCAGATCATAAGTGTACAGGCTGGCCGTGCCATTTTCGTAGCCGGCGCTCACCGGCAGTCCGTTCTGAAACGAGAGGGGGTCCAACGAGCCGTAGCTCACGTAATTGGAGGTGTAAGCCATCAGGTTTCCCGGATCGCCCAGAAAAGCACCTGGTACCGAGCAACGCTGCGAGGTTTGCAATCCGTTGGCCAGGTCGGAAACCGCATAGGTGCGCGCAACTTCCACGTTGGTCCACCCGCCGCCAACATAAATCGGCTCCCGCACCACGGTCTTCATCGCCAAGAATTGGTTGAGCGCATCCGCCGGTTGGTTCGTGCCATCCGCCGCCGCGGTCAGGCTGTAGTAATAATCGGTTTCACGGTACACCGTGTTGCTAAAACTGGGATGGACTCCGGCGGCGGGCGGGGAATTCGTGCCAAATCCGCTGTATTCCGCCACCACCTGCCCGTTGGTGTTGTGGTCGTAATAGACCCAGCGGCCATCCGGGTAATCCACCCGCTGCAACCAGGCGTCGGTCGCATTGGTGTTCACGGTGCAATCGTACGCGTACGTCGTGGTCCAATTGATGGAGCCATAGCCGTCGACCTGTTGCAAGAGCACGCGGTTGGTGAGGAAGGGAATGTATTGGTATTGCAACAGGACGGAGGAGGCCAACTGGCCGCCCACCAGCTTTTGTTGGAAGTAGTTGGTGATCGCCGAGTTGGTGGAGTTGGCCACATTCCACGAAGTGACAGTGGTTGCGCCGTCCGGCTGCAGGACGGACCAGGCGTTGCTGGCGGCGGTATAGGTGTAAGCGTAGGTGCGGTCGGCCACGCCCGTTTGGGATGCGGTGATGCGAAGTTGGTTCGCGTTCGTCGCGCCGTTCGGATTCAGGATGGTCCAGGTGGCAACGGGCGCCACGCCGTTCGTCGCGTAGCCGTTGGTGCCCAGGCTGCCGATGTTGCTGGAGTCATAGCACACCAATTGGTAGCTGTAGGGGCCGAGCACGTTCACGTTCACCATGCCGGATGGCACGATGAGCTGTCGCAGCCCACTGCTATTGGTAAAAGTTTGCACCGTTGGCAATTGCAGCGGGAGACTCAAGGCGGCGGGGGTGGCGAGACTGCTGCCGGGTACGCCGGCCGTTAGCGCGAGAAACCCCGCCGGATATTGCGCCGAACCCAGGCCCAGGCTCATGCGGAAATTCAGCGCCCTTTCGGCCGGGCCGCTGTCGGTCGTGGCCGAGCCAAGGGAAGGTCCCGGGTTGTTGGGACTGTCGGCAAGTTGGCAGCCGCCGCTGCAAGCCCCATCCGGAGTGAGATTGATGATGACGGTGCTTTGAATGGTTTGGTTCAGCGTGGGGTTGCACCGGCATGACGCGGTGACTTCGGCATGGATGATTATGATACCCGGGTTTTGGATGCCCGTGACATAAAAGTTCCAACTGTTGGTGCCGAGAACCGGAATAAATTGCGCCCCCGTGGTGGTTCCGGGAGTGGCCCCGATGTCGGTAATGGAATACGTTCCATTGGCCGGACCAGTTTCGCACCAATCATCATTGGTCACCAGCGTTCCGCCCGCGGAGATGCCGAAGGAGAACGGGCAGAATCCTAAGATGTTGGTGGCGATGATGGTTGGCGTCGAGCAATCGGCCGTCCAAGTTCCGGCCGGCGTGGCAATTCGCGCCAAACCATGTAGCGTTATTTCCGCGCCCACTTTGCGCGGGGTGAGGGCAACGAGAAGAAGCGACGCCGCGAGAAGTGCAGCTCCCCTGCGCAGGCGCCGGATAAACAGCATACTTTTGAACCTATTCATTTTTGGGTAGTTTTTTTAAGCTTTTTCAGTGCAACGGAGTGAAAACCGTCAGGCCAAGGGCGCCGGTCGTGTCCACGATGTTGGTCGCATTGGGGTTGCGGCCCTGGAGGTAGTTCAGCAGGTAGCTCAAACCGTCGGGCGCGGTGGCACCCGCCAGCCCGGCGGTGTGCGGATTCAACCCATACTGCACGCACCACCAATCCGGGAGGCCGTCCCCGTTGCTGTCCGTGCCCGTGGAGCCGGGTGAAAGGTTGATCTGGAGGCCGTTGATGATGGCGTAGCCGGCGTCGTCCTGCAAAACGGTGACCGTCACGAGCTGGTTGCTCACGACCGGCACG
The DNA here is from genome assembly GCA_903930565.1 of uncultured Pedosphaera sp. Lineage (GTDB taxonomy): Bacteria > Verrucomicrobiota > Verrucomicrobiia > Limisphaerales > Pedosphaeraceae > CAIXFN01. The sequence goes on from CAIYZC010000436.1 coordinate 2,852, forward strand.
CTGCGGTACGCCACATATTGCATGCTCTCATCCCAATTGGTGGAATTCCAACTGGCATCCCAAATGGTCGTTCCTTTGGCGGGGAAAGTGTTCGTGCCGGAACTCAATTGGAACACGCTGCCGGGATCGTTCACGGGGCTGTGGCCATAGAGGTAAAAGTCGTAGGTGCCGTTGGCCAGGTTGCTGAAGGTGATGGGGATGGTGCCGCCGTAGCGGTAGCTGTAGCCGGAATACATGCCATCCGCCACCCCGTTGTTCCATTCGCCGGAAGCGGAGGTCACCCTCATCGTCACTGCGGACGTGCTGCTGTCCGACCAGAGCAGGTTCGTCACCGTCACCGTGCTCGACACGCCTGGATGATGGTACACGTTCCAAAAATCGTTCGTGGCGGCGCCAATGGCGGCGAGCCCGACCTTGTCACCGGGGTTGGCCGCGAAATTCACGTTGATGAGGCTGGCCACGGGGTTGGTGGCGGCGGGCACGGCGCTGCTGGGGACAATTTGGACGCCGGCGATTTCCGCGTACCCGTGGGCATTCGGCGTGATCGTTAGCTGGAGCGCGGCAAAGGCGGCGCTGTTGCTGGCGCTCTGGGTCAGATCGACATTCTGGAAGCGCACAAATTGCTGCCCCGCCTCCCAATTGGTTGAATTCCAGCCGGACCCCCAAATCGTGGTTCCCCGCGTGCCATAAGAGACGGGGGCGGCCGGGTTCAAATACGCGTTGAGGGCCACGATGGTGTTCTCGTCGTTGGCGGCGGCGCCTCCGTGCCCATACACGTACACATTGTAATAGTTGTGGGCGCTCCCCGCCGTGAGCAGGTTGGTGAGGGTGAGGATCAGGTTTCCCCCGGCGCTGCCGTAAATGAACTGGGCGTACATGCCATCCGTGGCCGCCAAACCGTTCGTCGCCACGGAGTTGGCATTGGTGCTCACGCTCAGCCATGCGTAATTCGTCAACCCTCCGCCCGTGCCGGTCCAGGTGGGGTGCCACCAGTTGGTGTTGCCCACGCCAAAGGTGAGGAAGCCGTTCCAGTAATCGTTGGTGGCAAAGCCCAGTTGGGCCGGGCCGGTGCGCGTGGCATTGTAATTGGCCAAATTCAGGTCGAGCAGCGCGCTGGAAACGAGCAGGTAATCGAGCACGACACCTTTTTCGCGGTCGATCCGCTCACCCAGCGCGAGCTCCGCGCCTTCCGCCGGCCGCGCGGGGTTGGCTTTCGCCATGCGGAAGGGCGGCAGGGGATGCCCCGACTTGGCGGGCAACCGGGGCAGGCGCACCTGTGCTTGCTCCGAGCCGCCCGCCGGGCCGGTTCCGGCTCCGCCCCCGTTTCCGGGGGCCGGCGCGGCTGCCGCCGAAAGTTCGTCGAGCTCGGGTTTGAGGAGATGGTAGGGCACTGATTCGACAAGATATTGGGTGGTTTCACCGGTGGCCGGGTCGGTCGTGGTTTCCCAGCGCTTGGCCACGGGCACCCGGGATGCCGTGGCCGGGAAGGCAAAGGCATGTCCCTTGGCAATGTGCATGGTGGACCATTGCACCGCCACATCGGCCAGGCTGGCGGGGCCGGGCAACCCCCCGGCCAGATTCAAAGCCGAATAATCCACCGCCCCGGGGGCCAAGCCGGCCGGGGCAGTCGGGCCCATGGCGGTGATGACGGCCAATTCCGTGTCCGCCCCTCGGAACCCGAACGTGGCGGGACGTGCCGGCCGTTGCCGGAGAATGATCGACTGCGCGAAGTGATGCTCGCTGTAATCGTAAAGCACATCCGCGTGCAGGCCGGCGAAAGCATCGCGATAAATTACCCGCGTGCCGGAGAGCACCTCGCCCTGGCAGGCTTTGACCGTGCCGAGCAGAACATTCTGGAAGCCCCCGTTGGTGCGGCAGAGATAGACCAGGCCCACGATCCGCGTCGGCAGCGTGACCCCATCCAGCATCTGAACCGTCACGGCCCCTTCGGCGTCGAGGCTGGAGAGAAAGCGCACCCGGTGGGACCCGTAGTCGGCCACGGCGGACGCGCCGTCGAGGCGGATTTCCCGCACGGGCACGGGCGGCGCAACCGCCGGCGAGGCGGGCCAAACCGCGAACGGGAAGGTGTAGCCGAGAGCGGCGGATGAAGGGGTTTGGCTCCGGAGACGGCGGTCGGGCGGCGGGAGGCTGCTGGCATCGGGCTGGCCGTTGGTGAGGACGACGCCCGGCGGGAGCAAACCCTGGCCGGAGACGGAGGCGGCCAGGAGCATCCCGGCCAGCGCCAAAAAATTGCACTGTTTCATTTTTTTCCTTTGCCTGGACGCCATCATATCGGCGGCGCAGGTGCGTGATTCCCAAACCGCTTTCGCCCATTCTTCCTGCCGGGAGCGCACCCCACAGTGCGACCTACGGCGCGGAAGCCGGCGAACCGATTCACCCGTTGTTCATTTACGTCCCTGCGCGCCGCCATTGGTAACCCGTGGGCTGGGCGCAGATTCTTGGTTGACGCAACTACATTCGCACCTGATCGTGAAAGCCGCAACATTTATTTTCAACTAAAAGTCAAAATCTGCTGCGCCGACGCATTTGGTTGCTGCCAATACAAATTACCGCCACCACCATAAAATCTGATGGAATATCCTACAGCAGGGGAGCACTCCCCACCGGCGGTGGGATTCGCTGCCACAAAGCTCCACGCGGGGCCTGGCTCCGCCAGCCCGAGCGCAGTCTGGCCCCGAGGGGGCCCCGCGCATTGGAACCTAGTTTCTTTCTCCCTTCGCCAACTCCGGTCTGCACGCGCCCTGCGGTTGCAAACCCAGCCATGCGGATGGTTCCGGCCCCTCCCAACCACGGCCATTGCCCACTGTGATTCACCATCCCCCTTGGCCCCCTTCGCGTCTTCGCGCCTTCGCGCGAGCCTCCCCTCCTGCCCGGCTCTGGCCCCGCTCCGCGTGAGACCCTCCCAAGCCCCGGCCCCATCTGCGCAATCCCTGTCCTCCAAAGCCTTGGCGGCGGAGGATGCGGTCCAATCCTCCCTCCTTTCCCTCCGTCTGTGAACTTTGTGCCCTCCGTGGTAAAAACCTCAGACTCTTGCGCCCCCTCCGCGGTCCCAAAAAAATCCGCCCTAATCACCTACCGTAGAAATACGGTTCCGCCAACCCCCGGTTAACCTGTCCGCGGTATGGCCACGGTCACCACGCGCAAGCGTCATGGTAAAATCGCCCAACTGCCGCACTCCGTGCGGCGCTGGAGTTTGGCGGAAAGTTACGAGAGGTTACGTGGTATTTGTTGGCCTTTGCATCAATTTTCAACTTC
>CAIYZC010000437.1 GCA_903930565.1 uncultured Pedosphaera sp.
GAGGGCCGCGCTGAGTAAAAAACCGGCCGCAGCCACGCCGCGAAGGAACCGGCCGAAGGAAAGCAAGCCAAGCATGATGTGCCCCACCCTGCCGGCGGGGCCGCGCCGGCTCAACGACAAAGTGCGCGGCGGCGGGGAGGCGAGGCATCGATTCAGGAAGCACGCCACGGGCCCCGGTCCGAGCAACCGCTGCGGCCAACCGTGGATTTTCGGACCCGCCAATGGATGCTCCGCTTGCGCTCGGGGCGCCAGGGTTACCGGCGCCCACTCGTCCGCCCGACAGCGGACCTTCTTTCCGCACTCCACAACGCTGCCGCGCGGCCCATGCCCGGGAACCGACCAGGCCGTGGAACGTGGTATACCCTGGCCCGGTTTCGGGGCCAACGCCCGGCACCGGTCCCGCCCAGCGCTCGGCGGAGGACGGGTATTTGCTGGGGCTCAAAAATTCTCATACCTACGCCCCCTTGTCCTCTGGGGTGTGAGCCCATGAATGCGGCCCGTCGCGAATTTCACGCAGGGGGACCGACATTGGGGCGTGGAGGATTGGGAGCGGGCAGGAGAATCGCCGCGGGTTCCGTCCCGCGGCGTTTCCCGTCACAAAACCGCGGCTCGGCGTGAGCGAATTACCGCAACGCCGGGTGGACGCAAATCCGCTTCGCAGGGCGGGTGATGCCGGTCGATGGGTGCGACCTGGGAGTTTGCCACCTCGGTGACGGGTCGTCGGACACGACGGATTCCCGGGCAATTTCCCGGTTGCGCAATAAGGCCAAAGCATCGCCCCGGCCTTGGAAACCGAACGGAAACATTTCGGAAAGGAATGGGGCAAAAGTCGCGAGCGCCAAGGGGATCGGGCGGACGCAGGCTATTCGATAGGGCGGGGCGTTGGCGTAAAAGGAATTTCCACGGCAGGGATGCCAGGCGGCTTTTAACCACAGTGAACAAAAAGAGCACAGCCGCTAAAAAGCAGCCAGCAGTCGGAGCAATGGAGCACAGGGCGAAGTCGGGGGAGGCCCATTGGCGCAGGCTGAAATCGAGGAGCACAAGCTGCTTCAGGCGGGGAACCCGCCATAAGTTTTGAATCGGTCAGGAAGCGGGAAGCCGGCAGGCGGATTGCTAAGCCCTGAGAATTGAACTCGAGAGCGTAATTGTGGGGTCCCGACAAGCTGAAGGCAGCCCACCCAAAGAGGCAAGGCAACCGCGGTCGGGAAGAAGGTTGCTTTGACCGAACCGGTTAAGGTCAGCGAAAGGCCGGGCTCCGACAGAGTTGCCATGGCGCGGACAAGGAACGGTGAATGCCGGCCACCGGTGATTAATGCAATAGGTACAGGCGATAAGCTATAATTACAATCGGACGGCAAGTAGGAACGGGGCCGTGGAAGCCCGGCGGCAACCGTTTCCAACTACATACGTCGTCCGTTTTTCCCGCGGATTTTCCGGAGGCGCTGGAAAATGCCAATCGCGTGACGAAATTGTCACGAATCGCTTGACTTTAGGCCCGGAAGCGCGCCAAATGGGCTTGTTGGTCAACCCTGAGACCAACAACTGACAGGTTCGCCCGAGCCTGCCATGGTGACAAAGCAGATAACGAATGCAGAAGAATCAGCCATGAAACCTATACAATCCGGATTGTTGCTCACCGCGGCGATCCTTTCCACCACCCTAGTCCGTGCGGACTACTCGAACACGGTCATGTCGCTGGGACCGGTCGGTTATTACCGCCTCAGCGAAACCACTCCCAACCCTTCCAATATTGCCCTCAACAGCGGCTCCGCCGGCGTGGCCGGCAACGGCTTTTACGTGAGCGACAATGGCACGGGAGCCCAGGCCACCGGCCTGCTGGCGGGCGACTCGGACACTGCCTACTCGTTCGGCCCCGGCTTCATGGAAGTGCCGTGGAGTCCAATAACCGATCCGCAAGGACCGTTCACAGCGGAAGCTTGGATCCAGCCGTTGCCAGGTATGGCAGACAACCTGTACGCGATCATGAGTTCCGGCCATCTTCAAACCTCGACCTACGGTCCCAACCGCTCGGGTTGGTTGCTGTATTTTGACAGCACCGGCAACAATTCCGCGGGGCAGGCCTTTGACTTCCGAATGTACAATCACAACGCCGCCGGCCGGGCGCTGACGCTGAACGGTGGCGGAGCGCCGTACGCCAGCTCCATTTACCACGTGGTCGTGAAGTATGACGGAACCAACGGATACATGTACGTGAACGGCGCCTTGGTCGCCAGCGGTCCGGCCGCGGGCTACGCGAACAACACCGATGCCGACTTTGCGGTTGGGACGCGCAATGACTATGCATTCACCCAATTGGGGAGCGTCATCGATGAAGTAGCGCTGTACACCAACGTGCTCTCCGGCGCGACCATTGCGGCGCATTATGCGAACGGCATCAATGCCAGCCCGACCACCGCTTACAAAAACTTGGTGCAGGCCAGCAACCCGCTGCTGTATTACCGGTTTGATGAGCCGGCCTTCACGCCAGCCAACCCGTTGCTCGGGACCGCCAACTTGGGGAGCTGGGGCCACAACTATGACGCGGTGCTGGAACCCAATGTGACCCTGGCCGCACCGGGGGTACCGTATCCAGGCTTCCCAACCAACAATACCGGGGCCTATCTCAACGGCTTGGAAAACGGGGCTTATATTCCCAATCCCCCGCTCAACACCGGCGACCCGGACGGGATTCAAAGCTCCAACATCACGTTCACGGCCTGGATTAAGCGCAACGGCCCGAACGACGATTCCCAGGGCTGGCACAACGGCAACTTTGCCGGCATCCTTTTCGAGCGGGGCACCACGGCCTCCGGCAGCACCTTTCCGGCCACCGGTTTGTGCTTCGGTTCAGGCAATGATTTCCGCTACCATTGGAATAACGGCCAATATGGTTTCAGCGGCGGATTGACAGTACCCGATCAAGTTTGGTCCTTCGTGGCAGGTGTATTCACCCCCACAAACACAATCCTGTGCCTCAACGGGGTATTAGCCACCAACAATGCGGCGAATGCGGGCTTGGATTTCAGCCTCGACAAACTTTACATCGGGGTGGACGCCATCGGCAACCGCGTGATGGACGGCTGGGTGAAGGATGTCGCCATCTTCACCAACGCCCTGACCCCGGCGCAATTGCAGACCCTTTTCCTGGCCGGCCAGATGCCCCCCGCCATCACGGTGCAACCCGTTCAACCAACCGTCACCTTCTCCGAAGGGCAAAGTAACTCCTTCAGCGTGACGGCAGCGGGCGCGCCGACCATCACCTATCAGTGGCAGAAAAATGGCGCCAACATCAGCGGCGCGACCAAGAGCACCCTTTCTTATCCCAATTTGGTCGGGACGAACAGCGGCGCGTACGATGTGGTCGCGATCAATGCCTATGGTCGCACGACCAGTTCGATTGTTGCGATGACCGTCATCGCGGGTCCGCCGATCATCAATGTGCGGCCGGTCTCCCTCGGTCGTTATCCGGGCGGCAGCGCCACCTTCTCCGTGACCGCCAGCGGCAGCATTCCGCTGACGTATCAATGGAGCCACGCGGGCACGCCGATCCCCGGAGCCACCGGCACCAGCATCAGCCTCAGCCAGCTACAGACCGCGGACTTGGGGGCTTATTCCGTGCTGGTGGCCAACAGCTACGGCTCCTCGAACATCTCGGCCACGCTGTCCTTCCTGCCGTTGACCCCCAACTCGGTCAAGTCCATCCTGGACCGCAATCCCATCGCCTATTGGCGCATGAATGAGACCAACGGCACGGTGGTGCATGATTCCGTCGGCGGATTGGACGGCACCTTCAATGCCATTACCACGAAGACCGGATTAGTGGGGCCGCGCCCCAGCGCGTTCGCGGGTTTGGATGCCACGAACACGGCCATCTTGTGCGACGGCAACACCAGCGACATCAAGACGCCCGTGCCGGGTTGGACGCTGACCACCGCCACGATCGTGGCGTTCATTCAACCCCAAGGCCTGCCCCCCAGCTCCCAGAACGGCCCTTCCGGCGTGGTGTTCACCCGCGGCAGCGGCTCGGACATTGGCGGCTTGGAGATTTTCGCGACCTCCGGAGACGTGGCCTATACTTGGAACAATGGAACCACCTTTGATTCCGGCCTCCTGCCCACCCTCAACGCCTGGAACTTTGTGGCGTTGGTGATCGAAACCAACCAGGGGACCATTTACTTGGATAACGGCACGGGCGGCCTTCAAAACGCAGTCAATTCGGTGGCGAACGCCCCGCAAAATTTCAACGTTGCGCTCCACTTGGGGAACGACACCGCGGCCAACCGCATCTATCAAGGCGGACTCGATGAAGTGGTCATTTACGACCACGCGCTAACGCCGGCGGACATCCAAGCGATCCACGACGCCGCCTATCTGAACACCTACACCAGCGTGCCGGTTCAAATCACCCAGGAACCGACGCCAGCGGCGGCCAACCTGTTCGCCGGGGACACCGGCGTCACCCTCTCGGCTGAAGCCACCGGCAGCCCGATCCTGGGTTACCAATGGCAATTCAACGGCGTGCCGATTCCCGGCGCCATCCGCAACAGCCTGGCGTTGCCCAACATTACCACGGCCGTCAGCGGCAACTACACGTTTGTGGCCACGCAGAACAACAGCCTGTCGGTCACCAGCGCCCCCGCCGTCATCAGCGTCATTAATCCGCCGACCTACGTCAACCTCACCAACGACCTGGTCCTGCACCTGACCTTCGACAACGTTTACACGGATTCCTCGGGCCAGGGCAACGACGCCAATGTCGCGGGGGGAACGCCGGTCTTCGTTTCCGACGGCCGGCTCGGCAAGGCGATCCATCTGTCCAATTTGGACTACCTGCAAATTCCGGCCCCCAGCGGCACCCTGCAGTTCGACACACCGGACAGTTTCAGCGTTTCCCTCTGGCTGCGCTACACCAACGACTTCACCGATCTGCCGGTCATCGGCAACGCCACCGGTTCAACGTACCAACCCGGCTGGGTGATCACGGAAGATAAAAACCAGTTCGAGTGGAGCCTGTGCTCGACCGCGAACTCCGGCGCAGGTGTATCCGATCCGGTCGGCGGCCCGGTCATCAACGACTTCCAGTGGCACAATTTGGTCGCCACTTTTGATCGAGTGGCAGGCCTCGGCACCAGCTACGTGGATGGTAAGTACGTCGGCGTGCAAACCATCGCCAGCATCGGCGGCTTGATTGAGGGCGGGGTCGTCACCATGGGGCAGGATCCCACCGGCGCCTACGGTACCACCGGCAAGTTCGATGTGGACGATGTCGGGATCTGGCGCAGCGTGCTGGATCCGATCTCGGCGCGTTCGATCTACTCGGCCGGCCAGGCCGGGCACAGCTTTGATGTGCCGGTTCCCGCGCACCCGCCGGTGGTCACCATCACTTACACCGTGTCCGGCAACAAGCTCACCCTGAATTGGTCGCAAGGGACCCTGCTCAGCTCGACGCATCCGGACTCCGGCTTCACCGCCGTGGTGGGCGCGGGCGCACCGAGTTACACCACCACCCTCCCAGCGGCGGGCAATCTGTACTTCCGCGTCCGGGTGGAATAATTGCTTAAGCCTTTCCCCCCTCAAGCCGCCCGTTGGTTACCCCGACGGGCGGCCCTTTTTTTTGCCCTGGCACCACCGACCGCCGAAACTCGAGGGGCCGGGAAGCGGGTGGCCCCCGCCCGAAGCGGGCCCCCAACCGCGGTCGCGGGGGTGGAGGAGCGACGCCCGCGGGGTGTCGAATGGCTTGCGGGCGGCGGGGGGTTTGGGTAATGGTGGGGCGTGTCATCAACCAGAGTCATCGCGGTGGCGAATCAAAAGGGCGGGGTGGGCAAGACCACCACCGCAGTGAACGTCGCGGCGTGCGCGGCTTCCCTCGGCAAGCGCATCCTGCTGCTGGATCTCGACCCCCAGGCCAACGCCACCAGCGGGCTGGGGTTGGAAAAACTGGAAGGCGGCAGCGCGTACCGGCCGCTGTTTGGCGAAGGGACGTTGCTGGACAAAATCCGTCCGACGGCGTGGGAGGGGTTGTCGATGATCCCGAGCGAAGTCGACATGTGCGGGGCGGACATCGAACTGGCGCGGGCGGAAAATCATTTGCACCGGCTGAAAATGGCCTTGGAGCCGGTGGTGGCCTCCGGGCGCTTCGACCTGATTTTGGTCGACTGCCCGCCGGCGCTCGGGGTGCTGACGCTGAACGCCTTCGCGGCGGTGGAGGGGTTGATGGTGCCGTTGCAATGCGAATACTATTCGCTGGAGGGCATTTCGATGGTGACGCGGGTGATCAACCAGTTGCGGGAAAACGGGGTGAACCCCCGGCTGAGTTTGGTCGGGGTGGTGATGACGATGTACGACGGGCGGACGAAACTGGCGCAGCAGGTGGTGGGGGATGTGCGGCAGCACTTTGGCGACCAAGTCTTTGAGACGGTGATCCCGCGCACGACACGGCTGGCGGAAGCGCCGAGCTTCGGGCAGCCGATCATGTACTACGACCCGTACAATTCGGCGACGGCGGCGTATGAACTGCTGGCGAGCGAGTTGCTCGCGCGGCTGGGTTTGAGCTGAGCCACGCCGCGGCCGCCCCGGTAAGGCGTCACGCCGCGGGCACGGGGAGCAGCAGGGTGAAGGTGGTGCCTTCGTTGACCACGGAGGACACCGCGAGGCCGGCGTTCATTTTCTTGGCCAATTCATAGACCATCGAGAGCCCCAAACCGGTGCCCCGGCGGGAGGAAAGGGCTTTGGTGGTGAAGAACGGTTCGAAGATGCGGGGGAGGTTTTCCGGCGTGATGCCGCAGCCGAAGTCCCGGATGGTGACGAAAACGTAGGCGGGGGCGGCGGCGGGGGCCAGAGCCAAGCCGGAAGGAAGGGTGGCGATCTGGCCGGTGGCCAAGACGACGTGTTTGCGGGCGGCACTCGCCTCGGCGGCATTGAAGAGGATGTTCAGGAGGATTTGCTGGATGAAATCCTTGGGGCCCGGGACCGGCGGCAATTGGGCGCCGCGGGCAAAATCGAGTTCCACCTCCCGGAGGAACCGGTCGCCCAACAGTTTGACGGTGTCCTCGACGACCAAATTGAGATCGCACGGGCCGGGTTCCCGGTCGGAAGAGCGGCTGAAACCGAGCATGGCGCGCACGATCCCCGCCCCTTGTTCGACCACGGTCTTGATGCGGTCGAGGCGCGTGCGGATTTTGTCGGGGTTGTCGAGGTTGGCCTCGATGATTTGGGCGGAACCTTGGATGATGGAGAGGATGTTGTTGAAGTCGTGGGCGATGCCGGCGGCCAGGGTGCCCAAGGCCGTCATTTTCTGGCTCTGCAGGAGCTCTTGGTTGGCCCGCTCCAACTGACGGGTGCGCTCGGCCACCTGACGCTCCACTTCGGCGTAGCTGCGCACCAGGCGCCGGTGGCGGTTGAAGGCCAGGCCCGCAAAGAATAGGACGGCGGCCACGCCGGTGCCCGCGATGAACATCAACCGCGATTCCTTATACCACGGCAACGCCAGCGCGAATTCCAACCGCGCGGGCCGGGGATCCATATTGCAATTGCGATCCATGGCCCGGACCTGGAAGACGTGGTTGCCGGAGCCCAAGTCGAACAGCGAGACGGAGTTGGATTCTTGGAAAATCGTCCAATCCTTGTCATCCAACCGGTAGGAAAAAAGCAAGCGGTCGCGCGGGGTGTATTTCCACTTGTCCTGGCCGGTGAAAGTGAGGGTGACCGGGGAGCCGACCTCCAAATTCTCGATGCGACCGGCGGGCGGCACAATGGTGGTGCGGGGCGGATCAGGGTCGGCCTCGGGATAAAAGCGGCTCAAGCCGCGCGCGGTGGCGGCCCACAGGCGGTCGTGGCGGTCGAGATAAACCTGTTTGACCGCGGCGGGAGGCAAGCCTTCGTCGATGCCGTTTTCGACCCAGGCCCCTTGAAAATAACGGTACAAACCGCCGTTGCTGGCCAGCCAAGCGCCGTCGCCGAAACGCACCACCGAATTGATCTGGTCGAACCCGGAGCGGAGACGGGTCCAACCCTGGCCGTCGAACTGCCATAATTGATCCCGGTTGGCGCACCAAAAACGGCCGTCGGCCAACTCCACCAACCGAAGCACACCTTCCGGGGCGTCGCCGGTGGCGGCGCGAAACATCACCCATTTCCGGTCGTGGTACCAGGCGAGCCCCCCACGGCCGCCGAGCCAGAGATCGCCGTTTTGCAGCGCGCAAAAGACGGTCAATTCCGGCCCCAGCCCGGACTCGGGCTCCGGGAGCGGCCAGGGTTGGAAGGCGACCCCGTCGTAAAGGGCGAGGTGATAGCTGGTGGCGGCGAGCTCCGGACGGGAGGACTGCACCGCCAAGCGACCGTCGCGATACCGGCCCAGCGCGCGCAGGCCGCCGGCGCCAACGGGGCTGCCGAGCAACTGAAAATCCCCCCGGGCGGTCCCCAATTGGAGCACGCGCCCGCGCGTCTCGACCCAGAGATCGCCATTGGCCAGGGGGTGGAGGGAACGGAGCTCGCGCAAATCCTCCGCCCAAGGGGCGGGGAGCTCATAGCGCGCCCACAGGTCGTTCCGCCAGGCATAGAGCGCGTTGGTGCCCGCCAACCACAGCCGGCCGGCATCGTCTTCCGCCAAACCGCCCACGGGGAACGTGACGGGTTCGGGGGCATCCAAGTTCCGCCACGTGCGGGGGGCGTACCGAAACAAGCCGTCCGAGCTGGCGAGCCAGAACGCCCCGCCCGGCTCGAGGGCGAGATCGAAGTAACGGCGGGCCTGGACTTCTTCGTTTTCGATCATTTGCCGGCCGGCCGGGTCCCATTGGAACAAGCCTTCGCCACCGGTGGCCCACCACGTACCCAACGGGCCGCGCCAAGCGCGTTGCGCCTGCTCCCGCGCCGCCGCCGGCAATCCCGGCGGCAGGGACCAGCCCTCGCGGTCGTCATAATGGACGATCAGGCGCGATTTGCCATCGGGCGTCTCGGCGATGGCGGTGATCCCACCCTCGGCATCTTCCGTGGGTTGGGAGAGATTGCGGGCGCCAAACCCGGCGGGGAGGAGGGCCTCTTCCCAGCGGGTTTCGGGTTTGATCAGCCGGGCCGGCCCGGGCACCCGGGCGACGCCTTTGGCGCCGGTGATGAGCAGCCCCCCATCGCGGGCGATGGTCAGATCCAAGAACCGGCCCAAACCGGTCTGGCCGACCGCCCGCACGGTCAGGGTGCGGGGGGCGTTGGTGGCTTCGGCGTTCAGGTCGAGCAATTGCTCCGGGAGGAGGCACAACACACGCCCCTGGCGCACCGGGCAAAGGGGGATGGGATGGGCGGGGTCCCGGTTCGAGGAACGCAGTTCGGCGGCGATTTCCTTGACCGGGAAGCTCAACCACTCCCCGCCCAACGCCTCGCGCAAGCCGTCGGGGTAGGTGGTCCAAACCTGCCGCCCGCCGGGGCTGGCGTACAAGCGGTCCGCCCCCGCGGCCGCGAGGGGCAGACTCCGCAGGCTGAAGCCGTCGAGCACCGTGGCGGTGTCCAAACGGGGGTGCCGGGCGTAAATGTTGGTGTGGAAATCCACACTCACCGCCGAGCATTCGGGCGTGGGCAGGCCGTCGGCGATCTTGTAAACGCGCCAATTATAGGCGCGCTGGGCGGGGGCCGCCGCCAAACCGGCCAGCCAGAGGACCAAGCCCAAACCGACGCACCTCAGGCGCATGGCGGCGGGCCGGCCTTTCCCCCGGCCCCGGCCGCCCGCCCCCTGTGCGGCGGAACGCACAGGCTGTGCCCCGGAAAGCACACGCGCAACTTCTCCTTAACGAGTGTATAAGATGACGACAGTGAAAGTGATTCGTCGGCCGGGAGCGAGTTCAGGTTCCCGGATCCCTTGAAGCATGGATGGGGATCGGATGCCGGGCGGCCGCGCAAGCCACCCGCCGTCAGACCGCGGTCCGAAGACAGATATCCGCCCGGGTGAAGGTTTGGTTGAAGCCTCCGCCCGGGCGGTAACTTTTTGCGCCCAGTCCGCCGCCGACGGCGCGCGGGGCGGATAACTCGGGCGGAGGGGAACATGCGGCAGGCCGGGAACTCAGGCGGGGCCGGACTTGGCCGCCAACTCCCGCAAGGCGGTTTTCAAGATTTTGCCCGTGGCGTTGCGCGGCAGGGCGGGCAGGAACACGACCCGGCGCGGGAGTTTGTAATCGGCCAGGCGGCTGCGCAGAAAGTGCAGGAGCGCGCCTTCCTCCACGGTGGCGCCCTCGGCGACGGAAACAAACGCCAAGGCCTGTTCCCCTTTGCGGGCATCCGGCACGCCGATGACGGAGGCTTCCCTCACCCCGGGGAATTGGTACATGATTTCCTCGACTTCGCGGGGATAAACATTGATGCCGTTGACCAGCAGCATGTCCTTCTTCCGGTCGGTGATGAAGAAATAGCCGTCGCTGTCCCGGTAGGCGATATCCCCGGTGAGCAGCCAACCGTTCCGCAAGGCCTTGGCGGTCTCGGCCGGCTGGTTCCAGTAACCGAGCATCACATTGCCCCCGCGCACACACAACTCGCCCGGGGTGCCGTCGGGGAGCACTTGGCCCGCGTCATCCTGAATCGTGACTTCGACATCATAGATCGGCAAGCCGATGGAGCCGGGCTTGCGGACCCCGCGGAGGGGGTTTTTGGTCACGACCGGGCTGGCCTCGCTGAGGCCATAGCCTTCAATCAGCGGGAACGGGAATTTGCGGCTGAATTCCTCGAGGATTTGCACGGGCAGCGGCGCGGCGCCGCTGATGGCCATGCGCAGGGGCAGGGCTTCCGGGAAGCCCGCCTGGGTCATGGCACGGAAAAACTGGGGAATGGCGGGCAGGATGGTGGCCTGGTGCAAACAGATCTCCTGCAACACGCGGTGGGGCGGGTGGAGGGAGCGGACCAAAACGATCGAACCGCCGACCAGCAGCGGGAGCAACACCCCCACGGTGAGCATGAAGCTGTGAAACATGGGGAGCAACACGGCAATGCGGTCCTGGGACACCGTTTCCAAGACCCGGCGGCAGCTTTCGACATTGTGCAACAAATTGCCGTGGGTGAGCATCGCGCCCTTGGGCCGGCCCGTGGTGCCCGAGGTGTAGATCAGCACGGCCAGGTCCGACTCGGCCCGGTCCGGCGCCGGCACCGGGGCCATCGTGAAGCCGGGGGTGGCGAACTCCTCCACCAGGAGGGTGCGCAGCCCGGGCCGGGCGGCGGTGAGTTCCGGGAGCCCCGGGGCCAGCGCTTCGTCGGTGAGCAGCACGTCGGCCCCGGCATCTTGGAGGATGTAGGCGACCTCGGCGGGCTTGAGGAAATTATTGATCGGCACGACCACGCCGCCCGCCTGCAGAATTCCGAACAGGGCGGGAATAAATTCCGGGCAGTTCTTCAACCACAAGGCAACCCGGTCCCCGGGCTGGATCCCGTAGCGTTGCTGCAGAACGGCGGCCACGCGGGCGGAATCGGCGAGAATCTCCGCGTAGGAGTATTCACGTTCCCCCCAAAAAACCGCTGTCTTCGCGGGCGCCCACGCCGCGGCGCGCGCCAATGCCAGAGCCAGATTCATTGGGGGCAGAATAGCGATGGGGCGGCGGGCCGCCAAGCGCGAACTCATTTTCTCGTTTCCTCCCGCCCCGCGTTGGCCGTACACTCCCGGCAGTGATTGACCACGAAGCAACTTTGAACGAATGCCTGGACCGTCTCCGCGTGGCGCCTTGGATCGCCTTGGACACGGAGGCGGACAGCCTGCACGCGTACCCCGAAAAGCTTTGCCTGCTCCAGATCACCACTCCGCACGGGGACGAGCTGATTGATCCGCTGGCGGACCTCGACCTGCGCCCGCTGCTGGCGACGTTGGGCGGGCATGAGTTGATCATGCACGGGGCGGATTACGACCTGCGGCTCTTCCGCAAGCACCACGATTTCGCTCCCGCGGCCATTTTCGACACCATGCTGGCCGCCCGGCTCCTGGGCATTCTGCAGTTCGGGTTGACGAACCTGGTGGCCCAATTCCTGGGCGTGACGCTGGACAAGGGTTCCCAGAAGGCGGACTGGGCCAAGCGGCCGCTGACGGACCGCATGGCGGAATACGCCCGGAATGACACCCATTATCTCAAGCCGCTTTCCGACCTACTGAAAGCCGAACTGACGGCCAAGGGGCGGCTGGAATGGCACCAACAATGCTGCGCCCGCTTGGTGGCGGATTGTTCCGCCAGCCGGCCGCCGGATCCCGACGCGGTCTGGCGCCTGAAAGGCAGCAACCGCTTGACCCGCCCGGCCATGGCCGTGCTGCGCGAGCTGTTCCGGTGGCGGGAGTTGGAAGCCATCGCCGCGAACCGTCCGCCCTTTTTCATTCTGGCCCACGACGCCCTGCTCGACCTCGCCGCCGCGGCCGCCGCGGGGCGGCCACTGGACCCGATCCTGCCCCGCCGGTTTTCGGACCGCCGCCGGGACACCCTGCTCGCGGCGGTCAGCCGCGGCTTGGAAGTGCCCCCGCACGAGCAGCCCGAGCCCATCCGGCAAATCAGCCGGCGCGTCACGGACGCGGAAAAGCACCGCATGGAGGAGTTGCAAAAACGCCGGGATGTGCGGGCCACCGAATTGGGCATCGACCCGACCCTGATCGCCAGCCGGGCCATGCTGCTCGGGCTGGCCGAAGACTGGCACCAAGCGGGCGAAATCCTGATGCCCTGGCAGTACGAACTGTTGCGGTAAGGCGGGCGGGGTGGCCGCCGACGCTCACTCCCCTTTGCCGGTTGGTCGCAGCCGCAACGCGATGCCTACGGAAACGAGCGCGATGCCGGCGAAGACGCCGAAGATCGCGGGCAGCGGCACTTGCCGGTCCCGCAGCACGCCGAACAACCAATCCCCCAGGCCGCCGCAACCCAGGCTCACCAGATTCATCCAGCCGTAGGCGGTGGCCCGCGCGCCCGCTGGGACGA
>CAIYZC010000438.1 GCA_903930565.1 uncultured Pedosphaera sp.
CAGTTGGTTTGGCACAAACCATTCGAAAGGCACCACCAAAGTGCTGCCCGGCGCCTTGACCGGGGAGTTCGTCCCCGATGGGCCGTCCAAGGGCGGGATCTGCCCGGACGCCACGCCCTCCAAGCGCTCCCCGCGGGGCCAGGGGAGTTCGATGTAATCCACGTGTTCCTGATCCCAGGGAACATAGCCAGCCACTTCCAAGGCGGAAACTATCGCATAGCGCGAGCGCAACCGGTCCTCCGCGTCCTCCCCATAGGAACCGCCGGAGATCATGGCTTCCAACACGATGACCGCTCCGTCGCCCCCGGGCTCCGGTTTCCCGTGGCGCTGGAGTTGGTTGCCCAACTCGGCGAGACTGTGCGGGAGGATGGTTGCAGGGGCTGCGGCCGCGGCCGTGGCCTCCGCGCCACCTGCGGCCGAATCGCTGGCGCGGGGATGTTCGGCCCGGTAAGCCAACGCGGCGGCAAGCGGATCCTGCCACAGCCGGGCGGGCACCTCCTGATCGCCGACCGCGGTTCTTTCCACCCCGTCCTTGGTGGCGGGACGCGAACTTTGCAAGCCCCAGTGAAACTGGGAGCCGCCCACGACGAGGAGCAGCACCAGCGCGACCGTCTGGGGGTTCAGTGAAAAACCTTCTTTTTCTTGTTCAGCCATAGGTTGGTTGGGGGTGGGGGATCCGGGTTTTAGCCATCACGAAGTTGGGCGCGGCGCACGGTCGGCCGTGGAATCACCGGCGGATGGAGGGGGACTAAAGCAAGGGCACGCCCATTTTTCACCGTCGGATACCTGGGCGGCGGCAGGCACGTTGCGGTGATTCCTTTCGCCCGCCAACGAAGCACCAAGGCCGGCAGGCCAAGGAAGGCCGGGCAGTCGACTGGCGGGCGGCGGCGGTCATTTTTCATTTGGGGAACCCTCGCATCGACGTAGAGGAGCAGTGAACCTTTGTCAACACATTTATTGGCCAAGATGTCGGTTCGCACCCATGCGGCTGGAATGCCAAAGCCTGGTGGGGGTTTGCGGCGGTGCCTCCGCGCCAGGCGTTGACGGTGGGCGGGGAGGGTGTATTTTGGCGGAGCCGGGCCGGGCGGCTTAAATCAACCAAACCATTTTTCATACCGGTCCGGGAAATTGCATTTATGACATCCAAAGACAAAGCGCCCAAGCGGGGGCATCGGCTGTACTTGCCGATTGGGATTGCGGTGCTGGCGGCGGGGGGGATGGCGCTGGTCCAAGCCCAATCCGAACTGGAACGGAACATGAAGAGTTGGTTCTCGCTGGCGATTCTGGTGCTCGCGGGATTGTTGGGGGTGGTGTGGTGGGTGCTGCTGAGCCGGTTCCGTTGGCGCACGCGGTTGCTGGCGGTGGCCGTGCTGGCGCTGGCTTGGTGGGCGTTTCCCCGGTTGACGCGGGTGGAGGGCACGATGGATGGCCGCGGGCTGCCCCGCTTGGTCTGGCGCTGGTCGGAGACCGTGAAGCGGGCGCCCTTGGTCGTGGCGCGGCCGGCCCAAGGAACGACCAACGCGGCCGCCGTGGCCGCCGCGGAGGTGGAAGTGGTGCCGGGGGCCGTGGATGTGCCGCAGTTTTTTGGTCCGGCCCGCGATGGCGTGGTGCGCGGGGCGGGGTTGGATCCGAACTGGACGGCCCATGCGCCGCGGGAGTTGTGGCGGCAGCCGGCGGGGGGGGCGTGGTCCGCGTTTGCGGTGGCGGGCGGGCGGGTGTTCACGCAGGAACAGGCGGGGGAGGACGAATTGGTCACCTGCTACGATTTGCTGACCGGGCGCAGCCGATGGGCGCACACGAATCATGTGCGCTTCTTCCAATGGCAGGGTGGGGAAGGTCCCCGCGCCACGCCCACGGTGGACCAAGGCCGGGTGTTCGCCTACGGGGCCACGGGCGTGCTGGATTGCCTGGAGGCGGCCACGGGCAAGCGGTTGTGGACCCGGGATGTGCTGGCGGAAAACCACTTGGGGAACCTGACTTGGGGGGTGAGTTGCTCCCCGCTGGTGTTCGGCGACACGGTGGTGGTGACGGGCGGAGCGACGCGCGGGGCCAATCTGCTGGCCTACCGCCGCGACAGCGGTTTGCCGGTCTGGAAAGCGGGCTCGGACAAGGCCAGCTACGCCTCGCCCATTTTGGCGACCCTGGCCGGGGTGAAAGTGGTTTTGTCGGTGAACGCCACGAGCTTCACGGCGCACGATCCGGCGACGGGCAAGGTGTTGCTGGATTACGAATGGAGCACGGAGAAGTGGCCGAAGGCCGCGCAACCGGTCGTGGTCGGGCCGGACCGGGTTTTCTTGACGGCGGGCTACGGGGTGGGGTGCCAATTGATCGAAGTGAAGGCCGCCGCGGACGGGATGCTGACCGCCACGGAAGTGTGGAAAAACATGCATATGAAAGCCCAATTCAACAGTGTGGCGGTGCGCGACGGTTACCTCTACGGACTGGATGACGGCTTGCTGGCCTGTGTCGAGATTGCGACCGGCGACCGGAAGTGGAAGGACGGACGCTACGGCTCCGGGCAGACCTTGCTGGTGGACGACCTGGTGATCGTGCAAACCGAGCCGGGACCGGTGGTGCTGGCGGCGGCCAAGCCGGAAGGTTTTGCGGAACTCGGCCGGCTGCCGGCGCTCAAGGCCAAGACGTGGAATCATCCCACGCTGGCCGGCCGCTACCTGCTCGTGCGCAACAGCGAGGAAATGGCCTGCTACGAGCTGCCCGTCAAACCGGCGCCCGCGGTGGCGGCAGGTCTTTGAGGGTGGGGGACCGCAGCGCGGATCCGGCGCCCCAGCACCCCGAAGGGTGGTGGAGGTTCAGGGGTTCGTTGACCGGCGGGCGGGGGCCGGCATACAGTGGCGCCGTGCAACGAACTGACTTGAATTATGTTTTGGTGTGATCAACTGGTCGAAAAGACGACGGGACCGCAAACCATCAACGACTCGAAAACCCCCTCCGGGCGGGCGCACGTCGGGGCGTTGCGGGGGCCGTTGATCCATGACGCGATTTTCCGGACGCTGAAGTCCAAGGGCATCCCCGTCCGCTACCGTTTCGGGTGCGACGATTACGATCCGGTGGATGAAATCCCCTACGGGCAGGCGGAGCACTTTGAGAAATATCTCGGCGCGCCGTTGTGCAACGTCCCCCCGCCACCGGGCTCCTCCGCCACGGACATGGCGGACCACTTCATTTCCGAGTTCTGGGGGGTGTTCAAGGAACTGGGCATCGAACCGGAATTTTACCGGATGCGGGACATTTACCGCAGCGGCCAGTTCAACGAGGCCATTGACGCGATCCTGCGCCAGGCCTCCGTGGTGCGCCGCATCTACAAGGAAGTGAGCGGGGCGGAGCGGCCGGAGTCGTGGCATCCCTTCCAGGTGATCTGCGAAAAGTGCGGACGCATTGGCACCACCGAGGTGTCCGGCTACGACGGCAGTGAGGTGGTCTATGAATGCCGCACCGATTTGGTGAAATGGGCGCGGGGCTGTGGTCACAAGGGGAAAGTTTCGCCCTTCGACGGCCGCGGCAAATTGCCTTGGAAGCTCGAATGGTGCGCCAAGTGGCGGACGTTTCCGGTGACCATCGAAGGCGCCGGCCAGGACCACAGCACCAAGGGCGGTTCGCGTGACGTGGCGATGGCTTGTTTGCGCGCCATTTTCCAACAGGAACCGCCGCTGAATTGCCCTTACGACTTTTTCCTGGTGGGCGGCGCGAAGATGAGTTCCTCCAAGGGCGTGGGGGTTTCCTCCCGCGGCATGGCGGACTTTTTGCCGCCGGAAGTGCTGCGGTTTTTGATGATCCGCACCACCCCGAAGCACCATGTGAACTTCGATTCCTCCGAGGCGCACATCATCAAGGTGTTCAACGAATACGACCGTTTTCATCAGCGGTATTTCCACGACCCGAAAGTGACCGCCGAGGACCGGCGGATTTACGAACTCTCGGCGGTTTCGCCCGTGGCCGACCATTGGGTGGCGGAATTCCAATTGGTGACCGCGCTGATCCAAATGCCGCATCTCGATGCGGTCAAAGAATTGGAGCACCGCAAGGGCTCGCCCTTTACCGAACTGGAGCGCCGGCAATTGGAACTGCGCATCCGCGCGGCCAAGTACTGGATCGAGAACTACGCCACCGAAGAGGAAAAGACCCGGTTGCAGGCCACCCTGCCCGCGCGCGCCGAAACGCTCACGGCCTCCCAACGCGCCTTTTTGCACCAATTCGCCGCGCTGTTGCCGGAAGTGAAGTGGGAGGGCGACGCCCTGCAAGTGGCGGTGTTCAACGCCGCCCGCCTCACTCCCATTGGCCAACCGGAAGCCTTCAAGGCGCTCTACCGCGTGCTGCTGGACCGCGACAACGGGCCAAAAGCGGGAAATTTCCTCTCGTTCTTGGACCGGGAGTTTGTGTTCGGTCGCTGCCGGGAAGTGACGTTTGACTTGCGCCAATTTTGGACCGAGAGCGGGGTCACGCCGGATGTGTTCAGCTTGTGGTTGGGCAAGGAGAAGCTCAATCTGGTCAATCTATCCGCCAAAGTCGTGGCGGAACCCACCGCCTCGGAGCCGGGCGTGGTCGAGTTTCTCGCGGCGATGGCGGATCGCAAGACGTACGCCAAGCGCGTGTTGGTCCCCGGCGAAGTCCGCCCTTGGCTGGCTCAACTGACCGAGCAATCCGGCGTGCCCATCGCGGGCTGACGTCAATCGCATTGAACGGGGAGGCCGATGGCCTCCCCGTTCAGTCCGGGCAAAGCAAGGCGATTCTCGAAACGTCGAATTTACAGCGCCACATCAATGAGAGCCCTGCCGTTTCGCCCGATCCCATTCAGTTTTAGCGCTATGTTTTTGGCGTGCGGCGTGTTGGTATCCGGTTGCAGGAGCACCACTTATTATCATGCCCTCCCGATTCCGTTCGACGACGGACAACTTATCGGCTCTTGGGTGGGTTTCAGCAATCATGATGGCACGTCATGGTACAAGCTAACCTTGCTGGCGGAAGGCCGCGGGATCATGTATTCTCAATTGGAGATCGGGACAACCTTTACAAACAAAATTACAACCTGGCAAGTCAATGACAATGGTCTTCAATGCAAGTTTGAGGATGGCAAGTCCGGTCAAGATCCCTCATCTTTGACCGCCACCATAATGAGGTCAATGCTGAATGCGACTTTGACTGGCGTCGGCGGCTGGAAGGGGGACATTCAATTTCTGCCAATCTCGTTGTTGGAGGACAGCCTCACCAAGGCAAAAGCTCTGGGGCCTTGAATACCGCGCCATGAGAGCCATTCCGCGGATTGCCTGCTGTGCTTGCTTGGCGACCATTATTTGGTTTGCTTTTGAACAAGCCCGCTCTGTTCAACACACGGCCGGTGAGTTTGTTTTAATCAATAAACCGAGTGACGAGGCGATAGTCGGAAGTTGGCAGTTCGACCCCTCGGGGGCCCGCTCTGTCAGCGACAGAGTCGGCAAGGCGCCGCTGCCCTCCACACTCTGGTTCGAGGCAAACGGACGTTTGGTCGCGGCCAACTTTCCTTTCGCGAACCCCTTCAAGACGCCACGGTGGCGTGTCAGAAGCGGCGCGGGTCGTTGGAGTGTTTACAAACAAAAGAACTGGGTCGTAAGCATTGCGTTGGAAGGTGAGAATAATACCTCCTTGGATATCCGCGAGATGTCGGGCCGGGTGGCTTCCCTTACTTATTCGCCCGGGGATCCGGACGGAGCCGAGATTTGGATATGGCGTCGCACGAAACCCGCAAGATGAAGGGTTTCCGGTGCGCTTACCCTGGGTAAGATTGAGGCGGATGGTGGCAACTCCATCGGATTCCGACGGAGTTGCTCCCCAGAGCCCGCCGAGCTGCCAAGGGGTCTCCCTCGTCGCGCAATGCCGGCTATCTCATGGGCGGCGATCCGGCAGACGCAACATGGATGCGCTGAGGCGGTTAGACGTGCGGTAAGGTGCACCTTCGGGGGCACAAAGCGCGGTCCGCGCAACAGCGGACGGTGGCAGGACTTCAGCGGCGCGTAGCTCATGAGATTGAGAGAGTCGGGACTTGGAGCTCGTGCGCGCGGGGTAACAATCAGCGGCGTCCGACGGCTTCGTCCTCTATTCGCGAGGAGTTGTGAAAGTCGCCGGAGGGAGGCGCCAGATTGATTGGCTGAATCAGCATTCGGTGGTGGTGCAATTCGGAAGGTCGGCACAGCGCGGACAAAGTTGGATTTAGGAGTCTTGGTGTCGCGGCGCGACATGCCGCGGTCATCAAATGAAAAGGGCCCCAGGATTTTATCGATGGCTGAGAAGTCGCGCACCCATGGGGCCTCGGGATGGGGCATGGATTCCGCGAGTTGTTCAAGGACGAATTATACCGCAATTTGCCACCTCCCCGTTCCTTGTGGGCGTTGACGCGAGAGGTCGCGAAGCGCCCGCTTTACGGTCGCAAAATCTTCCGCGCATCATCCCCGGGGAGCAACTCCGTCCGGGGGAAGAGGGTGAGGATGGTCTGCAAGGACTTTTGGTCGCCGACCTTCATTTCGCTGAGCGGCCCCAGCAACTCGCATTCGACATAGGGCGCGGCATCGGGATTCGTGTAGATCTGCGTGCTCGTGTCCTGGTCCGGATACTTCGCGCCCGCGACCCGGTGAACGCTGAGCAAAACCGCGGTTTCCTTGCCCACCCACAGCAATTGCTCTCCGCGCAGCCCGATCTTGTAGGAGTTTTCCGGGTCGCGGCGAAGGTTGATGAGGTGGTTTTCGTCGAAAAGCAAACTGGGCGGCCGCGTCCCGGTGATTCCCGGGAGGCCATTGGTCGGTGCGGGGGCGAAGACCGCCACGGGATCCGCCAATTGCGTGATCGTCCAAACGGCCACGTTCATATTGGAGCCGCTCGCTTTTTCAAACGTGGTGTTGATCGTGAGCTCGGGCTTTTGCGGCGCGAGGCGGATCTCCCGGCGCACTCGGATGCCGTAATGCGCATCGACCGGCGAAACGAGTTGGACACCGTCCGGCAGTGGGGTGGCGGTGTAATCCGCGGAATCGAAGGCGGCGGGGGGCGGCCAACCACGGCCGATGCGCCGCGGCCAGTCGTCCTGGGGGGCGGGCCAGCTCTTGTCGCCGCCGAAGTTGGACCACTGGGAACGGTCGACCAGGCGGCCCTGGCCGACGAGTTTGGGATTCTCCCAGAAAGCCCCCGCATTCGTCAGGAAGCGGAACTGCATGATCCGGCCGATGGCGGGCACGACGACCACTTCGGCCGTGCCGTTCGCGAGGACAACGGCGTTGGACCAGCCATGGTAGTTGGTGGTGGTGATAGTCAGCGCGGTCTGGCCCGCGGCCGGGCGAGCGATCGCGCCGAAGGAAAGGACGACGGCGAGCCCGGCGAGACGGGCAACGAGTCGGCGCGGGATCCCGAAAATGTGTTGGTTGGCGGTGGCCATGATGCATCCATTTTGGCGGCCGAAGCCGGGCGCGGCAATGCGAAATTGGGGTGGGCAAGGCCAGCGGTTGGCGGGAGCTCGCGAGGTCGGATTCGGAAAAGTGGGCTGGGGAGGGGTTTCGGTGGCCATTTTGGGCTGAGACCGGACGGTGCATCAGGCCGCTTTCAATTTCCGGACGAGGGGTTGAAGGTCGGAATGGGAGGAGGGGGAACTGGGACTCACAGTCGGCGGCCCGCGCGCACGATCACCGGGGAGCCGTCGGCGAGAAAGGCGCTCGCGGGGCGGGCGGCCAGAGGGGCGCGGAACTCGGCTCCGTAGAGTTGTCCGGCATCGCAATCCAGGGTGGCTTCGGCGGCCTGCCAAACCCGCCAGGACGGGTGTTCGACTTGGTATTCGACGCAACCGCCATCGGGTTGCGCCGCGTAGCCCCAATAATGTTCGGTGATAAACTCCTCCAGCGAACCCGCCGTGACCAATGCCGCCGGTCCCGCCCCACGGAAGCGCACGCCGTTCCACCGCCCGTCCACCCGCCAGCCAAATTCCATTGCCGGCTTGCGCTCATCGTCTCGAATGCGGCTGCGGGTGGGCAACGCCACATAGTTTTCGTGGTAAACCCAGCGCGCCACGGCCGCGATGGCCCAGCGGGGAACAATCTCTTTGATGAACACCACCCCGCGCCGCCACCCCTCCGGCGCCCGGCGCCGAACATAGAACCGCAGATTGATTTCCTCAAAATCGCGATGCCACGGAATCGCCCAACCCCGCACCCGCGTATTGAGAAATCGGAAGGCGATGATGCTCACCAACGTGCGTCCCTGCCAGGCATCCAGCTCCGTCCCAAACGGTACCCGCGCCGCCAAAACGCGCGGGTCCACTTCGTAATTCAGCATCACCAAGTGCCGCCACTCGGCAGTCAGGAAAACAGCCGGGGGAAGGGCGGCCATTGTCGGCGATCTTACAAAGGCATCGTCCATAAAACCGAGCGGGAGGGCAATTCCATGGTTGGCTACCACGACCCAACCTGCCATCAGAAAATCGCGAGGATGGGGTTCGTGGCGGCAGAGATAGGGAGCTTACCTCAATCCAACCCGTATTTCTCGATCCACGCCTGCGGCAGGGTGCCGTGGCTGATGAGCCAGTCGTTGAATTGTTGGAGGGTCCAGCCGCGGCGGGTCATGAGGCGGGCGCGGAGGCGCTCGTTTTCGAGGCGGCCGAGCCAGTAGCTCATGGGAACGGTCGGGGAGCTCGTGTACCAATTCACGTCGCCCTCGGCGCGGGCGCGGGTGAAGCCAAGGTGGCGCCGCAGGTGGTTGACGGCCTGCCGGTAGCTGTAGCGGCCGGTCTGGAGCCGCAGGTCCACCAGGATGCGGTGGCAGCGCCACAGGGCGTCGTGCAGTTGCTGGACGGCGAGCCAGGGCGAGGTGTCGATGCGCAGATCCACCATCATTTGCTCGCACCAAAGCGTCCAACCTTCATAGAAGACGGCGTGGGCGAAGAGGCGGCGCCATTTGCGGGGATGGCGGTTGGCGGTGACAAATTGCAGGTGATGACCGGGATAGGCCTCGTGGGCGCAGGTGAGGCTGAGGCCGAAATGCTGCCGGCGCTCGGCCTGTTGTTCCGCGGCGGTGGTTTTGGTGACACTCAGGTCGTTCACCCAAAACACGCCGCGCTGGCGGGTTTCAAACGCGCCGGGGGAGGAATACGCGGCGGTGGGGAACAGGTGCCGCATGAACTCGGGCACGGGGCGGACTTCCAGGGTTTCGTCCGCGGGAAAGGTGACGGCCCCGGCGGCGCGGAAGGCGTCGGCGACGCGGGCGGTTTCAGTGCGGTAAACGCCCAGCAAATCGGCGCCGGGATCCCATTCGGCGCGGGCCGTTTCGAGGATTTCCTCGGTGGTGCGCTTCCGGCCGAACGGACGGCAGGCGGCGGTGAGCAGCTCCCCGAGCCGGACGGCTTCCGACTGCGCCAGGGCTTCGACTTCGCCCAAGGTGTAATCGAGGCCGAGTTCGTCCCGGACGCGGCGTTGCACGGTGGCGGCGCCCACGGCGAAGGAACCGGCGGGCGCGGGGGCGAGGGATTGGGCGTGGGCGGCGTAGTCGGCGAAGGCCTTTTTGGCGCCGGCCAACCGGGCGGCATCGCCCGGTTCGGGGCCGGTGCGCTCCAAAAAGGTGGCAACGGCGGCGAACAAGGTGTCCGCCCCGGCGGCGGTTTGAGCCATGATGCCCAGCCAGACCGGTTCGGGGTTTTTCAGCAGCGTAGCGGCGGCGGCCAAGTGGGTGGGAGTCTGGCGCAGCAGGGAGCGGAGATGGCCGGCGACCAACGCCGGCTCGTCCTCCCCGCGTTGCAATTCGTGCAGGAGCAGGCCGAGGACATGGTCGAGCGCACTGGGATCCAGCGTGTGCCGGCCGCGGGCGTAATCTTCCGTGCCGTGCAACAGTGAGGCGCGCAGGGCGAGGCGGTCAAGGTGCTGTTCGGCGCTCAAGTCGCGCGGGGAGATCGTTTCCAACTCGGCGAGCGCGCGTTGGCGGTGGCGTTCCTGCCGGGCCTCGAACTGGAGGCCGCCACGCGGGAGTCGGCCGCGGGCGGAGGCAATGCCGGCTTGGGCGGCGTAATCGGGATTATCGGCCAGCACGGACTCGAAATAACGGTCGAGCAGGCCTTCGAAGGTGGTAGACGCGGCGGTGGGCATGGGAGCTGGTGTTATTCTTCGCGCACGGCCGCGAGGGTGGCGGAAACCGCTTTGGGCTCATTCACCAACACGCGGAAATCCCAGGACTTCCGCGGCTCCAGAATAGCCAGGTAATCTTGCGCGTTGCCCAAGCGCCCGCCTTGGGTGTTGAGCAGGTTCAACTCAACTTTGACGCCGAAACGTTGGTGGTCGGAATTATTCACCAGCGTGCCCACCGCATAAACCAGGCTGCTGCCCTTGGTTTTCTCAAAGCGAATCGCGCCGACTTTGAGATCGGCCAACGATTTGGGCGCGGGCGCGGGCTCCGGCGGGGGGGGAGGCGGTGGCGGGGCGTTGGTCACCACCGGCGGTGCCGCGGCGCGGGCGGCGGCGGCGGCCGCGCGGGATTTCCACCACAGGCCCCCGCCGACCACGCCGACCAAGGCAAGGACGAGAAGGATGAGCATGGTGTTGCCGCCACCCGAAGGAGGGGCGGAATCCACGGCGGGGGCGGGTGCTTCCCAAGCGGCCGCGGCGGCGGCGGCCGCGCTTTGCGTACCCTTGGTCGGTGCGGGCGCGGGTGCCGGGGCGGCCGCTGAGGGAGTCGCGGGTTTGGCCGTGGGTTTGGCCACGATGGAGGCCACCGGACGGGGGGCGGCGGGTGCGGGTGCCGAGGCACCGGGCGGCGGTTCCACGGCGAGCTTGGTTTTCAAGCCGCAATGGGGGCAGTTGATCAGCCGGCCGAGACCGGCCGCGGGAAACTCGATGTGGCTCCCACATTCCCCGCAGGAGCCCTTCAGAAATTCGCCATCACTCATGATAACAGGTGCCAAACCCCGCGCTCGGCAGGCAGACACCGCGCTTCGGGATGCGCAAAACATAAGCGCGCCGGGCGGGGGGATGCAATGGGGATTTCCGGAAAGGCGGAAGGCGGAGCACAAAAGCCCAAAAAGGAGAAGGGAGGCGAGCGGTCCGCGGGCAACGATGGCATTGCGACGTCGGCGGCGGGCTGGAAAAAAAGCAACCATTTGCCGGCGCTGGTGATATACTGGGTGGACGCATGGAACTGACGACCTTGATCGAAGCGGCCCGGGCGCAGGGCGCGAGTGATTTGCACCTGGAACCGGGCCTGCCCGCCGCTTTGCGGATTCGGGGCACTTTGCGGATGCTCGGGAGCCCGCTGCCGCGCAAGCTGATGTTGGAAGCCGCGCAGGAAGTCGTCGGGGTGGAGAACTGGCCGCGCTTTTTGGAGCGGCGTTCGTACGATCTCTCCAAGACCATCAGCGGGGTGCGTTGCCGCATCAATGTGATGCAGAGTTCCCGCGGGGTGGGGATGGCCATCCGGTTGTTGAGCACGTTTCAGGCGACCTTGGAGCGCTTGAATTTGCATCCGGATTTGCGGCGTTTCATCAGCCACACGAATGGCTTGATCTTGATCAGCGGGCCGACCGGTTCGGGGAAATCCTCGACCATGGCGGCAATGATTCAGGAGATCAATTTGCAGGAGGCGCGGCACGTGGTCACGATCGAGAGCCCCATCGAATACCAGTTCCGACCGCACCGGGCGTATATCCGGCAGCGGGAGGTGGGCCGCGACACCCCCAGCTTCGAGCAGGCCCTCATCGACGCCATGCGGGAGGATCCGGATGTGCTGATGGTGGGCGAAATGCGCGATCCGGAAACGATGCGGCTGACCTTGAACGCGGCCGAAACCGGGCACTTGGTGCTGGCCACGACGCATTCATCGAGCGCGTGCGAGGCGGTGCAGCGGGTCATCTCGGCGTTTCCGGCGGAGATTCAGGGCAGCGTGTGCGGGCAATTGGCGGATTGTTTGGTCGCGGTGATTGCCCAGCGCTTGGTCTACCGCCCGGATTTGAAAATCCAGGTGCCGGAATGCGAGGTGCTGGTGCCCACCCATTCGGTGAAGAACTTCATCCGACGCAACGAGCACTTCAAGATCGTGTCCGCGATGGAGACGGGGGCGGAACACGGGATGTGGACTTACGCGCGTTATCGCACGTGGCTGGAGGGGCGCAAGCAGTGGCACCTGCCCGGCACCAAAGTGGAGGACGAGGGCGCCGGCGTGGAGGCCCTTGAAGCCGAGGACAGCAAGCCGATGTCCCTGCCGCCGCTGATCGTCGGTTGCGGGCCGTCCGCCGCGACGCACTCGTCCCGCTCCGCACCCGCTTCCCCGGCGGAACCGAAACCGTCCCCGGTGCGCGGCAATTCCATTCGCCCGCTGGAACGCGCGGTGGAGATCGAACCAGTCGAGGGCGGCTTGGATGCCATCATTTCCACGCTGCGGTCCAAGCCGTGAGCGGGCTTGCCCGGAAAACTTCCGAAGGATCACCCCGATGTATACCACCAAACTCGCTTTGCTTGCGGCCGCGTTTCTGTTCACCTGCTTTTGCCAAAGCACTCTGGGGCAATACGGCCCGGATTTGAAGGTGGCCGTCTGGCTCGTGCCCGCGCCGGCGGATGAGGCTAGATTGCGGGGTGTCATTGAGGAATTGGTGCGGCGTCACCGGGAGGACGGACCCGCCTTGCGCACATTGCGCGCCTTTGGGCCGCACGCCACCGTGCGCGCCGGGGCATTGGGCGCCACGAACCTGGCCTTGGATCTGCAGGGACTGTTCACCGAGATCGAGCACCTCGCGGCCCGGCAACCCGTGGTCTCGATCGCGGTCGCGGACCCGCTGGTGGCTACCCGGGATATCTGGCGCCAATCCCTCTTCCTGAAACTCAAGCCGGCGGCTTTCCCAACGGTGTTTACGAACAACGCGTCGTCGGACTTTCCTTTACTCGCCAAGCTGTGGACGGCCACCGACTATGATGCGCCGCACGCGTTCATGCCCCACGTCAGCTTGATGTATCTTCCCGGGACCGATGCGAGTCGGGCGCAAGCGGGCGATACCAATTTGGTGCGCGCCGGGTTGGTGGATGAAGCGCGGAAACTTTTGGGTGACACGCAGGCCATCCGCTTCGATCGATTGCAAGTGGTCACGGCCCGCTCGAACGACTTCGATCGTTACGCCGTGGATCAGAACGAAAAGTGGGATGTGATTTTCACCGCCCAACTGGCCCCGCCCCGCTGAGACAGCACCAATCGGCTGCGCGCAGTGCCCGAGGAGTGCCTCAGCGCTTTACGGTTCCGGGTTTGGCGTGGATGCCCAAGAGGCCGGGCAGGACGCGATTGTCGGAGGCGCTGGGGAATTGAATATTCAGCATCTGCGCGACGGTGGGGGCGATTTGGGTGATGTCGACGGGCTCGTCGAACTCCCGATGAGGGGGCACTTGCCAGCCCCAGAAAATGATGGGCACATGGGTGTCGTATTGGTAAGGCGTGCCGTGGCTGGTGGCATTCTTATTGTCTTCTTCAAGCCAGCCGGATCCGAGCAAAATCATGAGGTCGCCGGATCGATTGGGATAAATTCCACGGGCAAGGGCCGCCCGAATAGTGCCGGCAGCCGCCAGCGCAGGAAGTTCACGGGTGGGCAGGACATCGATAACGCCCGGCTCCTTGAGGAGGCGGTCGCGGATTTCGTCTTCAATGCGGGTTAGGTCGAGGTGTTGCGCGGTGATGAGGTCGCGGTCCAGATAGATTTGTTGATTCGTGTAGCCGAGAATGAGGGGTTTTTGGTAACGGCCGGCTATCCACGCATTGAGCTTTTCGAGGGCGGAACCCGTGGGGAACCGGCCGCCCGGAAGGTGGAGGTCTTTGCTGAATTCCGGCACGTCGGCGACGCCGTGGTCGGCGGTGAGGAAGACCAGCAGATGCTCCGGACCGCCGGCCTGGCGGCTGAGGAAGGTGAGCAATTCACCCAATTCGCGGTCGAATTCACGGTAAACGTCCTCAACTTCCTGAGAACGGGGACCAAAACGGTGCCCGGCGTAATCGGTGGATGCGAAATTTATAGTTAGGAAGTCGGTACGATCGCTGCACTGGCCCAGTTTTTCGCCAATTACCGCGGCTTTAGCGAAGTCAGCGGTGAGTTTGTTGCCGTATGGTGTGTATAGCAGTTGTTCGAACTGGGGCTCTTTGAAATTCTCGGCTATCTTGGCAAGATTGTGGGGAAACCCTAGATGATTCTCACTGGAGTCGAGTTTATTGCTGAACGCCTTCTTTGGGGACGCGCTTTCGGTGAAACTCTCCTTGTCGATGGGTTCCCACGTCTTGGTCAGGTATTGGCCCGGATTATTTGTGGAATTTAACTTCCGCAGCCATTCCGGCAAGAATGTTTCCCCTTTGGATTCGGGGAATGCATAATAGGAGCTGCTGATCCATTGACCGGACTTCGAATCAAACCAGTAAGCTGCGTTGGCAAGGTGGCCGGCGGGGAATATGGCGGCGCGATCCTTGAGGGAAACGCCAATAACTCTGGAGTTTGTATGCGCGAGCTTAAGTTCGTCGGTAATGGTGGTCACATTAAGGTTTGTGGGTGATCTCTGGCCGGCGGGAACGATTTTTCGGCCGCCGAGGTTGGTGACGGATGTGTCCTCCGCGCAATACATATAATGGCCCAAATTGCGATCGTACCAATCATTACCCGCGATGCCGTGGGCGGACGGCGTCGCGCCAGTGAAGATGCTGGCGTGCCCGGGGCCCGTGTAGGTGGGGGCGTAATTGTACTGCGCGTTGCGGTAAAATGTGCCCTCGCGCAGAAGGCGCTTGAAGCCGCTATTGGTGTATTTGTCCCAGTAGCGGTAGATGAAATCGTAGCGCATTTGGTCCACGACGATGCCCACGACCAAACGCGGGGCGGGGGCTGGCCGCGGGTTGCTCTCCGCAGCGGCCGCCGGAAGGGGCGCCGAAATGAGCCACTGAAGGCAAAGCACGAAGCGCAGGGTGGGGGAAACCAGAGGACGAACGAGCAATTTCAACTTGTTCATGGTCGCATGCTAGGCTTCGTCAAGTCGCAAAGTCAAACTTTTTTCGGTCCCGTTTGGCGGGGAGCCGACCGGAATGGACTGATCAGTCGCGCGTGATGTTGGCTAAGTTTTGCTAAGAAACGGGACAGCAGGTTATAGGTTCCCCTACCCAACTATATGAGCGCCACTTGGCTAGTACGTGGACGCCCAACGAGTGCCCCATCAGCGCTTCGGGGTGCCCGGTTCGCCGGGTTCCGCGTGGATCCCCAGGAGGCCGGGCAGGACGCGATTGTCGGAGGCGCTGGGGAATTGCAGATTCAGCATCTGCGCGACGGTGGGCGCGATTTGGGTGATCGCCACCGGTTCGTCGGAGCTGAGATGCGGCACTTGCCAACCCCAGAAGAAGATGGGCACGTGGGTGTCGTATTGGTAAGGCGTTCCGTGGCTGGTGGCGGAGTCGGCGCTTTCCTCCAGCCAGCCGGATTCCAGCAGGATGACCAAGTCGCCCGAGCGCTTCGCGTGGAGCCCCCGCGCGAGGGTGGCGGGGATGGTGCCGACGGCCGCGAGGTGGGCCATTTCCCGGGCGGGGAAGACGTCGACCACGCCGGGCTCCTTGAGGAGGCGGTCGCGGATTTCGGCTTCGATGCGCGTCACGTCGAGGTTGCGGGCGGTGATGGTATCGCGATCCAGGTAGATTTGCTGATTGATGCCGGCCAGGACCAAGGGGACTTGGTAGCGGTCGAGCACCCAGGTGTTGAGTTTCTCGATCACGTGTTTCATGGGGAACCGGCCGCCGGGCAGGCGGAGGGATTGGCTGAATTCGGGCACCTCGGCCACGCCGTGATCCGCGGTGAGGAACACGAGGAGATGCTCCGCACCGCCCACTTGACGGGTGAGGAAGGTGAGCAAGTCGCCCAATTGCCGGTCGAATTGCAGATAAGTGTCCTCCACTTCAGCCGAACGGGGACCAAACTGATGGCCGGCGTAATCGGTGGAAGCGAAATTGATGGTGAGGAAGTCGGTGCGATCTCCCTGCCCGAGTTGTTCCCCCACGACCGCGGCCTCCGCAAAGGCGGCGGTGAGTTCGTTGCCGTAGGGGGTGGCGAGCAGGAGTTTAGAGGAACGGTTCACGGCGGCTTGGCTCAGTTTCCGCAGATCGTGCGGGAAGCCCAGATGATCTTCGTTGGGGCTGAGCTTCTTGCCAAAGGCGGCGGCCGGGGACACGCTCTCGCTGAAGTCGCCGAGGTTCGCCGGATTCCACACATTGGTCAGGAATCGGGCCGGATAATTGCTGGAATTGAACGTCAGCGCCCACGGGGGCAGGTGCCGCACCCCATTGGTGGCGGGAAAAGTGTAGTAGGTGCTGCTGATGAACTGTCCGGCGGTCGCGTCAAACCAATAGGCGGCGTCGGCCAGGTGCCCGGCGGGGAGAATGGCGGCGCGGTCTTTGATGGAAACGCCGATGACTTTGGCGTGGTTCGGATGCGCGAGCTTGAGTTCGTCCGTGATGGTGGTCACGCGGAGGTTCCGGGGGGACATGCGGCCCACCGAGGCATTCGGGCCGCCCACGGCGGTGACGGAATTGTCATCCACGCAATACATGCCCTGGCCGAGACTGCGCTCATACCACTCATTCCCCGCGATGCCGTGAGCGGAAGGCGTTGCCCCCGTGAAAATGCTGGCGTGGCCGGGGCCGGTGAAGGTGGGGGCGTAATTGTATTGCGCGTTGCGGTAAAAGGCGCCCTCGCGGAGCAGGCGCTTGAAACCGCCCTCCGCGGGGTATTTGTCCCAGTAACGGTAAATAAAATCGTAGCGCATCTGGTCCACCACAATTCCCACGACGAGGCGCGGGGCCGGGGCGTTGGTTTCCGGGGCGGCCGCGGCGGCGAGCCAGGGGACGCAGGCCGCGAGGAGCAGGGCGGCGGAGCGCAGAGGACGGGCGACCAAGGGCGACTTGTTCATCGCGGTTTATTAGCCCGGCGGCCGGCCGGGGACAATCTTTATCGGGTTACATTTTGACTTGGAGACCGGCGGGCAGCGGCATAGGTTTCGCGGGGAGCAAACACTGAAAATACCAACGATGAGCACACCGACGAAAATCGCCTTTTGCGGATTGGGAATCATGGGCGGGGGCATGGCCC
>CAIYZC010000439.1 GCA_903930565.1 uncultured Pedosphaera sp.
CAGTAGTTTACGCAGCCCGGCACGGCGCCAAGCTTCGACGTTTGAGGGGACCCAGAGCTCATCAATAAAGGGCGAAAGGCTGTCCAAACTGAGGATGGCCAACGCGGCGGCTGATTTGCGGCTCATATTTTGGTGGTCGTCATGCGCCAAGCAGGTTCGTATTTCACTTCCACCTTGGCACGGACGCAACCTCAGCGCAAGCACGTGGGATAGCAGCCAAGTTTGGCCGCCGGCTCAAGGAAGGTCAAATTCCCCCATCACCTCAATTGGCGTCGATTGGCAGCTAAATAACCCAGCTCCTTTTTCCGGATCGAGTTTCTCGCACGATTCCGTTTGGCGGGAAACCCCGGCTCCGGCCCACCCCGCACTTGACCCCGGCCGCCCGGCGCTGTTACGCAGGGCCGCATATGAGCGAAATCGAATACCGGCGCGGCAACGCTTTGGACTTGGACCAGGTGCTCGAACTGTACCGCGCCTCGACCCTCGGCGCGCGCCGGCCCATTGACGACCGCCCGCGGTTCGCCGCCATGCTGGCCAACGCTAATTTGGTCATCACCGCCTGGGAAGGTGATTTGCTGGTGGGGATCGCGCGGAGTTCAACGGATTTCAGCTATTTCACCTACCTGGCGGATTTGGCCGTGCGGCAGTCGCACCAACGCCGGGGCATCGGCAAAGAATTGATCCGCCAAACCCAACTCCACGGGGGACCGCAAACCAACCTGCTCCTGCTCTCGGCCCCCGCCGCGGAGCAGTATTACCCGCACATCGGCTTCAAAAACTTCCCGCAAGCTTGGCTGCTGCGCGCCGGCGAGCGGATCATCGGGTCGGGCGAACCAACCCCAACCGGAAGCAAACCTTAGCCGGGGCGGCGGCGAAAACGTCGCACCAACAGCGTCGTCACCAATCCGCCCACGGCCCCGAACAGCAAACCCAAGAACGCGCCCAGAGCCACATTCCACGGCACAATGGGCCGCGACAGACGCTGGGGCCGGAGGGCTTCCTCCACGATCACCAAATTGGGTCGGCCGGGCAAAGGTGCGGTCGCGGCCGGTGGCGAACCGCCTGAGGCCGACGGCTTTTCTATCGCCCCCGGATTGGTACACCCGCGCAATTTCATTGGCGAGTTGCACCGCTTCGGGAGGTTCGCTGGAGGTCGCCCACAGGTCAAACAGGGTGGTGTTCGGCACCCAATGGGTTTGCGCCAAGCGCCGGAGTTGGCGTCGACATTCCAAGGGCGAAAAAGACTCCGGCGCCCCATAGCGCTCGCCCCACACCTTGACCTGATTGAGCTTGGCGACCACCGGATCCAAAATGGAATCCCCCAAAATGAGCGCCATTTCCTCCTCCATTCGCGGCCGGCTCTCCGCCGGCGATGGAGCCGCGCTCCCGCCCGCGGGAGCCGGCCAGTCCAATTTGAGACGGACATGGGCCTCGTAGGCCGCCGGCATCATTTCACTGACCAGCAGCGCCGTGAAGCAAACGAAGAGGGCAATGCCACCGGTGGCCCGCGCGAACAGCCCCCGATCCGCGGTGGTCCAACCCGCGGGATGCGATACCGGGGAAGGGACGAAAGCCTGCGGATCCAACCGCGGCGGGGGCGGGGGCGGAGCTTCGGACATACGCTTGGATTCGACGCGGCGGAGGCAACCCGTGTTCAATCCCGCCGGGATTCCCCGCCTCCCGGCGCGCGGGCCGTTGCGTTCACCCGGCCAAAAAAGGCTTGCCCTCATCCGCGTTCTGACCATCATTTGGCGCCAGAACCGTTTTTTGACCGATTTTTCGACACCAACACCGAAATAGTATTATGGGACGCATTTACAACAACATCGTGGAAACCGTGGGCCGCACCCCGCTCGTGCGCCTGAACAAAGTGACGGCGGGCTTGGAAGCCACCGTCCTTTTGAAATGCGAGTTTTTCAACCCCCTCGGCAGCGTTAAAGACCGCATTGGCATGGCCATGATCGAAGACGCCGAGCGCCGGGGCGTCCTGACCAAGGACACCGTCATCATTGAGCCCACCAGCGGCAACACCGGTATCGCGCTGGCCTTCGTGGCGGCGGCGAAGGGTTACAAGATCATTTTGACGATGCCCGAGACCATGTCCCTGGAGCGCCGCACCCTGCTGGCCATGCTCGGCGCCAAACTGGTGCTCACCCCCGGCTCCGAAGGCATGAAAGGCGCCATTGCCCGCGCCGAACAGCTCGCCAAGGAAACCCCGCATTCCTGGATTCCGCAGCAATTTGAGAACCCCGCCAACCCCGCCATCCACCGCCAAACCACCGCCGAAGAAATTTGGGACGACACCGACGGCCAGGTGGACATCCTGGTGGCAGCCGTGGGCACCGGCGGCACGATCACCGGTTGCGTCGAAGTGCTCCAACCGCGCAAACCCTCCTTCCGCGCCGTGGCCGTGGAACCCAAGGATTCCCCCGTCATTTCCCAAACCCTGGCCGGTCAACCGGTCAAACCCGGACCCCACAAGATCCAGGGGACGGGCGCGGGTTTCGTGCCGAAGAACCTGCATTTGAAAGACAGCCAGGGCCATCCGCAAATCACCGAATGCGTCCAAGTCTCCAATGACGACGCCTTCGCCATGGCCCGGCGCTTGGCCAAGGAGGAAGGCCTGCTCGTGGGTATCTCCACCGGGGCGAATGTCACCGCGGCGCTGGAACTCGCCCGCCGCCCGGAAAACAAGGGCAAAACCATCGTCACCATCGCCTGTTCCACCGGGGAACGCTATCTCAGCACCGCCCTCGCGGCGGAAGCCAAAGCGGAAGTCGGCGGCTGAGTTTCCCTTTTACTTTGCGTCCGGCAGCACCTCTTTCCACCCCCGTGGTGGAAGGGGGTGTTTTTTTAGCAGCCGAAGGTTGGCTTCGAGCCCGGCTCGGGCGCCCGTGGGCAGCCCGCGGCAGTGCTGCCAGCCAAGGTTTGAATCGGATGCCGTTGCCCAATGGACGTTCCTGAGCCTTCCCCTGCCCGATCCGGGGCGGCTGGGATAAAACGGCAAGTTACCCGGCGTGGTACGCCGCGCTAATTTCCAACCACCCTCCGGGTTGCCCGGATGCTGGGTGCGTTGCCAACGCATCACGGTGCTTCTTCAACGGCGCTTTTCGGGCTGCAACTACCGTTTTTACGATAAATCGATCCGCCACCATTTTACCAGGTCCGCCGGCAAGCCGGTTAAATCTGCCGTCGCTCTGTGTCCCCCCCCCCACCCCGCAAGACGTCGAACTTCGGCTCCAATGGGGGCGGGCGCCGGAAATCGTCGCAAAATCAAAAATAACTCTTGCACGTCTTCCGGGGTCGTGTTAAAGGTGGGGGATAGGTCTGACTGACCGAGCGCAATGAGCGCATCCATGCCTCATCCTTCGCTGCGGCGGTTTCCAGTTTCCCAAAATTCTAAATTCAATAGTTTCGGGGATAGTTTCAAGACCCTTTCAGACACACTGCAGAAGAACGAGTATGAGCACAGCGTCAACCGGCCAGGCCAATTTTGGTGCCGGCTATTTGGAAATTTCCGAGAAGGGCTTTGGCTTTTTGCGGACGGCCCACAATCATTTTCATCCGAAACCCACGGATATTTTTGTCACCCCGGACACGATCAAGCGCAGTTTCCTGCGCGAAGGCTGCCTGGTGGCCGGCGAAACGCAACCCCCCCACCGCGGCACCAGCCCGCAGTTGCGCACCGTGCAATTGGTCAACGACATGCCGTTCGTCGAATACACCCGTGCGGTGCGGTTCGAAAATTTGACCACGATCGACCCGGTCGAAAAGTTCATCCTGGAGACCTCGCCGGACCTGCTTGAGACCCGCATCATCGACTTGGTCACACCCATCGGCAAGGGTACCCGCGGCCTCATCGTCGCCCCGCCCCGCACCGGTAAGACCACGATTTTGAAGCAGATCGCCAACGCCATCACCACGAACCATCCCGAGGTGCATGTGATGGTGCTGCTGATCGACGAACGGCCCGAGGAAGTCACCGACTTCCAGCGCTCGGTCAAGGCCGAGGTGGTCGCGTCCTCCAACGACCAGGACTTGGAAACCCACGTGCGCCTCTCCCGGTTCATGATCGAACGCTGCCGCCGCATGGTGGAGTCGGGCAAGGACGTGTTCGTGCTCCTGGACTCCATCACCCGCGTGGCCCGCGCCTACAACAGCGTGCATGGCGGCAGCGGCCGCACGATGACCGGCGGTGTGGACGCCCGCGCCCTCGAAATCCCCCGCAAGATGTTCGCCTCCGCGCGCAAGATCGAAGAAGGCGGCTCCCTGACCATCCTCGCAACCGCGTTGGTGGACACGGGTTCGCGCATGGATGAATTGATTTTCCAAGAGTTCAAGGGCACCGGCAACATGGAATTGGTGCTGGACCGCAAGCTCTCCGACCGCCGGTTGTTCCCGGCCATCGACATCCCCAAGAGCGGCACGCGCAAGGAAGAAAAGCTGTTCCCGGCCAAGCATTTGGAGGCGATCCGCAAGCTCCGCCGCATGATGGTGGACCTGAACCCCGTCGAGGCGATGGAAACCCTGCTGGCCGCGCTCAAGAAGCACAAGGCCAACGAGGAATTGCTCCAGAAGCTGGCCTGAGGCCGGCCCGGAGGCGCGCATGACGAAACCCCCACGGTTGCTGCCCGCCTCCCGCCCGCCTTTGGAGCGCATGATGCGCATCCATCAGGCGATCCAAGCGGGCGATTACCCGAACGCCACCACCCTGGCGCGGGAGTTGGAGGTGAGCACCAAGTCCGTCCAGCGCGACTTGGAGTTCATGCGGGACCGCATGAACCTGCCGTTGGAATATGATGGCGGGCGGCACGGTTACCACTATACCGAGGAGGTCGGTTCCTTCCCGACCATGCAGATCACGGAGGGCGAGTTGTTCGCCCTGCTCGTGGCCGAAAAAGCCCTGCAACAATACCGCGGCACCCATTTCGAAAAGCCCCTCCTCAGCGCGTTCAAAAAAATGTCCGCCGGGTTGCCGGACACCATCTCGCTCAATATCGCGGATTGGGAGCAGACCATCTCCTTCCACATGCGCGCCGAGGCGGTCGTCAACCTTGCGACGTTTGACACCCTGGCCAAGGCCACGGCCCACCGCCGCCAGTTGGAATTGAGCTACCGCAAGCCCGGCCGACGCCAGGCCGAGACGCGCGTGGTGGACCCCTACCACCTCGCGAACATCAACGGGGAATGGTTTCTGTTCGCCTTCGATCACCTCCGCCAGGACATCCGGACTTTTGTCCCCGCCCGCATCCAATCCGTGCGCGCCACCGGCAAGACCTTTCCCAAACCCCACAAGTTCTCGCTCGAAAAACGCCTCCGCGACAGCTTTGGAGTGCATTCGGCGGAGGGGGAATTCCAGGTGGTGCTGCGGTTCAACGAACGCGTGGCCGACTACATTCGGGAAAAGAAGTGGCACGACTCGCAAACCCTCACGGAGCTGCGCGATGGCGGCGTGGAACTGCGGTTCCAACTCTCCAGCCTGGGGGAAATCCAGCGTTGGGTGTTGAGCTGGGCGGGTAATTGCGTGGTCGTGCAGCCGCCGGAGCTGGCCCGCCTGGTGCGGCAGGCCGCGGGCGACCTGCTCGCCAACCAACCGCCGGCCTGAGCGACCCGCCCGGCGGCCGGCCTCAACCGCCGCTGCGGTTGGCACGCCACAACAGCACGGTCCCCACCGCCTGGAAGATGAAGTTCGGTGTCCAAACCAACAGGTGCGGCGCCCATTCCCCGTGCGCCGCCAGCGACTGGCCGACGATCACAAAACTGTAGTAAACCAGCGCCAAACCCAGGGCCAGGGCGATCCCCACATTCGTCTCCCGCCGGTGCGCGCGGATCCCCAGCGGAATGCCAACCAGCGTGAAGCCGAAACAGGCGAAGGAAAAAGCCCATTGGCGGTGGATTTGCACCCGGATGGGACTGGTCAGGTCCCGGGGGTGCTGCCGCAGGGTTTCCAGTTGTTGCACCATTTCGCCACGTTCCAAATTCCGGAGGTCCCCGCCGCCAATCAAGCGCTCCGCCGACCGCAGTTCCGCGCGGAGCTCCCGGTAGGTCATGTCGGAAATATCATGCCGCACCGCGTTGGGCGTGCCCGCCTTTTTGATCTCAAACGGGCCCACGCTGGAGGAGGCCGAATGGAGCCATTGGTTGCTCACCCCCACCTGGTCGGAAATGAGGGCGTCCAGCAGCGTGAGCGAAACGCCATTGGTCGTGGTCAATAATTCACCGCGCGGAGCCGTGATGATGCGTTGCGTGGTTTGGTTCGTGGGGTCGAGAATGAACACCACCACCTCCTCCAATTCCCGGCCGTGGTTGCGGCCCACGTAGATGATATAGGGGGAAAAATCTTTGACGAACCGGCCCTCCGGCAAGGCCACGCCCGCCAATTGCCCCGCCATGCGCTCGAACAAGGCCTTGTAGGCGACCCGGCAGCGGGGCGCAATTTCCAGATTGATGACGGCGCTCAGCCCACACAAAACCAGACTCAGCGCCAGGATCGGGGCGGCGAGGGCCACGAGGCTGATGCCGCCCGCGCGCACGGCGGTGAGTTCCTGGTCGGCGCTGAACCGGCCGAACACCAGCAGCGCGGCGGTGAGCATGCCCATGGGCAGGGCGAACACCAGCACCCAGGGGATCAGCAGCAGGATGGCCTCGGCGACGCCGCCCAGCGTGGCCTGATGGTTGATGAGCAGCACCAGGATCTCCTTCAAAGTGTTCCCCAGCAGGAGCACGAAGGTGAACACGGCCACCGTCATCCCCAGCGTGGCAAGCACCTGCCGGGTCAAATAGAGATGCAGCGTTTTCAATTGCCCCGCCACCTTACGGCATCCCGCGCCGTCACGGCAGCAAAAAGCGCGCCCCGCCCCGCGGCCGGCCGCCGTCTCACAAGGGCACCACCCGCCCGGTGCGCACCGAGGCTTGCGCCTGCTCGCACAGGGCCACCGCCCGGCGCCCGTCCTCCCCGTCCGCCCACAACGGCCGGCCGGTCCGGATGGAATCCACCAGCCAGGCGTACTCCTCCCCCAGCTCAAACACTTCCCCGCTGGGCCGGTCCAGCGGCACGGGCGTCACTTGGCCGCCGGCGTGATGGTGCAGGGAAAACGTGGGGTGAAAGGTCCGGTCCTGCGCCCCGCTCCAAGTGGCCCACAAGGCGCCCCGCGTGCCGGTGATTTTGGCCACCTGATGGTGCTCGTAGGCGCTCAGGGTCTGGGAAATCACGGCGTAGGCGCCGCCGGAAAAATTGAGCACGGCGCTGAAGTTGTCCTGCAATGCCGGCCGGCCGGGCTGCCGGGAATTGGCCCGCGCGTACACGCTCACCGGCTCCCCGCAGGCCGCAAAATACCAGCGGGCGAGATCCAAGAAATGAATGGGCTCCTCCAAAATCCAACTGCCCACGCGGTCGATTTCGTAACGCCACCCCGCCGCCCCCGGGCGGTAGGGGTTGCGCCACAGCTCGATCAACGCGTAGAGCGGATCCCCGATGGCCCCCGCGGCGATGAGCTCCTTGGCCTTGCCCCACAAGGCCGAGACGCGCAATTGGTGGCCCGCCGCGAGCAAGCGACCCGCCGCCCGCGCCTGCCGGACCAGCACCTCGCTGTCCGCCGCCGTCAGCGTCAGCGGTTTCTCCATGAACAAATGCTTGCCGGCGGCCAGCACGGCGGAGCCCGCCGCCAGGTGGCCGTCGTTCGGCAGCACCACGCTCACCACCGCAATGGCGGGATCCGCCAGGAGCGCGCCGAGTTCGGCGTGGATGGGCACGCCCGGAAAGGCGGCCGCGGCTTCGGCCCGGGCATCCGCCGCCGTCTCCACCACCCCCGCCAACGCCGCGCCGGCGCAGGCCTGGATGGCCCGGGCGTGATGCCGCCCCCAGGCGCCATAACCGATCAAACCGAAACGTACTGGATTTTGCTTGTTCATGGCTGGTCGACCCAAACTATGAGCCGGCCCCCGGCCGCGGGCAAGCTCCCGGCCCCCGCTGCCGGCCCACCTTCCCAACCATGGAGCGCGCCAACCCGGCCAGGAATGGCGTTTGACATTGTCGGAAGCTCAAAATTATCCTCCCCCGCGTGGACCACAAACAACCTGTTCGGAAAAAAGTGTCACGGCGGCGGCGTCCCGTCGTTACCGCCGCCGCGGGGGGGGCCAAAATCAAGCTGGAGATGGTGGCCAACCTGCAGGCCGAACTCCTCCGCCGAATCCGCGCGCGGGACGGCCTCTCCCGAACCGACCTCGCCCGCGACATGGGGTTGGCCCCTTCCACCGTGGGCATTTACGTGGACCGCCTGGTGGACCAAGGCTTCTTGCGCGAGTCGAAATCGGGGGAGCGCGACAGTGGCCGCCCCCCCACCCTGCTCTCTCCGAACGCCCAGGGCGGACGCTTCATCGGGGTGGATTTCGAAGCGCGCAACCTGTTCGCCGTGGCGGTGGATTTTTCGCAAAACCCGCTCCGCCGGTTCCATGACATCCTGGCGCCCGGTGAATCCGTACCCAACATTTTGCGCCAAATTGAGCGCGCCGTCGAAACCGTGGCGGCCGGCGATCAACGCCCGATTCTCGGTTTGGGCGTGGGGGTGCCCGGCGTCATTGACCACGCCCAGGGCGTGGCCTTGCGGTACAAACACATCCCCGGTTGGGCGAATGTGCCGCTGGTCCGGCATTTGTCGGATCGCTTCGGCGTGCCCGTCTACTTGGAAAATAACATCCGCACCATGGCGCTGGCCGAGCTTTGGTTCGGCCAGGGCCGGGCGGTTTCCAATTTCATCTGCCTCGGGGTCCGCAGCGGCGTCGGGGCGGGCATTATTGTCAACGGCCAGATCTATCGTGGAGCCAACAACCGGGCGGGCGAGATCGGCGAATGGCCCAGCTTTGCCCCGGGGTGGAAGGCCGTGGCGGGCGACCGCAACATCGCCCGTTTGGAGGAACTGGCCTCCTTCCGCTCCGTCGGTCCGCGGCTGGCCCACGCCGGAAGCGGCGCCCCGGCTTCGCTCCGCGTGCCCGGGGCCGAAACCCAATTGGAGGTGCTGCTGCAGGCGGCGCGCACGGGCGATGCCGAAGTCCTCGGCATCTTGGATCGCACCGCCGGTGCTTTCGGGCTGGCCTTGAATCAGTTGCAATGCGCCTTTGATCCCGAAAAAATCATCCTCGCCGGACTGTTTACCGCCTTCGGGGATTTGTTCCGCTCCCGGTTGGAGGCCAAACTCCAGGCCTTCGCTCCCACCATCGGCGGTCCCGTGGTCGTGAATTCCGAGCTCGGCGACTACAACGGGGCCTTGGGCGCCGCCGCCCTGGGCGTTCACGCCTGGCGCCCGGCTTTAAGTTGAGCTCGCCCGGGTCATTCCCATGGCGAGCGACCCACACCGATCGCCCCCCCCGGTGAGCGCAGGGACTTGGCCGAAAGGCGCCGGCGAATTTGATTGAACGGCGGCGCGGAAGCTGGTGGGCTTTGGCCATGACCGATGCGATCCCGGCACCTGCGTCCGCCGCCCCCTCCGGCCCGGCGAAAACCACCGCGCGACTCCTCTCGCTCGACGCCCTCCGCGGCTTCGACATGTTTTGGATCGTGGGCGGCGATGAGCTCATGCACCAGCTGCGCGCCGCGTTCACCTTCCCGCCCTTCACTTGGATTGATTCCCAGATGGATCATGTGGCGTGGCGCGGGCTCGCGTTTTACGACTGCATTTTTCCCCTGTTCGTGTTCATGGCCGGGGTGTCCGCCGTGTTTTCCCTCGGCCGCACCATCGAGCAGCATGGCCGCGCGGGCGCCATGCGCCGGATTTTCACCCGCAGCCTCATCCTTTATTTCC
This sequence comes from uncultured Pedosphaera sp., assembly GCA_903930565.1. GTDB lineage: Bacteria > Verrucomicrobiota > Verrucomicrobiia > Limisphaerales > Pedosphaeraceae > CAIXFN01. The sequence continues at coordinate 9,798 of CAIYZC010000439.1, forward strand.
TGGGCGTGATCGTTTACCACGGCCTGGCGAATGGCGTGGACCACATCCGCTGGGTGGGCGTTTTGCAGCGCATCGCCATTTCCTACTGCGTCACCGGCCTGCTGTTTTGCACCGTGCGGCTCCGCGGGTTGATCGCGATCAGTGTGGCGATTCTGCTGGGCTATTGGGCCGTGCTGGCCTGGGTGCCGGTCCGGGATTTCAACCTGGAAACCGAACACCTCCGCCACACTTGGGCGCAAGCCGGCACCACCAATACCGCCGCGCTGTTCCAAGCCACCACCCAATACGTGACCGGCCGCTACGACGACGGCGTGAACGTGCCCCAGCACTTCGATTTCCAATACCTGCCCGGCCGCAAATGGGATGGGGCGTACGATCCCGAAGGCCTGCTCAGTTCCGTTCCCGCCATCGTGACCTGTCTGCTCGGACTGTTCGCCGGAATGCTGCTGCGGAATCCCAAAATCACCGACCGGAAGAAGGTTTCCTACCTTTGCCTGGCCGGCTTCGCGATGGTGGCGGTGGGCGCCCTTTGGGGGCTGGAATTCCCGATCATCAAAAAGCTCTGGACCTCCTCCTACGTGTTGGTGGCCGGGGGTATTTCCTGCCTTTTCCTGGCCGCCTTCTACCAAGTCATCGAAATCCAAAGGTGGCGTTCCTGGGCCAAGCCGTTCGTTTGGATCGGCACCAATTCCATCACAATTTACCTCGCCTACCACTTGGTGAAGTTCTCCGATTACGCCGCCTGCGTGGTCGGCGGCCCGGTCCAAGCCGCGCTGGGCGTTTACGGCGACCTGCTCCTCGCCGCCACGGACGTGGCGCTGGTGTTGTTGCTCGTGCGCTTCCTGCACCAACGCAAGCTGTTCCTGCGGTTTTGATGACGGCGGGGCCCCAATCCCGGAGGGCAACCCTGGTCTGGAAGTGGAGCGTGGCGCCTTGCGCGCGCGCTGGTTGAGGCCGGGTCGTTGGCCGCCCCGCCCGGCGCGGTCCTCACGCCGGAGTGCGGGTTCAATCTCCAGCGAACGGCGCTTCGCACAGCCACGGGATGCCGGGGGATGAGGCGAGCCATTCGCGACCCACCCCACCCCGGCCGAAGCCTACTGCGCCGGCCGCGGATCCAGGGCTTTGACGATCCGCGCAACGAGATCGCGCAAATGGGCTTCCACCACCGGGTTGCCACCCGATCCCCGGAACGATTCCAACCGTGTCCGCAGCGCGCTTAACTCGTGCCGCGCCAGCGCCGGCAGATCGGAGCTGGCCACTGGGTTGCGCACTTGGTCCGCGAGGAGATCCACGTACGTGCGTTGCAAATTGCGGCGGTACAGGTCGATGACCACCGGGCCGCCGGGTGCCAGTTCACGGAACAAGCCGGTCCGCAAATCCGCGAACAGTTTCGCCGGGGCGTAATGGTTGGTCTCGGTCTGCTCCAATTCCGCCAAGCGCGCGATGCGGCTGGGCGAAAGCAGGCTGTGGAGGACGGCGGTCTGCACCCCCAGCACGCGCTGCGCGGTGCCGTCCGCGGTCAGACGGGAGACCACGTCCGGCGCGATGAATTTCACCGGCGTGGACAAGGCGTGTTCCAAGAGGAAATCCACCGCCTGTTGCTGGTACGCCGGGTCGTTCGGGAAGAAGCGGCGGTTGGCGTCCCCGTAGAACAAATTGATCTCCTGCACGCCGCCCACCACATTCACCACGTGCCCCATTTCGCGGCTCCACTGCCCCAGTAGGGCGCCGTAGACATCAACGAGCACGGAATAATCTTTCCCCGGCTTCGCGGTCGCCTTGACCAGATACCCCGCCACCCGCTCCAGATTCAACAAACCGAGCCGTGTGGCCTCCACCGCGTCGGCTCCCAGATCCTCCGTTTGTTGCGTGGAGTCCACGCCCGGATTCGGGTCGCCGAAGCGATAAATGGGCTGGTCCACCTGCACGCGCACCAGCTTCTCCAACTCCGCCTTTTCATCCGCGCCCTTCGGGAACTGGTGGTAGCCCCAGTTGACCGCGAAAAAGTCATAAGGCCCGATTTTGGGCATCAAGCCGGCGTGATCCTCGGGCTGCGCGACGTAATTGTACCGCGCATAGTCCATGATGGAAGGGGCGGTGCCGTTCTTGCGCGTCCATTCCGGATTGCGCAATTGGGCGATGCTGTAGCTCGACGAGGCCTTCATGTTGTGCGGGAAACCCAGGGAATGCCCGACTTCATGGGTGACCACGAAGCGGATCAGTTCCCCTTCCAAATCGTCCGGCAACGGCAGCGTTTGCGCCCGCGGATCGGAGGGCGACGCCTGGACGAAATACCAGTCGCGCACCAGCTTTTGCACGTTGTGGTACATGCGCACATCGGCGCTCAAAATCTCGCCCGTGCGCGGATCGGCCACATGCGGGCCGAAGGCGTTCTCGATGCTCGAAGGCAGCCAGCGCACGCTCGAGATTCGCGCGTCCTCGGCGTCCCAGTCCGGATCCTCGCGGGGATCGGGGGCATATTTGCCCTGGATGGCATTGGTGAAGCCGGCCGCCGCGAACGCCGGAGCCCAGTCTTCAATGCCCATTTTGACATACTTTTTCCATTTTTCGGGCACTTCCCGAGCCACATAAAACACGATCGGTTTGACCGGCTCGGAAACCTCCGCCGCCGGGTTCTTTTTCTCCAACCGCCAGCGCGTGATGTAATGCACCGTCTCGGCTTCGTGGTCGCTGCCGTAGCCGTAATCCGTAAAAGTCTCCTTGAAAAAGCCCACCCGGCTATCCGAACGCCGCGGTGCCATCGGGTTTTCCGGCAGCTTGACCATGCTGTGTTTGATCACGGCGGTCATGCCGCTGGAATTGCCGGCCCCTTCGCCGCCGCCGCCGCCCCCCAGCCCGACCGGCCCGCGCCCGGCTCCGGGAGCGTAGCTGGCCAGCACCCGCACGTTGATGTTCCGGGGAAACGCCTTGAACTCCTCAATGAACGAACGGGCGGGATCCATCGCCCCGGCGCTGAGCGCGCGCCGGGCGCTGAATTCGGGCACGTCCTTCTTGAACAAATCCGTCACGTCAATCACCGGCGCCTTGTCCTTGCCGAAGGCTTTGATATCGAACGCCCGAATGATCGGGGCGAGATTGGAGGCCTTGACGGCCTGCGCGATGGGGTCGCTGGTCTCGGCCCGGATGTCGTAGCGGACATCCCGCAGCAAAACTTGGTCGCCGTGCAGTTCCCACCGCACCACCCGGTCCATCACCGGCATGCCGGCGTAGGAGTTGCCCGCCGTGGTCTCGGCGATCTGCGTCACCCACAACAGGTCGGTGTCCAACGCGTCCGCGGGAATTTCGTAGAACAGGGTTTCCTCCACCCGGTGCACCCGGAACAAGCCCACTTTGGTCACCGCGTCTTTGGTGATGACGTCGTCGTACTTCTTCTGCTTGGCTTTTTTGGCGGGGGCTTCCTCCGCCTTTTTCTCGCCGTCCTTGGGCGCGTCCGCGCCGGGCTTGTCCAGCGGGGGCCCCTCGGCGCGCACCGCCGCCAGCACCGCAACGGTGGTCAGCAATCCAAGGCCCGTGAGTAACCGGCGGGAAAAGCGAGTCGCACGCATGACCAAGGCGATACGTCCAACCCGCCCCCGTGGCAAGCCGAATTTGCCAAGGACCTGAACGCGCCGTACTCCCGCGCCAAGGCTTCACGCTTTCCGCGTTTGACTTTGACTTTGCGCCGCCGCGGCCCACTATCCGTGGACGACCGCACGGCGGAATGTTTCCCGGGCGGTCCCTTACCCGCGCCATGACGCCAAAACCGTTTGCCGTATTTCCGCTCCCCGGGCCCAGCCACCGTCGGCTCCCCGTTGGGCTCCGCCTACTCCTCCTGGCCCTGGGCCTGCTCCCGGCCGCCCGGGCCCAGGACCGGCTCAAGGAGCTGCCCGCCTACGAGCGTTATCATCGCCTCGCCCAGGAAATCCCCAACTCTTACGTCTCCGGCGCGCTCAACGTCACTTGGACGGAGAATGGCCAGGGCTTGGACTTTGCGCAAACCGGCCACCGTTATCACTTCGACTTCGCCACGGGGCAAACCGCCGAAGTCAAGAAGAGCTCGTCCGCCGACGCGGGCGGCGCAGGCGGCGGGGGGCGCCGCGGACGCCGGCGGCGCGGCGGCGGTCCCGAGCGCGGCCGCCAGTTCAGCTCCGCCACTTCGCCCGATGGCCAATGGCGCGCCGTGTACCGCGACCGCAACCTCTGGCTCGCGGGCACCAACAAGGCACCGGAGATTGCCATCACCCGCGACGGCAGTGAAAAGGACCGGATCAAATACGGCACCGCCAGTTGGGTCTACGGCGAGGAGTTGGATCAAAATACCGCCATCTGGTGGTCGCCCGACAGCCGCCGCGTGGCCTACTACCGCTTCGACGAAAGCCACGTCCCCGATTTCTACCTCACGCTCAACACCACCAAGGTCAACGACACCCTGGACGCCGAGCCCTATCCCAAAGCGGGCGCCACCAACCCGGTGCCCGACTTGTTCATCTACGACGTGAAGTCCAACGCCGCCGTCCGCGTGGACGTGCGCGACGGCCGGCCCTTCGACAACACCGTCGTCGGGCACTATGTCTATAACGTGGAATGGACGAAGGATGGGCGCGAACTTCTTTTTCACCGCACCAACCGTCGCCAGAACCTCATGGAACTTTGCGCCGCGGATCCCGTCACCGGCCGCTGCCGGGTCATCGTCCGGGAGGAATGGCGGCCCAGTTGGACGGAGAACAACCCCCAAATGCAATGGCTCGCGGACGGCCGGCGCTTTATCTGGACCTCCGAAGCCACCGGTTGGCGCAACTACTACCTCTATGACCTCCACGACGGCCTCCTTGCCACCCTCACCCGCCACGACTTCGAAGTTGAAAACATCGAACGCGTGGATGAAAAAGCCGGCCTGCTTTATTATCTGGCGCACGACGGCGACAATCCCATGAAACTCCAGTTGCACCGCGTCGGCTTGGACGGCCGCGGCGACGTGCGGCTCACCGATCCCGCCTTCCACCACACCGTGGACCTGGCGCCCGACGGACGGCATTTCCTGGACGTGGCCCAAACCCACGACCACCCGCCCTTATCCCGGGTGGTGGACGACCACGGCAAAGTCCTCGCGACTTTGGCCAAAAGCGACCTCAAGAAGTTTCATCAGCTGGGCTTGAAAACCGTCGAACGCATTACCTTCAAGGCCGCCGACGGCGTCACCGACCTTTACGGGATGTTGCATTACCCCTCCAACTTCAAACCCTTCCACAAATACCCCGTCCTCGTCAGCGTCTACGGCGGCCCCGCCACCACCGGCGCCCAGGAAACCTTCACCCTGCCCAATCCCCTGACCGAACTCGGCTTCCTGGTCCTCACCCTGGATTCCCGCAGCGCCAGCGGCCGCGGCAAGCGATTCATGGACGCCATCTACCTGCGCCTCGGCCAGCCGGAAATCGACGACCAAGCCGCCGGCGTCCGCTCCATCTCCCGCCGCCCCTACGTCGATGAAAAGCGCGTCGGCATCTTCGGCACCTCTTATGGCGGTTATGCTTCCGCCATGTGCCTCCTCCGCCACCCCGACGTCTTCCGCGCCGCGGTCGCCAACTCCCCCCCGACCGCCTGGGTGCACTACGACACCATCTACACCGAGCGCTACATGTGGTTACCCACGGAAAACGCCGCCGGCTACAAAGCGGGCAGCACCCTCACCTACGCCGACAAACTCCGCGGCCGCCTCCTGATCTACTACGGCACCGCCGACAACAACGTCCACCCGAACGATTCCATGCAGCTCATCCAAGCCCTCCAGCGCGCCGGCAAGAGCTTCGAAGTCCAAGTCGGCCCCGACCAGGGCCACAGCGCCGTCAACCGCGACCGCATGATGGAATTCTTCGTGGAAAATTTGATGCGGCATTGAGCGCGGGGCACCTTGGTCGGGAGGCGGCACCCGGGAATGGCGGCGAGTCCCCGTCCTCCGCCGCCAGGTGGGCGGGACCGGCGCCGGGCGTTGGCCCCGAAAGCGGCCCAGCGTGAGTCACCGCACTCGGCCTGGTCGGTTCCCGGGCAAGGGCCGTGCGGCAGCGTTGTGGAGTGCGGAAGGAAGTTCCGCTGTCGGTCGGACGGGCGGGGGACCAAAACCCAGGCGTCCGGAGCGGAAGCAGCGCATCCGGGTGGCGTGCCCGCAAATCCCAGGTTCGCCGATCACCAAAGCAACCGGAGGACGGGTCGACCCGTTCGGTTTGAAAATTTCCATTTCCAACCGTCCCGGCCGGGTTGGTTTGCTTCCTAAATCGACGCCGGGTCGGAGTGAGGAAATCTCCCGCCATTTGACAAAGGCGCCGGTTTATGCGATATTAATGGTGTCTGAAGTTAAGCAGCCTAAGCCGGACTCCCTTCCTGGAGGCTGGCGCGGGGGAACCGAATTCCCCGGAGCAATCCGGGGCCGGGGCGAACGGAAGCGGGCAGCCGCCTCCCAGGTCACTTTCAAGACCGAGCCCGTCAGCTAACCTCGTCGGCGTTTGGAAGGGCGATCCTCTGGGTCCGCAAGTCGCGGCCCCCCATGTTCCCCCACTCTAATAAGCAGCAAGCCAGGCCGTTTCGCGCGGCCGGGCGGGCGGCGGTCCGGCTTACCCCGGATCACCGGTCACGGTCCGACAACTTCGGATCCGGCGCTCTCCCAGCGCCGCCCGCCCCGCAAAAAGACGCGCGATCCGCCGGCGGTTGGAGACTCGGTTATGATGGCGAACATTGTATTGGCTTCGTGGGCCCCGGAAATCGCGGGGGTCGTGTTGTTTCTCGGCGGGCTGATCGGCTTGATCCTGTTGTTTTTCATCGGTCCCGGCCTGCTCGGCATCGTGCTCATCCGGGAACGGCAGGTGGGCATTGTGGTCAAACGCTTCGGCGGCCGCAAACTGGCGCCGGGGCATTTGATCGCCCTGGCGGGCGAGGCGGGTTACCAGGCGGACACCCTGGCCCCCGGCCTGCATTTCCGGCTCTGGAGCTGGCAATACTCCGTTACCAAAGTGCCCGCCATCATCGTGCCCCAAGGCGAAATCGCCCTCATCGTGGCCGCGGACGGCGCCCCCATCCCTTCGGAACGCATCCTGGCCCGGGTCGTGGATTGCGACAACTTCCAGGACGCCCGGCGCTTCCTCACCGGCGGCGGCGAAAAGGGCCGGCAACTCGGCTTTCTCACCGCGGGCACTTACCGCATCAACACGGCCTTGTTCAAGGTCATCACCGCCGCCCAGGCGGAGGAGAACGGCATGTCCGAACTGGAACTCCAACTGCACCAGGTGGAGTCCGACAAGGTGGGCATCATCACCACGCTCGACGGCCGGCCCATTGAACCCGGCGAGATCGCGGGCCCGCTCATCCCCGGCCACCAGAATTTCCAGGACGGCCAGGCCTTCCTGGAGGGCGGCGGGCGCCGTGGTTTGCAGGAGCAAATCCTGCTCTCGGGCACTTGGAACCTGAATCCGTGGTTTGTGCGCGTGGAACCGGTGCCCATGCTGCAAATCCCCATCGGCCATGTCGGCGTGGTCATTTCCTTCGTGGGCCTCGCCCA
>CAIYZC010000440.1 GCA_903930565.1 uncultured Pedosphaera sp.
CCTTTGGGGTGGCCTTTCTCCACTCCAGCCATAATTTCCTGCTCCGCCAATGGTTGCAGGCGGCTGGCATCCATCCGGATCGCGATGTCCGCATCGCCGTGGTGCCGCCCCCGCAGATGTTCAAGAACCTCCAGGCCGGCAACCTGGACGGATACTGCGTGGGGGAACCCTGGAATTCGCAGGCCATCCAAGCGGGCGTGGGCTTCGCGGCGGCAACGAGCGCGGACCTGGCGCCCCGGCATCCGGAAAAGGTATTGCTGGTGCGGGCCGACTTCGCCCGGCAGCGCGCGCCCGAACACGAAGCCCTGATCGCGGCGTTGCTGGAAGCCGGCGCCTGGTGCGACGATCCCGCCAACGCCCCCGGGTTGATTCGCCTGCTCGCCCAACGCGACTATTTACACACGTCGGTGTCGGCCCTGACCCCGAGCTTGAGCGGCGGCTTCGTACGCGACGAGGCCGGCGGATCGGTGCCCGCGACGGCGGCGCCTTTCCACCTGTTCCACGGTGGGGGCACGAATGAACCCTCCGCCGACAAGGCGGCCTGGATCCTGCGGCAAATGGTCGCGGCGGGGACCATCACCGACCGCGCCGTCCTGACCACCCCCGCGGTGCGGGAAGCCTTTCGACCGGACATTTTTCACCGTGCCCAACAGCTCACGGTCCCGGCGGCCCCCCCGGCCGCCACCACCCTGTCCGCTTAAATCCAAATCCTCCAAACCCGACCCCATTCCGCCCAACCATGAAACTATCCGAACTCAAAAGCTCCGGCCACTGGCCGACCCTGTTGACCGCGTTTCTTTACTTCGACTTCTCCTTCCTAGCCTGGACCCTGCTGGGTCCGCTCGGGGCGCAAATCGGCGAAGCCCTGCACCTGACCACGCAACAGAAGGGACTGATGGTCGCCGTGCCCATTCTCTCCGGCGCGATCCTGCGCATCGTCCTGGGCCTGGCGGTCGACCGCTTCGGCGCGAAGGCCACGGGCTGCGTCGGCCAATTGATCGTGATCGGGGGGCTGGCGGGCGCCTATCTGGCGGGGCTGCAAAACTTCCCCGCCGCCCTCCTGCTGGGCGCCATCCTGGGCTTCGGCGGCGCCAGTTTCGCCGTGGCCTTGCCGCAGGCCGGGCGCTGGTACCCGCCCCACCTCCAGGGCGTCGTCATGGGGCTGGCGGGCGCGGGTAATATCGGCACCGTCCTCGACGCGCTCTTCGCGCCCCGGCTCGCCGCCGCCTACGGTTGGCGCGCGGTGTTCGGCCTCGCGCTGATCCCGGCGGTGCTCGTGCTCATCGTCTATATGGTGTTTTCCAAGGAGGCCCCCGTCACCGTGAAGCGGAAGAAATTCGCCGATTACCTGAAACTGCTCAAGGATGCCGACGCCCATTGGTTCTGCTTTTATTACACGATTTCCTTTGGCGGTTTCGTTGGTCTGGCCAGTTCCTATGTCCTATACTTCAAGGGCGAGTTCGCCCTGACCGCCGTGCAAGCCGGTGACTTCGCCGCCGTCTGCACCGCCACGGGCGCGCTGCTTCGGCCGGTGGGCGGAGCCATCGCGGACCGCATTGGTGGGATCCGCGCCCTCTACCAATTTTACACGGTGGCGGGGCTCGCGCTGATCGCCGCGGCCTGGGGCCACAACCTTTACTTCAACTTCGCCGCCCTGGCGGTCGCCTCCGCCGCCCTCGGCATGGCGAACGGCTCCGTCTTTCAACTGCTCCCGCAGCGTTTCGGCAAGGACATCGGCGTCATGACCGGGTTGGTCGGGGCC
>CAIYZC010000441.1 GCA_903930565.1 uncultured Pedosphaera sp.
CCATTTGTTGGATGGCCGGACCGGGTGGGTGGCGGAGGGGGCGTTGAGCGCGACCGTGGTGGCGCCCGATTGCCTGACCGCGAACGCCTTGGCGACGGCGGCGTGCGTGCTCGGGCCGGCGGCCGGCCGGGAGTTGGCGGAAACCCACAGGGCGCTGGGGTATCTCTTTGTTGAGCGCGACGGCACTTTGACGCGCGGGGGTTGCCTGGACTTGACCGGGGCGACGGCCCAGCCGGGCACCAGCGCGGAGCCGCCGCCCGCCGGCGCGGCGGTGGGGAATGGCTGGCCTGCGGGTTTTCGCGTGGCGGTGAAGGTGGTCTTGAAAAGCCCGCCCGGTGGCCGCTTCAAGCGGCCCTATGTTGCTTTGTGGGTGGAGGATGGCGCGGGCAAAGTCATTCGCACCGTGGCTTTTTGGGGCACCAAGGACAAGTACTTTCCCGAAATGACCCATTGGTGGGATGCGACCAAGGGGGATGAACGCACGCTCCACTCCGTCTCCCGCGCCACGCGCTCGCCCGGGGAATACACGCTGCTCTGGGACGGCAAGGACGACGCCGGGCGGCCAGTGGAGCAGGGGCGCTACCGGCTCTGCCTGGAGGTGAACCGCGAGCACGGGCGCCATGTCTTCGAGGACACGGAAGTTTATTGCGGTGCGGCCCCGAAGACCGCCGCGTTCAAAGCCACGGCGGAAAGCGAACCGGGCACGGTCGATTACGGCCCCAAGATCGATCCGCCGTGACCATCAACCGCAAGTTTCTGCAGCTCTGCCGCACCGTCCACATTTACCTGACCCTGTGCGGACTCGGGGTATTGCTGTTCTTCGGCCTGACCGGTTTCACGGTGAACCATGAGGAATGGTTTGGCGCGACCCGGCCGCGGGTGGTCGAGCGCACCGGCGCCACGCCCAAAGACGTGGCCGCCCGGAACGATCGATTGGCGGTGGTCGAGCACTGGCGCAAGGAGTTCCATATCTCGGGCGCGCTCACGGATTTGGACGCGGCCAACGACCGTTGGACCGCCGCGTTCAAGGAACCCGGCCAGCTCTGGGAAATCACCCTGGATCCCGCCACGGGGGCGACCAAGGTGCACCACGAGATGTTCAATTTCGCGGCCGTCTTGAACAACCTGCACCGGGGCCGCTACACCGGCGGGGCTTGGAGTTGGGTGATCGACGTCAGCGCCTTGCTGATCGTGGTGGCCTGCGCGACGGGCGTGGTGCTGTGGTTGGTGCTGCCCGCCCGGCGGCGATTGGGGATCGCGGCCTTGGTGTTGGGCACCGCGGTCACGTTGGCGATTTACGCTTTCCTGGTGCCGGGGGGGGGGGCGAACCGGTTGGTGGAACTCCGACCGCGACGGCTACCGCTCCCGGGCGGCCTTGAGGAGTTCGGCCAGTGGGGGCGTTACTGCTTGGGCTCGATCCGGGCGGTCTTGACGAGGTTGAGCAATTGGTTGCGCTCGGCCTCGCCGCCCACGTTGGAGGTGAGCCGGAAGGTCATCACCAAGGAGCCGCTCTTGGCGAAGCCCTGCGTTAACCAGCGATACTCCCCCGGTTTGGCGGTCCCGGGCGTCACGGACTTGTCGGTGAGCGTGAAATAGGCGCCGGCGAAGGTCGTGCCCTCGATATCCATCAGCGGCAGGGTTTTCTCCTCCGCGCCGGCCAACTCGATTTTGGACCCGCGCGTCAATTCCTGCCGGCAATCCACCTTTTTGACCTGTTCCTCGGTCAATTGGAGGATGGAGACGGTCACCGCGTAGGCGTTCGTATCGGCGGGGGTGAGCAGGAAATCGTCCGTCGGCACGCCGAGCAGGACCGAGCGGGTCAATTTGTCGTGCCAACCCTCGGGCAATTCGAGGCGCAAGTGGCCTACCCCCACGAGCTCGTAGGTTTTGACCGTGCCGGTCGCCGGGGCATCCACCGCCGCCCGGGCGACCGGCACGAGCAGGAGGAGGGCCGACACCAACGACAACCAACCCAAACCACGAAAGCGATGCAACATGCCCGGAAAGTAGCCGCGGCCGAGCGGATTGGCAACTTTGGGCTTGGGGGGGCAAACCGCTGAGTGGGGATGGGGATGCGGAATTTTAACCGCCGATCGCGCAGATTTCCGCGGATGGGAGGCGGGAATTATTTGAGCGGACCCTGCTACGCGGAGCGCACGGGGTGAAGTCGCCGATGTTCCCGGCCACCGATTTTTAACCTGAAAGGTTTATGGACATAATCAGCGCCGGCCGCCTCCACCCTGGGAGCGCCGGCTTCCAGCCGGCCGCCGCCGCCATCCACAAGCGGGCAACCGGTTCGCCCATCGTCCACCCCAACCCTCACCATTTTCACGCCTGGTGGCGCCCCACCGGGCAGAAGGACTTTTGCGAAGTCAGCGCTCTGCGGTTGAAACACGCCAGGGTTTGCTTTTCATTTCACCGCGCCGGCCCCCCATTCCGCCAACTTCTTCCTCGCCTTTTCCGCATGGGGCGACTCGATGGCTGCATAAATCGCCAAGGCATCCTGCGCCAGACCAATGGCGCGATCCCGCTCGTCCAATCGAAACCACTCCAACGCGAGGTTGAAGCAATCGTTGGCTTCCCCGGAGCGGTCGCCGATTTCCCGGCGGATCTTGAGAGACGCGTCGTAATACTCGATGGCCCTTTGCGCCTCGCCCAAAGCCGAGTAGGCATTGCCCAGATTGCCGAGGTCATTGCCCTCGCCGCGGCGGTCGCCGATTTCCCGGCGGATCTGGAGC
>CAIYZC010000442.1 GCA_903930565.1 uncultured Pedosphaera sp.
CTGAAAGCGTGGACAACGTGCGTGGAAGGGAAGGACGACCAAGGCGGCGGGTGTGGTTTGGTTTTCCCCTCGCCGGGGAACCGGAGGCCGGCTGGAAGCCGGCGGTCCCAGGGGGGATTTGCCGGCGGGAAAGTGGAGCCATGAAGAAAATGGCTCCAAAGGTAGGACTCGAACCTACAACCGATCGGTTAACAGCCGATTGCTCTACCATTGAGCTACTTTGGATACCAAAGGGACTTGAAGGGTAGTGGAGGGAGGGCCGGGCGTCAACGGATTTTATAAAAAAATGCGTCATTTATTTTGCGGAATTCGGCCGGGAATCCGGACGCCGACCCGGGGGCGTCACGCCCGCTGGCAGCGGGGGCAAAAGAAGGTGCTGCGGGCGGCCTGGATGAGGCGGCGGATGGGGGCGGCACAACGCACGCAGGGTTCGCCGCGCCGGTCGTAGACCTGCAATCGCTCCTGGTAAAACGGGGAATCGGGGCCGGCAGTGCCGTAATAAAACAGGGCGCCACGGACGGGCGCCGGGGCTTCCACAATCGCACTCGTTTTGGCGGCCTGACCGGAAAAGTCCAACGGGAGGGTGCTGCCGGCGGCGATGGCGGTGGTAAGGACTTCCCGGATGGCGGCGTGCAGCCGGTCGATTTGGGGGGCTTTGAGGCGGCGGGCGGCGAGGCGCGGGGAAACGCCGGCTTGGAAAAGCGCTTCGCTGGCGTAGATGTTCCCCACCCCGGCGACCAGGCTCTGGTCCAGCAGCTTGATTTTCACGGCCTGGGCGGAGCGGCGCAAGCCGGCGGCCAGCACCGCGGGGGTGAAATCATCGGCCAACGGCTCGGGCCCGAGCCGGTCCAGGCCGGTGCGGTCAAGGGTCAGGCGGCCAAAATAGCGGGGGTCCTCATACACGAAGCGGTGTTGGCGGCCCAGTTCCAGGACCACGGCGGCGTGTTTGGGGAGTTCCGCGGCGCGGGGCAGGAGGTACATCCGGCCGGTCATGCCCAAGTGCCCGACCAGCATGATGGGTTCGGCGGAGCGATCAGGAGGACGGAGGCTGAAGACGAGGTATTTGCCGCGCCGCAGCAAGCCCGTGAAGGTGGCGCCCTCCAGGGTGCGAATGAACTCCGGGGCGGGCGTGGGGCCCAAGACGCGCGGGCGGCGGATTTCGACGGCGGAGATGCCACGGCCCCGCACCAAGGGGGCCAAGTGGCGGACGAGGACTTCGACTTCGGGGAGCTCAGGCATGGCTTTGGGGAAAGAAGGGAGACCGGAGGGGGGAGCGGGGAGCACTCCCCTGCCCCGCCCCACCCCACCCAGATGACCGGCTCCGCCGAGGAATCAGGCGGTGACGACCGTGCCGACGGCCTCACCGAGCACCACGCGCTTGAGGTTGTGCGGGCGGAAAAAGTCGAACACGATGATGGGCATTTTATTGTCCATGCAGAGCGAGAAGGCGGTGGAATCCATCACCTTGAGCTGCTCCTGCAACGCGTCCAGGTAGGTGACGTGCGTGTAGCGCTTGGCTTTCGGGTTTTTCTTGGGGTCGGAATCGTAGATCCCGTCCACCTTGGTGGCCTTGAGAATGACCTCCACGCCCATCTCATTCGCGCGCAGGGCGGCGGCGGTGTCGGTGGAAAAGAAAGGATTGCCCGTGCCGGCGCCAAAGATGACGACGCGGCCTTTTTCCAGATGGCGCATGGCGCGGCGGCGGATGAACGGTTCCGCGACCTGGGACATGGAAATGGCGGATTGGACGCGGGTGGCGATGCCGAGTTTTTCCAAGGCGTCCTGGAGGGCGAGGGAGTTGATGACGGTGGCCAACATGCCCATGTAGTCGCCGGTGGCGCGCTCGATGCCGCGCTCGCTGCCGGCGAGCCCGCGGAAGATGTTGCCGCCGCCGATGACGACCACGACCTCGACGCCGAGTTCGCGGACTTCACCGATCTGTTGAGCCATGTCGTGGACGGCTTCGGGGCAGATGCCGACGCCTGCCGCTCCGCCGAGGGCCTCGCCGCTCAGTTTCAACAGGACTCGACGATATTTGGGTTTGCTGGATTTGCTGGGTTTCTTCATGTCGCAAGCACTCGCGTTTGAGTTCCGTCATCTTGCCGTCACCAAGCGGCCCGGTCAACAGGTAGAACGCGGCAAATTGCGCCCCAGTCCGCCAAGAATTGGGCGGACGGGCGGGACGGACCGCGGGGCGGCCGATTAGCCGGCGATTTACGGTAATTTACGCAGTTTGAGGCCGCGCAGGGCGCTGCGGGTCTCGTAGGCCGCGATGCCCAGGGGCTTCGAGAGCTCGATTTCCCCGAACCGCAGGGAAATCCGGCGGTCCTTGGTGGCCAGATTCACGATTTGCTCGCCATCGAGCCAAGCTTCGATCTTTTCCGCGGTGACGCGGACGCGGATGCGGTACCAGTGATCCTTGTCAAATTTGACGTAGCGGGAAGTCTCGTTTTCGGAGGCGTCCTGGCCGTCAATGCTCGACAAACCCGCAATGCCGCCGCCCCAGCCGCCCAAAATGAGGCTGCACCAGGAGTTGCCGACCGGAAACGTCAAACCGCAGAAGAAATCCGAGCCGTCCAGTTTCATGGCCTCCAGGGCGAGCTCATAATTGGCCTTGGGGCAGTCATTGGTCCAGTTGACACCGGTGAGCGGGTCGCCGGATTCGAGGAGCAGCAGGCCGGATTCGACATGGGATTCGCCGTGGCCCGCGAAGTCGGTGGCCCGCCACCCGGTGAGGGTCTTGGCGTCGAAGAGGGGTTGCCAACCCTCGCCCGGCAGTGGTTGGAGGGGTTGTTTCGACAGCTTGTAGAGCTTCACGCGGGCTTCCTCCACCGCGGCGGCGGCCTCGGCGGCGCGCTTGCCAGCGGGGGCCTTCTCCTGCCCCGCCGCCGGGATCGGTGCCCCCGCCAGCCCACCGATTGCCAATACCAATCCCAAGCCCAAAACCGGGGTGAAAGGGTTCTTCATGGCCGTAATTTGGAGCGACCGAGCGCCCCCGGCAATCCTTATTTTCGGCTCGCCGGAAGGGGTGCGGGACGCCAAGCTGGCCGGCACATGACGTCCGCCGCCCCCGCCTACCTCAGCCCCCATGCCGATGGCCTATTGCTGGCGGTGAAGGTGCAACCCCGCGCCTCCGCCAACGCGATCGTGGGTCCGCTCGGGGCGGAGCTGCGCATCAAGGTCACCGCCCCGCCGGTGGACGCCGCGGCGAACGAGGCCCTGATCCGGTTCCTGGCGGAAAAGCTGGACTGCCCGCGGAATTGCATTGAGCTGTTCCGCGGTCACACGTCCCGCCACAAGCTCTTGAAATTGCGCGGACTGGACTTGGCGACGGCGTTGGCGCGCTTGGCGTGACTTGACTTCACGGCCGCCCCCCCTACATTGCCCGCGCATGGCCAAACCGTCCGCCGTGCCGATGATCCGCCTGCGGGGCGTCCGGCACAACAACCTGAAGAATTTCGACCTCGATCTGCCGCAAAACCAACTGCTCGTCATCACGGGCCGAAGTGGTTCGGGCAAGAGTTCGCTGGCATTTGACACCCTGTTCGCGGAGGGGCAGCGGCGGTACATCGAGACCTTTTCGCCCTACGCCCGGCAGTTCTTCGACCGGATGGACAAGCCGCGCGTGGACAGCATCGAGGGGATTCCCCCGGCCATCGCCATCGAGCAACGCAACACCGTCAAGAGCACGCGCTCGACCGTGGGCACGATGACGGAGATTTGCGACTACATGAAATTGCTGTGGCCGCATTTCGCGCACTTGCACTGCCGCCAATGCGACCGACCGGTGCAAAAGGACACCCCGGACCGCATTTGGTCCGCCCTGGCCGCCACCCCCGCACCGGAGGGGCTGATCACCTTCGAGCTGCCGCTCTCGAACAAACTGCCGGTCGATGAATCGTTGGCGCTCATTACCAAACAGGGTTACCAACGCCTTTGGCTGGGGGGCGAGGTGGTCCGGGTGGAGGAAGCAGCCCCGCGCCTGCAGGCCGAGCCGCCCGGCGGGCTCACGATCGTC
>CAIYZC010000443.1 GCA_903930565.1 uncultured Pedosphaera sp.
AGAATTTCCAGCGACCTGTAGGGTCGCGACACCAGCCCGCCCACCGCCCCGCCTCCACGTGGCCCAACTGGCCACCAGATCACAGCCCTGGGCAGAGGCACGGCCGCGCCCCTACCGCCAAGTCTTGGAGTGCGGCGCAAGCAACGCACGGCACCGCTTTTTTTGGAGGGGCTTCGGCGTACCGTTGTCACGGAATTCGTTGGCTGGCGGGCGAATGGGCACAGCCCTTGGCTTAAGCTTTCGCAAGCGCCGGCTTCGCCCATCCGTGCATCCCGGCGGGATGATAGCCATTAGACGGTGGTCGAGGAGCAACGCGACGATACCACCCGTACTCCGCCACGAAACCATCGACCCGGGAAGGGTCGCAGCGGCTTCTGCTTTCCAGCTGACTCCACCACTGCCAAGCGTCCGAACCGGCAGCAGGGCAGGGGACCGCCGCGAAAGCCCAGCCCAAGACCGGAACCCCGGACGGCACCGGCAAGCGCTCCAACCCCGACTTCGCCCAGGTCACCGCGTACATCCCCAAGGCGCTCCACACCGAGGCCAAAATCAACCTCATTCGCGACGGCAACCGCGAATTCAGCGACCTGATCGCCGAACTCCTGACCGCGTGGAACCAGAAGCAGTCCGGCAAACGCTGACCACCCGACCACGCGGCTACCCGGCAAGCTGCGTTGCCAACAACGCAGCAACTCGGCCACGCAGCACGCCAACAATCCGCCAACCCGACAGTCCAGCAACGCAGCAACGCGCGTTGTTGCCATCCCGCCTCCCCCCGGCCTCTTGCGTTGCTCCCAAAAGCCCGTTCGCAAAAGCGAGGCGAATCTGATAAGATTTTGCCATGAGCAGTGTTCAGGAAATCGAGCAAGCGTTACGGCAATTGCCCCGGCAGGAGCGGTGGGAAGTTGCCCGTTGGCTGCTGGAAGACTTGCAGGATGCCACCCTGAGCCACCCTGAAAACGGCACTGTAACCCCCACGCTTCCGGATTATTCCCCCCGCAGGCAGCGAATCTTTGGGGACAAGGTGTTGCCGA
Organism: uncultured Pedosphaera sp.; assembly: GCA_903930565.1. Lineage (GTDB taxonomy): Bacteria > Verrucomicrobiota > Verrucomicrobiia > Limisphaerales > Pedosphaeraceae > CAIXFN01. The sequence goes on from CAIYZC010000443.1 coordinate 1,035, forward strand.
ACATGGTTCTGGTCGCCCGCGCGCAAGAACCTTGATGAACAGCTACACGAACAACAACGCGAGCTTCAGAACACAAACGGGGCCAGCAGCGGAATTGTTTCCCGCCCGTGCTTGCGAAAAACCTTGAAATCGGAGTCGGTGGTGCAAACCGTGGTGTCGGGGTGGAGTTCAGCCAGACGAACCACGCAGGAATCCGCAAAATCCATGGGCGTGTCGGCGTAGCGGGCCAGCAAATCTTGAAGCGCCGCCATTTCATTTGCCAAGGACACTGGTTGCGACCGCAGGCGGCGGATAAATTCAATGACGCGCGCCGCAGCGACGCCTTCCTTAGCAGCCAAATGGCAGGTTTCGGCCAAAACCGCCTCGCAAACCAAGGAGCCGGGCGCAATCTCTTGGAAGGTCCGCCGCACCCAATCGTGGTGTTCATCCCGCGGGCAAAGGCAGGCGACCAACGGCCCCGTGTCGAAAATGACCCGCCTCATCGACCAAAATCAGCCAAGTGCCGCCGATTCGTGGAGAGATCGGTGTGGGTGCCATTGCCGATGCCAAAAAAATCCTGGGCAAGATCGGCCAGCGAGGGCGCCGGAGCCGCCGACGGCTCGGTGGCGGGCGCGTCCAAAATGGTGAGGAGTGCGTGCGCCTTGGCTGGCAAGGACTCCGAGTGGGCGGCATGCACCACCCCATTTTCGAGTTCAACTTCCAACGTCCTGTAGCTCATTGTGCTACAATACCATCTTCGAGCGGTCGGTCAAGGCTTCGAACCGAGGGGCTCGTGGCTAGCTTCGACACACGACCGGATGTGCAGTCCCATTACGCAAAAGGAGCGTTCGCACCACCCCAAAACCCCAACAACCCGGCAGGCCGGCAACGCAACAACGCGGGTTGTTGCGTTGCCTCAGCCCCGGCACTGTCAGTGAAACTGTCAGTGAAAGCACTGACAGTGGGGTGACAAATTCTGGCGAGTTCAGCCAAATATCCTTGAATTCCTCAGGAAATGTGCGATTTTATTATTGTCTGAGACGGGAAACAATGTCCGAGTCCTACCTTTGGAGCCATTTTCTTCCTGGCTCCACTTTCCCGCCGGCAAATCCCCCCTGGGACCGCCGGCTTCCAGCCGGCCTCCGGTTCCCCGGCGAGGGGAAAACCAAACCACACCCGCCGCCTTGGTCGTCCTTCCCTTCCACGCACGTTGTCCACGCTTTCAG
>CAIYZC010000444.1 GCA_903930565.1 uncultured Pedosphaera sp.
GGCCACCCGCGCCTGTGCCACAGCCCTCGCGCTCCCTCCTGCCGCTGCGGGTCATCCGGGCCACAGCGTGCGCCCCGTCACCCTCTCGCACCCTGTGTCCCGGCTGCCCAGCCACTACGTCAGTCGGCCAGGGCTGCTAGGCACTGCCCGCCGCTGGTCGGCGGGCAGCTCCCCGCCGGTCGGCCGTATCCGTATAGCCAACCCCGTATAGGCGGGAAAGCGGGCGGCGGCTACGCTGACCGGCATGTCAATTCTGCTTTGCCTTGGCCGCCCCAAGCGGTGGGCGTCAGTTCGGCGATCCGGTTGATGGACCAGCTGCCGAGCTTGGGCAATACCTCGGTCAGGTATTCCCGCAGGTTGATGTCCAGGCGACCGCAGGTTTCAATGTTCGACGCGATGGCCGCCACTTTCAGCCCGGCTTCCGCACTCCCGAGGTGCAGCCAGTTCTTGCGGCCAAGGGCCAGCGGGCGCCATGCCGCCTTCGCACCAGTTGTTGTCGATCTCCACCAGCCCGTTCTGCAAATAGACTTCCAGCCGGCTACACTGGCCCAGTGCATAATCGCAGGCCTTGGCCAGTTTGGTTCCCGGCATGATTTGCTGACGGATCGCCACCAGGCGCGCTTTCAATGCCGCCATGAGCGCCACACTCCGCTGTTGCCTTCGTGCCAGCCGCTGCGCGGCCGTGTCTTGCGCCGCCCGGGACTCTCGTTCCACCTCGTAGAGTTGATGGAAGCGGCCCAACACTTCCACCGGCAACGGATCCAGCGGGGCCAACTTGGCCGCGTCCTCAAATCCCCGCCGGGCGTGCGACAGGCAACCCGCACATTCGATTCCTTCCCCCAGCTTGTCGTAGGCTTCGTAACCGTCGCATTGCAATACCCCCCGGAATCCTTGGAGAAAAGCCGCCGGGCCCACCCGCCCACGTCCCATTTGAAAGTCAAAGACCACCGGCCCACCGGGCACAGCCATACTGCCACAAATACGCAGTGTGGTTTTTCCCGGTCTTTTCCGGCTGTTGCACCGGCACCGTGGTCTCATCGCCCTGCAGGTAAGAACCCCGTTTGATTTCCTCGGCCTGCGCCCGCACCACCGCCCCGAGCAGTTCCCCGGCGGCCAGCACCGCCTGGGTGAGGGTCGCGCGGCTCAATTCCAAGCCGTGATCCTCGGCCAGGTTTGGGCAGGGGCAGGATGGGTGCCCTTATTGGAAGCGCCCTCGGAATTCAACCTTCGACCGGGTTCCCGCTTGCGAATCGGGGTTGGAGTCTCCGCCCGCGAAGGCGGCCCCGCCGCCTATCGCCCGCTCACCCGGTAAAACCGGCTGCGGGAATTCGTCCACTGCGAATCATTGAACTGCAACCATCCGTTAAAGGCGTTGGTTCCGTTCGGAACATAACGAATCGTGTTGGTGCTGATGGCGGACCAACCCGAGGACGCCAGCGCGTCCGCGGCTTCAACCACAACAGTGGCATTGGTCGCCCAGGAGAGCGTGAAACCGAAACCGTTGGTGCCGATGGCCGGTGGCGGCAAAATCACCGGGGTCGGTCGTTGCCAAACCGCCGTGGGGATGCCGCCGAAGCTGGAGCCCCATCCGGTCGTTCCGGGCTGGTAATACACCGTGGCAGGTGTGGAATCGAATGCGTACTGCCCAACACCCGGCGCGTTTCCCCCCATGGTGGCGTTGGTCAGCCCGGAACACCCGGCGAACGCGGAATCCCCAATGCCGGTGACGCTGCCGGGAATCGTCACACTGGTCAAGCTGGAGCAACGATAGAACGCGGAATCCCCGATGGCGGTGACGCTGCTGGGAATCGTCACACTGGTCAACTGGAAACAATCAGAGAACGCAGAATCCCCAATGGAGGTGACGCTGCCGGGAATCGTCACGCCGGTCAGCCGGGAATTCGCGAATGTGCCCTCCCAGATGGCGGTGACGCTGCCGGGAATGGTCACGTTGGTCAGCCCAGAACAAGAATAAAAGGCGTAGGCCCCAATGGAGGTGACGCTACCGGGAATCGTCACGCTGGTCAGCCCGGAATTCGCGAATGTGCCCTCCCAGATGGCGGTGACGCTGCCGGGAATGGTCACGTTGGTCAGCCCAGAACAACCAGAGAACGCGGAATCCCCGATGGTGGTGACGCCGATGGAAATGGTCACGTTTGTCAACCTGGAACAGAGACAGAACGCATAATCCCCGATGAGGCCGACGCCGCTGGGAATGGTCACGCTGGTGAGCCCGGAACAAAAGCAGAACGCGGAGTCCCCGATCGAGGTGACGCTGCTGGGAATCGTCACGCTGGTCAGGCTGGAACAGAGATAGAACGCGCCAGCCCCGATTGCGGTGACGCCGGTGGGAATGGTCACGCTGATCAGGCTGGAACAACCAGAGAACGCGGAATCCCCGATGGAGGTAATGCTGCCGGGAATGGTCACGCTGGTCAGGCTGGAACAACCAGAGAACGCGGAATCCCCGATCGAGACGACGCTGCTGGGAATGGTCACGCTGGTCAGCCCGGCACAATTCAAGAAAGCGCCATCCGCGATGGAGGTAACGCTGCCGGGAACGATGTAAGCTCCCGACTTGCCCGGCGGATAAGCTATGACCGAGGTCTGGTTCCGGTTGAACATGACCCCGCCGACGCCGCTATAAGCAGGATTGAGAGCATCGACCAAGATCGCTGTCAACCCGGAACAACCATAGAACACGTAATCCCCGATGGCGGTGACGCCGCTGGGAATGGTCAAGCTGGTGAGCCCGGAACAAAAGGAGAACGCGGATTCCCCGATGGCGGTGACGCCGCTGGGAATAGTCAAGCTGGTGAGCCCGGAACAAAAACAGAATGCGGAATCCCCGATCGAGGTGACGCTGCCGGGAATAGTAACGCTGGTCAGCCCGACACAATCGTAGAACGCGTAACCCTCGATCGAGGTGACGGGCCGACCGGCAATCATCGGCGGAATGACGACCACGCTGTAACCGCCATCGCAGCGGGTGATCATCACGGTGTTGCTCCCGCTTACGGTGTATTGTAAACCGTTGGTGGATTGCGCGCGCGCCCTTTGCCCGCCCAGCAGCAGGAGCAATGCAATCAGCAGGAGCGGCCAAACCGTGCGTCGCCAGCCCCCCGGCAGCCATCCGCAGCCCTGTCCTCCCTTGACGGAGCCGGACGGAGTGTGGCGGACTTTTTTCGTTTCGTGGCTCAAGGAGTGCCCCTTGGTTCGTTGGCCAAGGATGTGTTGGCTTGCTTGCATGACTTTTTTGTTAAGTTTTCGTGACCAAAGGACACTTTACGGACACCCCAAACCACCGGTCTGGCGCCGTCCACCACCACCGCGCCTGCGCCCGGAAAGCAGAGCCACGGTTCGCGACCGAGGCCTCCCGCCAACTGCGTTTCCCGGGCCGAAAGCGAGTAATTTATGCCACGAGCATAGCAGTCGGCGCACTTCAGCGCAAGTGTGGAAAGAGGGCGCGCACCTGGTCATTGCCATCAAGGACGACGGGCGCGGATTCGACCACGGCGCCGCGACCCGCCCCGACTCGGCGCCGCACGTTTTGAAGCAGAAGTCGCCAGGGGTTTTTCTTCCACCTCATTCGTCCAATCATGGACACCTCACATGGAGGATTGCAATGAGCAGCATCCACGCGACGTCAGCAGTGCAAATACCTCAAGGCCTGGTAACGGAAATCAGCAAAAGCGCCCACAACTCCAAGGATACGAGGGCCAAGGCGAGAGCGAATTGCCGGTAAATCGGCAGGTGTTGCTGGTATTTGCGGGCCAGCACTTCAATGATGAATTCGTCGGAAAACTTGCCTTTGGGGGTGATGCGGGCCGGGGCCGGAGCGTTCACCACCCCCAACATCATTAACGAATGCACGAGCCGGACTGTGGCGTTCAGCATGGGCATCTCGTCGTGGAGGAGTTCACACGGCTGGCATCCCCCCAGGATGCGAGCGCAATTGGGATGCAACCCGGTGGTGTCGTCGCGGCGCTCCTCAACCACCGGCTACGTGGCTGGGAACCCGCCGGGTTCAGGGGCCAGGCTGCTGGATCACACTGGCGCCGCGCGTTGCTGGCACCGAACTACCAAACTCCGACGCCCGGTTCCGCGACGTAATCATCCCTTGCCAATTCGCCATGGGGGAGCCAGATTGTGTCCAGAACAATTGCGTCACCAGCATGACAACGACCAAGACATACCATGATCTGATCCGGCTGACCCAGATCGCCACGAGGCTGTCAGCGTCACCGGCGGTTTCGTCTGCGTGTGCCGGCTCCTCGAAGGGAAGCCGCCAGGTACCAGAACGACCCGCTTTAGCTCGATTGCAAGCCGCGTGCGGGGGGGGGCAGATTAGTAAAAAGTGAAAACTGACCCGTTCACATTCCGCCCTGTGAATTGGTTTGTTTGACAAATTATACATCTTATGAAACGACTTTACAATTGGATGGCAGTTGGCACTACTTCGTTCCTGGTAATTGCAGGATTTTTCGAGTACCAGACCATCCGCAGGCATTCGGAGCTTCAAGCGAAACTACGAGCCTTCTTGCGCCTTATCGATACCCGTCTAAGGACAAGCAAAGAAGGTGATTTCGAGATTAGTTGCGCATCCGCCTTTGATGGCACCTTATTGTTCTTTTCACCATACTCACTGGACGACCTCACTGGCTTGTCCGCGATCGTAGGGCTACCCAAGGCACAAAGGATAAAGTCCTTGATCAGCGACACTGAGTCCTTCAATGCTGCAATTTTGGGGGCATCCGGCACTATTGCAGCCCTTGATATATCGTCTTTGCATTTGTCTTATGGTGGTATTTATTCGACAAAATGCCAATTGGGTGCTATGCTCGCCCTCAAGGTTCGGCAACCTGGATACCTTATTCAACTCAAATGCAGCGAGAATCCGCCGAAAGACAAATAGAGGACCATGAAGTGGTCAGTTCTCACTTTTTACGGTGTAGTCGCGTGGCAGAGCTTAGGAGCTGACGGGCACGGTAGAAATGGGCCCCGAATTTCGGACCGGGTGTTTGGTTTGATCTTTTTGGGAATGGAGGATCGAGCCCGTTAAAGCCGCCGAAATGGGATCGGCAGCATCAGTTGTTGTCCAGGCGGCCCCCTTCGCTCAGGCCGGCGGCATCACATCCGGATACGGGCCCAGGAAGCGGTCGCCATTGAAGTGGATCATGTGCTCGGGGTCTTCGGCGATCCAAACTTCGGACTCCCAAGCGATTTGCGATACAAAGGTTTGCATGGCGCGTCGGGTCTCGAAGGCGGTCACGAAAACGAGGCCGGCTTTGCAGCCGGCGAAAAGGCCTTTGAGTTCCTTGCGGCGCTTGCCGTCCACCGGACCTGCGCTGGTGACGGCTTCGATGAGAAGCAGCCAGTTTTTGGCGCGGTGGTGAACGATAACGTCAGGCATTTTGGCGGCGGAATCCAGCGTGACGCCGAGGGCGGCCAGATTGGTCGCGGCCAAGTGCTGGAACTTGTTCTCAGTATCGCCGACGTAGAGAATCACGCCGCCGGGGGTGAAAATGGAGCAGAAGTTTTCGAGAATGGCCTTGATGAGGTGGTTTTGACCACCAGGTGAAAGCGAAATCTCGGAACCGTCGGCAAACGTGACGGGCAAGCGGGCCAGATTACGCTTTCGAACCAACTCATGCTTAAGCATTTCGCGAGTGGCGAGGTAGTCACGCAACGCCGAAGGCCATTCCAATGTTCCAAACTTGCGGAGGAGGGCAAGGGCATTTGGTTCAATCTGGTAAACTGTTTTTGCGCTGTTGGTTGGCCGGCCGGTGACATCGGGGTTCCGCATTACAAGCCCCTCCTCGACGAAGTACTTCACCGCATCGTCCCTGAGCGTCTCGCGTGTATTGGGTGCGTAATGAATTCCGTAGGCCTCGGCAAGGTAATCAATGATGGGGGTGATCCCCCGCAATGGATCCCGGGCAGCCGACCAAGCGACGTCAGGCGCGAGATCAAGCAGGGCCAGCAGGGTGTAGCCGGCCACTTCATTCCGCTGCTTCGGACCGAATTGCAAAGCCGTGAGGGCTTGGATGGCTTCGGCAAGCCGGTTTTTGCGGACGGCCGCTTTGCGGAGGGGTTTTTCAGCAGCCATGAAGGTGTTGGTCGACAAGTTGATCGATTTCGGCCTGCGCAACATCAAGGGCTTGGAGGCCGCGGCCCATGGCGCGCAGGGTGCCGCAGTCGGGATAAGCCAATGTGCGCAGATCGGTCGCGTTGACTTGGGTATGACCGCTGAATCGCCGAAAGTACTGGTCCACCACGGTGGAGTTCAAGAACGCGAACAGGCCGACAGCCAAGTCTCGCTCCAAGCCACGCCCACCCGCATGGAAATAATTGAGGTGGTTCTCAAAACCGACCCATGGCGCGGGGACTGTTTCCGGATCAAACAAGCACGCCACGAGGCGGCGGCGTTCCTCTTTTGAAGTAAATCGCTTGGTGAGCAGATACACGCCGGAGGGTACCAGCCATGGGCGGGTCTCGGCATTGTCGAGGATTGCGTTGGGCTTGCGACCGGAGGCGATGGGCCAGTGGACGGTGCCGCCATTAAAGTGGCAGGGGTACAACAGTGGCACAGTGCCACGCTCCGGCTCCTGCCGCAGGGCGCCCTTTAGGCGAAAGTCCACCACACGCCCGGTCGAAACGGTCACCCCCAGCGAGGCCAAACTTGAGCCAAGTCCGGCCAAGGTCTCCTTGGCGGCCGAGTGGCCGGCCGTGGAAGGGATGTGGATAAACTTCTCCGCGTCATGCGGATGAACGATATCGGTGAAGGCAAAATCAGTCTCGGTAATGCTTCCATCCGGCTCTCCGCTACTGCTGGAAATGAGCAACTCAGCGGGCTGCCTTCCCCCCTTGGCCGCATGGAAAATGATATTTTCCTGTAGCACTCCGTCGTCGCGGAAAGCGGCTTGGCGGGATTCAAAAACATGCAGCCGGCGCAGCTCCAGGTGGGTGAGAAAGTCTTCCCGAAATGCCCGGAAATAAGGGCCATTGCAAAAGCTCCGCGGCGTGATGGCGACCAACTGCCCACCAGGCAGCAACAGCCGATGGATCAGCGCGATAAATCCCGCGTAGAGGTTGCTCGTTTCGACGCCGACCCAGCGGAGCGCGCTCCGCTCAGGCGAATCGGTGCTGATTTTGCGGTACGGCGGATTCGCGATGGCAACATCATAGCTGGGCGTCAGCGAGCCAAACAGCCCGCCGGAAAGCCGGGCCGAGGTTTCCTGGATGAAATCTACGGAATGGATCGTGAACAAAAAGCGGATGCCCGCGGCCGCACAGAGCTGCTCACATTCATGCATCGTTTCAACCAGCGCTTCAAGGATTTCAACATCGAGTTCATAGAGGGTCGCCTCGATGACGCGGACCCCTTCGCGTTGGGCACAACACCGGGAAACAAAAGCTGCGGTGAGGGCGCCAGCACCCGCGCCAGCATCCAGCAGGCGGACCTTCTTAGGGAGAGCCCAAAAAAGGGAAGCCATGAAATCTGCCACCGGCGTCGAGGTGAGGAACTGACCGAGTTCCTCCTTTCGACTCCGTGGGCTGTCCATGACCGCGCTTTTCATGGCTGAAAGCTACCATGCAACGTTACGCCATTTCAAGGGAGCAAATGGTGATCGGCAAGGGCGGCGATGGCTCGTAGCCCAGAGCCTCAGATCGCAATTTCGCTTTATCTTTGTGAATACGGTTACAGGTGCTCACCTCGAACTTGCATTGAACGAGGTTTTCGCGAGGGCAAAAGGCATTTACCCGATTTGGAGCGTAATGTTCTGACCTTGGCCAAGCGAACCGGCATCCGCTGAATTTTCGGTCTTGGGGAAACCCAAAACAGGGCAGCCATGCCGCGCTATGCCATTGCAAGGGAGCGAATGTTGATCGGGAAGGGCGGCGACGGCTCGTCCCCCACAAAGTCCAGGGAGGCGGAAAGCGGGGCGCGGACGCTTGCATTCTCCGGCCCACAAGCTGCCAC
>CAIYZC010000445.1 GCA_903930565.1 uncultured Pedosphaera sp.
CCTGCAAGGTGGGCGGGGTCGCGCGGGCCAAGTCGGGTGAGCCGGCGGCCGGCCCGCAGGCACCACCGCCCGCGCAACAGGCGTTTTGGGGATTCCCCTGCGCCAGCCAGTAAAACCGCGCGTCGCTGGCGATACAGACCGTCGCGAGGCCATGTTCCGGGCAGGTGCGGCGCAACCAGACTTGGGACGGTTGCCCGGCGAGGCGCCAAACTTCCGCCGGGCACGCGATCCGGCACACCGGGCACCGGCTCGTCGTGCGCTTGAGGAGTTCCTCGCGTTGGAATGTGGGTAAGGTGGGTTTAAGCATGGGAGGTTAAAGCTCGGTGCCCCCAGGCACAAGCCGCCGATTTGACGCCCCGGCGATGAATGGCGCCGGAGGGATCGGCAAGGACGCAGCGAATTGCGGGGCACCCAAGCGCCCATTGATGCCGCTGTGGTGCCGCCCTTTGTATTGGTCCACCTGCATACAGCCCACAAATCCCAGGAACAAACTGAGCAACCAGATGACCGGGATCAGCAAGAGGATACCCACGATCCGCCAAAAACTTTTGCCTTTAAGTCCGCCTCCCAATCGGAGGGCACAAAAAGCGCTGGAGATGGGCATGATGACCATGCCGGACATAATGAAGCCGATTCCGCCTTGGCCCCTTTTTTCAGGGTCCCCAAAACATCCGCCGATGATGAGGAAGACAGGAGGAAGGAACAGCGCGACCACGAAAAAGGTGGTCGCGCACCAAAACGGCCGGCGGTCGGGGGGGACGGAGAATTTCGGCGGAGCGGACGCCTCATCGCCGGGCGCGTCGCCGGGCGAGCGGGGTGGGATATTGTTCTCATTCATGCCCGGGTTGGTACTAATAAGGTTTTCGGCAAGGAATGTATTCCGTTGCTTGGCGGCGAGCTTAGTTCAAACAAGCACGGTTTGGAGAATCGAAAAAAGTGATGTTGCGTGCGGACAAATCAATGCTGTGGAGACGTGGGATTCGGGATGGGAGTGCGGGCTTCGCGGAATTCCCAATGGGCCGTCAATCACGAAAATTTCGAAATGCCAGAGCGCAACCGGGGTACGAAAGGACCAGCGAAAGCAGGAAAAAGCCCAACGCGGCCAGCACACAGGCAGGCGCGTGCCACGGCCGAGGAAGCCGGCGCGTGGAAATAGACGCACAGACTCCGCTGCCAACCAAGGTGGCGCCCCAAGCCGTCCAAAACAACACGACCCCTAAAGGAGGCACAACCTGCGACATCAAACCGGAGGCGAGAAACAAGGCGGGACCGGCCAACAAGGCGGCGCCAAAGCGCCGGCCGTGCGCCCGGGTCCAAAAATCTGAAGGAGGCGGTTCTTGTTCGTCAGGAGGCGGTTGCATGGGGAATTTTTAGCGCAGGTTCAGGTGGGAACAAAATGAAATCGGACCGACGAAACACTCGCGCCCGAAGAAAAGAAAAGGCAATTTGGTGAACCGGGAGCAACCGGCAAAGACCAAAATCAAATTGAGCGCGCGTAGGAGAGGAATCAGCAAAAGAATCGACACTAAAATCGGCAGTTCAAACTGAAAGCGGCAGTTGCAGCATGAAAGCCTTGGGAGAATGAACGGCATGGCGGATGGGCGGCGCGCTCATGATCCGGGCAACCCGGAGGGTTGTTGGACATGAGCCCGGCGTACCACGCCGGGGGCGTCGCCATGGTTGGCACCGCCCGGGAAACCGGTGGTGATTCCAACGGCCATACTCCATAAACCCTCCGGGTTAAAGACCCTGGGCCAAGACCGCATGCCGGCTGGACGCCGAATTGCCCCGGCTTGCCTCCCGCGAAATTTGACCGACGCAATACGTTTGCGACTGCCAACGTCAACGTGAATGCTTTGGCTGGGGCGGACAGCCACCGGCTACCGACCGGGCTCCCTCCGGGATGCCGGGGCGGGGACGGGGGGCTCGGGTTCGGTCAGCAGGTAGGTCATCAAATCGCGGAGTTCGGCGGGGGTGAGGGCTTGGTCCAGGCCCGTCGGCATGAGGGACACGGCCATAGGTGTGC
>CAIYZC010000446.1 GCA_903930565.1 uncultured Pedosphaera sp.
CCTGCAAGGTGGGCGGGGTCGCGCGGGCCAAGTCGGGTGAGCCGGCGGCCGGCCCGCAGGCACCACCGCCCGCGCAACAGGCGTTTTGGGGATTCCCCTGCGCCAGCCAGTAAAACCGCGCGTCGCTGGCGATACAGACCGCCGCGAGGCCATGTTCCGGGCAGGTGCGGCGCAACCAGACTTGGGACGGTTGCCCGGCGAGGCGCCAAACTTCCGCCGGGCAGGCGGTCCGGCACACCGGGCAACGGCTCGTCGTGCGCTTGAGGAGTTCCTCGCGTTGGAATGTGGGTAAGGTGGGTTTAAGCATGGAATAATATAACCGGGCGCATCCCGACACGGGGAACAATTGAGCACCAGGTGGCCGCCAGCGCGAGCCGCACTACCGAGGCGGGTCGGGGAACAATCACGGGTGGACTCGCTGCGCCAGGAGGTCGTTGGTGGGAATTTTTGATTTGCACACAGCCGGCAAAGCCCAGAAAAAAGCTGACCCCGAGGAAGAGGGGAACGAGGACTAGGAAGGCCACCGCCTGCCATAGCAGCCGTTTAATCCGGGAACCGAGCCAAGCGGCGCAAACGATACTCGCGCAAGGCATGAGCACCAGCCCGGTGATCCCCAAAAGCCCTCCCATTCGGTCGTTGTCACCAAAAAAGCCCGAGCCGGCGAGCAAAATCGGCGGCACAAAAAGAACCGTGAGGAAGAAACGAATCGTCTGCCAAAAGCGCCGGGGCGCAGTCGGGGTGCCGGCGCGCCCCGGGGAGGCCGTACCGTCGCTGGCAGCGTCGCCGGGCAAACCGGGCGGGACATCGTTTTCATTCATGCTGGCCTCAGGGTTTAAATGGTTGGCAAGGACTCTCATCCGTTGCTTGGGGCCGAGCCTAACCCAAAGCGGCCTCGGTTGGATAATCGAAAAAACCGATGTTGCCCGGCGGAAAATCAATGCCGGTCGCCAAGGTGTGGGCATTGGGCGACGGCCGCTGCCCGGCACTTGACTATTTGCGAAACTGCCCCGTCACGGTGCAACCCACAAAAGCGAGGGTAAAACCGCACCCCCAGAGCAGGGGAATAAGGGTCAAAAAACCCAGGACTTTCCAAAACGACTTCCCTTTGACTCCGCCGCACAACCAAAGCGCGCATATGACGCTTGAGCACAGCATCAGGAGCGACACGATGACGAACAGGACGAGGGCGCTTGCGTCATAGCCGGTGTGGTTAAAGAAGAACGGGCAGGCGATCAAGAGCATTGGTGGCGAGAAAAACACCACGAGGAACCGAACGGTGCGGCGCCAAAACGGGTGGGCCGAAAAGAAAACAAAATGCCCGGGCACCGCGCGCTTACCGTCACCGGGTTCTTTGCCGGGGACGCTCGGCGGGACATCGGGATCGTTCATGTTGCGTCAGGGTATAATTGGTTGTGGGCAAGGACGCCAATCCGTTGCTTGGGGCCGAGCCTAGCCCAAACGCGCCCGGTTTGGATAATCGAAAAAAATGATGTTTGCACCGGTAGGATCGATGTCCAGGGAAAGAATGAGCCCGCAACGGGAACGGCAAGCGAGATGGCGGGCAAATTGACACACGCCGGCAGCCCAGAAGCGCAGGCAGGCGGGAAATTTGGTCAATTTTGGGCTCAATGGCTTAGCATCAAAGCGCAGCCGGGATAAGAGAGGACCAGCGACAGCAGTAGGTAACCGAACGCCGCCAGCAAGTAGGCGGGCAAGCGCCAAACTGGGTGAAGTCCGCGCGTGGCAAGATGGGCGCAGAAGCCGCTGCCAACCAAGGTGGCGCCCCAACCGGTCCAAAAAAACACGGTGCCCACCGAAGGCACCGTTTTCGACATCAAGCCGGCAGCAAGAAACAAAACCGGACCGGACAACAAGGCGATGCCGAACCGCGAGCTCTGCGCCCGGGTCCAAAATTCAGAAGGCGGCGGTTTGGGTTCGTCAGGTTGCGGTTCCATGGGGAAACTTTAGCGCAGTTTCACGTGGGAACCAAATTGAAATCGCACCGACGAAAGACTCGCTCCCGAGGAAAAGAAAAGGCTATTTGGTGAACCACGAGCAACCGGCAAAGACCAAAATCAAATTGAGCGCGCATAGGAGAGGAATCAGCAAAAGAATCGAGGCAATTCTCAACGCTGGTCGGTCAAAGATTTTGGCCCCCAACCACCACGCGCAATAGATGCTGGTGAAAGGAATGAGGTAGAAGGACGACCCGAAGACATATCCCGATACCGGCATTTCCATGGATACTGCCTTGCTCCCGGCCCCCATGGCGCCTGCGAGCAGGCCGAGGAGGGGGCAGAGAAACAGCTGGAAAAGGAAAAACCGGATGGATTTCCAAAACGGCTGGTAAAGGACAAAGCGGATGGATTTCCAAAACGGCGGTTGATCAGACACGGTCCACGGGCCGGGTGGACAATTCGAGCAAGGATGATCGAACGTGGTACGGGGCGCGCCGCAGCGTGGGCAGAGAGGGGCTTCAGGGTAGTTCATGACGCGTAGGGGCCGACACGAGATGGGCCGGGCGAGCGGCCCGCAGTCCGACGAGCGTCTGCGGGATCAGGGCGTGGATTCATATATAAAGTGCCGCCCAGCTCCGTCGGTTTGGATAGTCAAAAAGGGGGCGAAACCGCTTTCCAGACCGCAGAGGTTGGTTGGCGCGTGAAATCGGCTCAATCGCCGATCAATGCATCTCCGGGTGATGGTCGAAACGGTAGATCCAATTTTCCGCGCAACCCGGAAACGCCAGCGCCAGGTTGAGGATGGCAAATCCAGCCGTCAAAAGCACGAAACGGCCCACCCGCCTGTCCCCGGAAATATTCGGCGGCGCGGCGCAGCACCAAGCGCAGAAAATGCTGTTCACTGGCATCAAAGCGTAACCGACGATCAATAGATCGTTCGCCCGTCCTTCCAAACCTTGATGAACAACCCAGAAACCGGCGGTGCTCACCACGCCCGCAGGCAGCAGCAGCGCGAAGGTGAAAAGCCAAGTGGGGACGCGCAAGCGATGCCGACGGAAGGGCGGTGGATTGGAGGCGGCTTCGGGCGGAGCGGGGTTGTTGGGCGGGGAACTCATAGGTGAAGTAAATCGGCCCCCGGCAGGGCCGATCTGGCGAAGGCACTATTTTCCGCGCACGAACTCATCGGTTCAATTTAGCTCCCGCCGGGCCGGGCCGCAAGTCGCACGGCCGGAACCAAATGCCCCGGCTTGCCTCCCGCGAAATTTGACCGACGCAAGACGTTTGCGACTGCCAACGTCAACGTGAATGCTTTGGCTGGGGCGGACAGCCACCGGCTACCGGTTGGTATCCCTCCGGGATGCCGGGGCGGGGACGGGGGGCTCGGGTTCGGTCAGCAAGTAGGTCATCAAATCGCGAAGTTCGGCCGGGGTGAGGGCTTTGTCCAGGCCCGTCGGCATGAGGGACACGGCCATAGGGGTGCTTTGGGTGATTTCGGACTTGAGCAATTTGGCGACTTGGCCGCCGGGCTGGGCGAGCTGCAATTC
>CAIYZC010000447.1 GCA_903930565.1 uncultured Pedosphaera sp.
ACTCCCGGAATTGCATGGCCGCCAACCGCCGGTAAACCCCGCCCTCCCGCGCCTGCAACTCCTCGTGCGTCCCCGCCTCCACGACCCTTCCACCCACCAGCACGATGATCCGGTCCGCGTGCCGCACCGTCGCCAGCCGGTGCGCGATGATAAACGAAGTCCGCCCCCGCATCAGCGTTTCCAACGCCTCTTGGATCAGCCCCTCGCTTTCCGAATCCAACGAACTCGTCGCTTCGTCCAAAATCAATATCGCCGGGTTTTTCAACAACGCCCGCGCGATCGCCACCCGCTGGCGCTGTCCGCCCGAGAGTTTGATCCCCCGGTCGCCCACCAACGTGGCGTAGCCCTCCGGAAAACTCGCGATGAACTCATGCGCGTTGGCCTGGCGCGCCGCCGCCTCAATCGCCGCCTGGTCCGCCCCCGGCCGCCCGTAGGCAATGTTCTCCGCGATCGTGCCGCCGAACAGCAACACCTCCTGCGGCACCATCGACATCTGCGCGCGCAATTCCGCCAGCGGATACTCCCGCGCGTCCCGGCCGTCGATCACCACCCGCCCGGTGCCGGGATCGTAAAAGCGCAACAACAGGGAGATCAGCGTCGATTTGCCCGCCCCGCTCGGCCCAACCACCGCGATCCGCTGCCCCGCCGCGACCTCCAAGCTGACGTCCTGCAGCACCGGGAAGTCCGGGCGGGAAGGGTAGGTGAACCCGACGTTTTCCAGCACCACCGCCCCCCGGAACCGTGGCCACACCACCGCCGCCCCCGGCGGCGCCAGCCGCACCTCGACCTCGCCCGGCTCCCGGAGCAATTCCCGAATCCGTTCCGTGGCCCCGACCGCCTTTTGCAACTGGCTGTACAACTCCGCGAACTGTCCCATCGCCCCCGCCACGAAGGTGATGTACAAACCGAACCGCGTCAGATCCCCGAAGCTGATCTCCCCTTGCTGCAACAGGCGCGCCCCCGACCACAGCACCAGCAAAATGCAGCCAAACAAGGCGAAAATGATGAAGGACAAAAACCCGGCCCGCAATTTGGCGCTCCGCAGCGTCACGTTCAGGAACCGGCCCAACCCGGCGTGGTACCGGCCCAATTCATAACCTTCATTGGAGAAGGCCTTCACGTTCATGATGCCTTGGAGCGTCTCCTCCACGATCGTCGCCGTGTCCGCCAGCCGGTCCTGGGCCTCGCGGGCCAGCCGCCGCGTGCGCCGCCCGAACAACACCGCGGCCGCCGTCATGATCGGCAGGCTGAGCAACATGATCCCCGTCAACTTCAGCGAGGTGGCCGCGATCAGGGCAATGCCGCCAATGAGCATCGTGGATTGCCGGATAAACTGCGGCAGAAACATGATCAGGGTGTCCTCGATCTGGATCAGGTCCGCCGAGAGGCGGCTCGCCAATTCCCCCACGCGCCGTTGTGCGAAAAACGCCATCGGCAGCGACAACAACCGCGCGTACGTGTCCCGCCGCAAATCCACCAGCGCCTTTTGACCCACCGTGGCAAACGACAAGGCGTGAAAAAACGCCAGCGCCGCCTGCACCGCCAGCAGCCCCAGCATCAGCAATGCCGTCTCGTTCGGACCGCTCGGGAAGCCACGGTGTCCGGTCGCCGTCGCCGTCGCCGCCGTAAGCGCCCCGCCCACGGCGGCGGGGTGGGGGAGCCCGCCGTCAATAATGGTTCCCGCGAAATAGGGGAACGCCAGGCCCAACAGGCTGCCAAGGAAGAGCGCCGTCAAGGCCAGCGTGAACCGGCCCCGGTAGGGGCGGAGGTAGCGGAACAACTCCAGCGTTTGCCGGAGCGATTCGCGGTTGATTTTGGCCTTCGGAAGTTCCACCCCCGACTGGTCGTTGCGTGAATAGCGCGCCATGCCGCGCAAGGTAACCCACCCCCGCCCCGACGCGAACGCCAATTTCCGCCCCGACGCGCTCTTCCCGTCGCCAAAATCCCCTCGCCCGCCGGCAGCGCGGGTGGTAGCTTGCCCGGATGAGCAGCGCCCTTGCCAACGCCAGTGCCAATGCCACTTTGCCCGACGCCCATGGCCATTTTGGCCAGTTCGGCGGCCGGTACGTGCCCGAGACCTTGATGCATCCGCTCCTGGAGTTGGAGCAGGAGTATTTCCGGTCCCAGCACGACCCCGCCTTCCAACAGGAACTGGCCTACTACCTCCGTGAGTTTTGCGGTCGGCCCACGCCATTGTACTATGCGGAACGGCTCACGAAGGAGCTGGGCGGGGCCAAGATTTACCTCAAGCGCGAGGATTTGCTCCACACCGGGGCGCACAAGATCAACAACGCCATCGGCCAAATCCTGCTCGCCAAACGCATGGGCAAAACCCGCATCATCGCCGAAACGGGCGCCGGCCAGCACGGGGTGGCCACCGCGACCGTCAGCGCCATGTTCGGCCTGCAATGCGTCATCTACATGGGGGCGGTCGATTGCGAACGCCAGGCGCTCAACGTTTACCGCATGAAAATGCTCGGCGCCGAGGTGGTCTCGGTCAAGGCCGGGCAGCAAACCCTCAAGGAGGCGGTCAATGAAGCCATGCGCGACTGGGTGACCAATGTGCGCTCCACCCATTATATCTTGGGCACGGCCTACGGGGCCCACCCTTACCCGGTCATGGTCCGCAATTTTCAACGCGTGATCGGCGACGAGGCCCGCCGCCAGATTCTCGAGCAGGAGGAACGGTTGCCGGACCTGCTCATCGCCTGCGTCGGTGGTGGTTCCAACGCCATCGGGCTGTTTTACCCTTTCCTCGGGGATCCCACGGTCAAGATGGTGGGCGTGGAGGCCGGTGGTTTGGGCATCCAACCCGAGCAGCACGCGGCCCGGTTCCAAGGCGGCTCCCTTGGCGTGTTGCAGGGGACGCGCTCCTACATCCTGCAGGACGCCCATGGCCAAATTCAACTGACGCACAGTGTTTCCGCCGGGCTGGATTACGCCGCCGTGGGGCCGGAACACGCCTGGTTGCGCGACCAAGGCCGGGTGGATTACACCTACGCCACCGATGACCAGGCGCTCGCGGCGTTTGTGAAACTGGCGCGTCTAGAGGGGATCATTCCCGCCCTGGAATCCTCCCATGCCGTGGCGGAGGTCATCGCCCGCGCCCCCCGGATGTCCCCGGACCAATTGGTCATCGTGAATTTGTCGGGCCGCGGCGACAAGGACGTGGCCCAGGCGGCCCGCAAGCTCGGCCTCCAGTTGCCTGAATAATGCCCCGCTGGGCCGTTGCCCGGGTCCGGGGTGGGGGCAAAAAATGGTTCGCGCCCCCGGTCGAAACGGGCCATAGTCAACACCACATGAAATCAATGACCGGCTACGGCCGCGGCGAATGCGTGCGGGAGGGCGGCAAGGTCACGGTGGAACTGAGCTCTGTCAATCGCAAGCAGGGCGAAATCTCCGTCGCGCTGCCCCGCGAGTTGGAGGTGTTGGAGGCCCAGATTCGGGATCTCATCAACCGCGCCATTTCCCGCGGCCGGCTCACGGCCCGCGTGGCCGTTCATCAAGCGGCGGACCGGGTGGCGGGGCGCGTGCAACTCAACGTGCCCGTCGCGAAGGCTTATCTGCGGGAATTCCGCCGCTTGGGCAAGGAATTAAAGGTGGCGGGCGACGTCACGTTGGAAATGCTCACCCGGGCCCCGGGCGTGTTCGAGACCGGCGCCGAGGAAACCGTGGCCGAGGACTACTGGCCCGCGGTGGAAACCGCACTCCAGCAGGCGCTGGCCGCCCTGGTCAAAATGCGCGTCCGCGAGGGGGCGAATCTGGCGAAGGATTTGGCGGCCCGCGTGGCCGTGATGAAAAAATGCGCCACGGCGGTGCAAAAGCACGCGCCCCGCGTGCAGGAGCGCTACCGGGAGCAATTGCGCCTGCGCCTGCTCAGCGCCGGCGTGGAGGCCCCGGCGGTGGCCGATGAGCGGATGCTCAAGGAATTGGTGTTCTTCGCCGACCGCTCGGACATCACGGAGGAATTGACCCGCCTGCAAAGTCACTTCCAACAATTCCAGGATTGCCTGAAGTCCCCCGAACCCGTGGGCCGCACCCTCGACTTTTTGGCCCAGGAGATGAACCGGGAGATCAACACGATCGGTTCCAAGGCGAATGATGCCGAAATCTCCCAGGCCGTGGTCACCCTGAAAACGGAACTGGAAAAATTCCGCGAACAGGCGCAAAATGTCGAATGAGGCCCCGCCCGGCCGCCGGCATGAAACCCCATCCCCCAAACCGATTGTGAGCGACCACCAACACCCTCCCAAACCGCTGTTGATCGTGATCTCCGCGCCCTCCGGCGGCGGCAAAACCACGCTGGTCAAGGAGGTCCTCCGCACTTACCCCCTCATGACCCGGGCGGTCACCTGCACCACCCGCGCCCCGCGGGAGGGGGAACGCGACGGGGTGGATTATTACTTTCTGGACGCCGCGGCTTTCCTCAAACGGGTGCAGGCGGGCAATTTCCTGGAGCACGCCACCGTGTTTGGCAACAGCTACGGCACCCTCAAATCCGAGGTCCTCGGCAAATTGCGCCAGGGCCGCGACGTCTTGCTCAATGTCGATGTGCAGGGCGCCGCCGCCATTCGCACCCAGGCGCAGGACGATCCCGAATTGCGTGGCGCTTTGGTGCAGGTCTTTCTCACCCCGCCTTCCCTGGACGTTTTGCGCGCCCGCTTGGAGCGCCGCGGCACGGACGCCCCGGCGGTGATTCAAAAGCGCCTCGGCGTGGCCCGGCAGGAGGTTTCCCAGTGGAAGCATTTTGATTATTTGATCCTCAGTTCCAGCATCGCCGAGGACTTGCGGCAGATGCAGGAAATCCTGGAGGCCGAGCGCCGCCGCACCACCCGCTGCCAGATGCCCGAATTCTGAATGGACTGGGCGGTTGTCCCTTCCTCCCCACCATGAGCGCCCCGCGCAACATCATCCTCGGCGTCACCGGCTCCATCGCCGCCTACAAGGCGGCGGAACTGGCCAGTCTGTTGACCAAGCAGGGGGCCGTGGTGCACACCGTCATGACCGCCGATGCCCTGCGTTTCATCACCCCTTTGCCGTTCAAGACCTTGACCCGTCAACCGGTCGTCACGGATCTTTACGCCGAGGATGAGGGGTGGAAGCCCACTCACATCCGCTTGGCCGATGAAGCGGACCTCTTGTTGATCGCGCCCGCCACGGCCAACTGCCTGGCCAAGCTGGCCCACGGCCTGGCGGATGACGCGTTGACCTGCATTGCGCTGGCCTTGAATCCCCGGGCCAAAATCCTCCTCGCCCCCGCCATGAACGGCAAAATGTGGCTGCACCCCGCCACGCAGGCGAACGTCGCCACCCTGCAGGCGCGCGGCGCGGAATTCATCGGCCCCGAGGCCGGGATGCTTTCGTGTGGCTACGAAGGGGTGGGGCGCCTCTGGCCCGTGGCGGACGTGGCGCGCCGGGCCGCGGAATTGACCTCCTGACCCCGGGCCAACCACCCGGGCGGACACCCAATGTCGGCCTCTCGAACCTGGCTTCCACGCTTGTTGTCCCGGCCGATCCCGGAGCTGCGGGAGCAGGTGGGCCGGATCCTGGCGATGCAGCGGCACATCGTCCTGCCCGCGCGGACCATGGTCACCGCGGTGGTGCTGTATTATCTGTTCTACGCGCGTTGGCTCGCCGAGGCGGAAACCCAGCGCAAGCTCGCGTTTGAAACCCTCCAGGGCTATTTCATCGCCTACCTCATCGTCAGCGCCGGCGCGGCGATCCTGCTGACCATTCAAAGATTTCCCGGCCGGTTGGTCCCGTGGGTGGTTTTCGTGATGGGATTGTTCGACGGTGTGCTGCTGGCGGGCTTGACGATGGAGACGGGAGGATTCGGCAGCGATCTGTACTGGGTTTTTCCGGGGCTGATCGTGCTGAACGCGTTGAGCATTCCGCTGGCCACGCCGCAAATTGTCCTGAACCTTTTTTTGAGTTTGTTTTTTCTCGCCGCCGGTTTGGCGGACGTGCGGATGCGGGAAAACGAGCCCCCGTTGTTGCCCCAACCGGGGGTCCGGATCGGGCCCCGGCGGGCGGCGGACGACACCCGGACGGAGCCGATTCCGCGCGCGTCGCGGACCAACCCGCCGCCCCGGGAATCCGTGGACAGCCCGCGCCTCGCCCGCACCAATTCGACGCCCAAATCGCGTGCCAATACGCTGCCCCAGGAGCCGGCCGAGACGCCCGAACCCTTCCTGCTGCGGTTGATCATCCTGTGGCTGCTCACCGCCTCGTGTTACGGCGTCCAATTGCTTTCTTTCCGGGATCGGCAGGCCGCCCAGGAAGCGCGCGAGGCCGCCGCCCGGAACAGTGAATTGCAAACCGCCGGCCGGCTGGCGGCCGAAATCGCCCACCAGCTCAAAAATCCTCTCGGCATCATTAACAACGCCGCGTTCTCCCTCCAGCGCGGCCTGCGCGAAGGCCGCACCGATCTCGGCGAGCAATTGCAGATCATCCGCGAAGAGGTGGAACGTTCGGACCGCATCATCACCCAGTTGCTGGGCTACGCCCAA
>CAIYZC010000448.1 GCA_903930565.1 uncultured Pedosphaera sp.
GCCCACCGTCGCGGAAATGTTCGCCGGCGCCCGGGCGGTCACGCCCTTCGTTCATCAACCCCGGCTTGCCTACCAATGCACCACCGCGGCCGGCCCCGGCTGGGCCTTGCTCCCCTCCGCCGCCGGCGTGGTGGATCCGCTCCTCTCCACCGGCTTCCCCCTCACCCTGCTGGGCATCAGCCGCCTCGGCCGCTTGCTGCGCGAGTTCGGGGTTGGGCCGCAGCGGGACGCCGCCCTGGCCGGCTACGCTCGTCTAACGCGGTCCGAACTCCAAAGCACCGCCCGCTTGGTGGGCGCCCTTTACGCCGCCATGGACCGGTTCCCCATGTTCAAGGACCTTACCCGCCTCTATTTCGCCGCCGCCGCGTTCTCCGAAACCGCCCGCCGCCTGGGGCGTCCGCAGCTCGCCGGTGGTTTCCTTCTGGGTGCCCAACCCGATTTCCGCGCCGCCTTGGCGGAAATTTGCGCCGCCGTCACCGATCCCGCCGCCGCCGTGCCCCCCGCGGAATTGAGCCGGCGCGTCCGCGCCGCCATCGCCCCCTACGATGTCGCCGGCCTCACGGAAGCCGACCGCGATCCCTGGTACCCCGCCCTCGCCGCCGATCTCCTCGCCGCCGCCCCCAAGCTGGGCGCCACCCGGTCCGACATGGTGGCCATGCTCGCCCGGTGCGGCTTCACCGCGGAGTAAGCCGCCCCGGCCGGCGCCCCTCCCGGCCCCGAAAAAAAATTGAACCTTTTCGCCCCGGCGCGTTACCAACGGGTGACTATGTTGACAACTTTTAGCCCCCACCAACTATGAAACGCTTCCTGCTCCCCCTCCTGCTCGGTGCCGCCGCCCATCCGCTCGGCGCCTCCGCCCAGAACACCAACCTCAACCCCGCCCTGATCAGCTACCAAGCCTTCCTGGTCGGGTACAACATCCCCCGCGATAAACAGGACTACCTCACCACCAACCTTTGGCACGGCGGCCAACTGCCCGCCGCGGCCGGCGCCGACCAGCGTTTTTATGACGCCGAATTCAAGCTCCTCCGCCAGGCCGCCCACTGCCGCGTCCCCGCCGATTGGGGCCTCGATTTGAGCAACGGCCCCGAGCTTCTCCTGCCGCACCTCGCCCGCGCCAAACAGGTGGCCGTCATCGACCGCGTCCGCTTCGCGTGGGACCTCCAAAACGGCCGCCCCGAGGCCGCGCGCGAGGACTGGATCGCCACTCTCGCCCTCGCCCGCAACCTCGCGAACGACGGGGTGCTCATCTCCGCCCTGGTCCAGATCGCCATGGAGAACATCCTCCTCGGCACCGTCGCCGAGAATTATCACCAAATTCCCCCCGCCACCCTGCGCGAACTCGCCGCCGCCCTCGACACCGCCCCTGCCCGCGGCACCATGGCCACCGTGATCGCCGGCGCTGAAAAGGAATCCTTCTGCGGTTGGTTCATCCACCGCGTCGAAGCCGAGCGCGCCCTGCATCCCGGCGACGAAGCCGCCGCGTTGGCCGGCGTCCGCCAATTGCTCCTCAACACCATGTCGACCGGGGACGCCCCCGATGCCCAGTCCACGGTCACCGGCCGGGTGGACGAGATCCTCGC
>CAIYZC010000449.1 GCA_903930565.1 uncultured Pedosphaera sp.
CTTTGGGCCGTCCCGATTTGACGCGGAATGTCCGCGTACTCTGTCCCGCGCGCCAAAGGTGCGCAACTCCTCAGCCCAGGCTATCAGCCTGGGAATTCGTTCCGTGGATTCCGGCGGCCTGAAGGGCCGCGACATTGTCAGGTCGGTTCTGGTATCGCGCGCCTTTCAGGGCGCTGGGATAAAAACGCCCCCGCCCCCAGCCCGATGGGCTGGGCCTGAGGAATCACGGCCCTGTGGGCCGTCCCGATTTTGCGCGGAATTTCCGCGGGCCTTTTCCAGCGCGCCCAAGGTGCGCAACTCCTCAGCCCAGGCTATCAGCCTGGGAATTCGTCCCGTGCATTCCGGCGGCCTGAAGGGCCGCGACCTCCCCCGTCGGGGGGGGCGTGGATCACACCACCAAAATATCCGGCCGCGGCAGGCTCAGGCCGCCGGCGCCGGCGGCCACCATCGGCCAATCCTGCGCCGCGGTGATGATCCGCGGCCCCTTGGGCGTCGCCAGGATGGTGTCCTCGCTCTTGGTGCCGGTGATGGACGGGTTCCAAGCGTAGGCTTGATTCGCCAGCACCCGGCCCGCCACGTCCGGCGTGCCCACGTAATCCCGCGGCGCGTAGCCGCACGGGCCGCCTTGGTGGTGCAGCTTCCATTCGTCGGGATACCCCGCCGCGGCGTAGGCCTTCCGGCCCGCCCCGAACACCTCGCGGACGGCCGCGCCCACCTCCGTGGCGGCGATGAACGCCGCGTCAATGCCGCACACCGCGTCGTGGCGGCGCCGCAATTCCCGCGTCAAGGGGCCGAACGACACCAGTCGCGTCAGCGACACAATCAAACCGTGCCGCCGCGCGCACAGCACCAGCATGGCCAGGCGTTTCACCTGCTTCGGCGTGGGCAGGGGATGCCGGTAGCGTTGGATCCGTTCATCGACCGCGATCAACAACACCGCGGGCGTGATGTCCCGCTCCCAGCAGGCCGCCCCCAGCCGGCCCGCGATGGCGTTCTCACTGAGCCCCGGCGTGAGCGCGCGGCACGTGGCGTTCATCGCCGCTTCCGCGTCCCGGCCGAGGGCCGTGAGCCGTTTCACTTCCGCCGGATGCAGGGCGTAGCGCAGTTCCTTGATCAACTCGGGCCGGGCCCGGCTGCCGAAATCACCGGTGTCGGAAATCAGTTTGCGGGGATCCACCACGGCGCGCAACGCGCGTTCCGCCGCGCCGGCCTCCGCCCATTCGTGGAGCAGCGGCTCGGGCTGCAGCCCGGCGGCCGGTTCCGCGAGCAGGCGCGGCATCTCGATGCGGTTGGCGAGCAGATAAACGGCTTCGGGCGTGACCAGCAGGTGGCCCGCCGCGCGCTCGGAAATCAGCGCCACATGCGCTTCGCCGCCGCCGGCGAGCCACGCGAAATTGGCCTGCAGGTTCACCAAGGCGCCCGCCGCCTTTTCGGCGGCCACCAGGGCGCGCAGCCGCGCCAGTTTGTCGGTCAGTTCAGCATTCATGCATCAGTTGGTCGGTGTTCGATCAGTCATTAAAGTGGTGGCGGTGCGTGTCGCCGCGCTTTCCCGGTTTCCGGGGGGCTGAATTTCCGGCCGGCTCAACGCACCGCGGTCCCCGTGAGGAACAACTCCCCGCGGTTGCCATCCAGGCAGGCGCGCACCCCGACGGGCAGGGTGGCGTGCAGCGGCACATGGCCGAAGGGCAGGCCGATGACCACCGGCACCTTCAGGGGCCGCAAGCGCTCCTGCAGCACGTGTTCCAAAGTCTGGCGGAATTCCCCCGCGGTCTTGCCCCGGGCGTCGGCGCAGTTCTGGCACACCCCCACCGCCACCCCCGCCACCTGGCCCAAGACGCCCGCGTTCTGCAGGTGGGTCAACATGCGGTCGATGCGGTAGGGCGCTTCGCCCACATCTTCCAAAAACAGGATGCGCCCCCGGAAATCCGGCTGCCACGGCGTGCCCAGCAAGGTGCACAGCACCGAGAGGTTCCCGCCGATCAATTCCCCCTCCGCCCGCCCCCGGCGCACCACCGCGACCGCGGAGGCCGGGCAGCCCTCGCTGATGCCGCCCAACGGTCCGGCGGTGGTCAGGGCGCGCTCCCAACTGTGGCGCGAAAATTCCGGGTAATCCTCCTGGTTCAACTCCGAAGCCAGCATCGGACCATGGAAGGTCACGAGATTGGCCCGCAGCCGCAGGGCGCAATGCAGCGCCGTGATGTCGCTGTAGCCCACCAGGATTTTCGGGTGCGCGCGGATCACGTCGTAGTCCAGGAGCGGCAGCAACCGCGCCGTGCCGTAACCCCCGCGCAGGCAGCAAATCGCCTGGACTGACGGATCCCGGAAGGCCCGCATGAGGTCGCCCGCGCGTTCCCGGTCCGTGCCCGCCAAAAAGCCCTGCCGCCGCCGCAAATGCCGCCCCGCCTTCACGCGCCAACCGGCGCGCTCCAGCGCGCGCAGCGAGCGGTCCACCGCCCGCGGATCGGGCGGCGGGCTGGCGGGCGCGAGCAGGGCGACCGTGGCGCCGGGTTCCAAACGCGGGGGGATGATGGGGGACGTCGTCATCTGTCCGCCCAGCTTGCCGCGCCGGCTTCCGCCGGTCAATCCTGCGCGCCCGCCCGTGGGCGAAATTTCCCGCGCCGGGGCTTGTGCGCCGGCCGGATTCGGGTTTAATGCCGCCATGCAGAATCCTGTGATTGTCGCCTTGGATGTGCCCAGCCCCGAACGGGCGCTGGCGCTGGCCGCCGAATTGGCGCCGGTGGTCGGGGCCTTCAAAATTGGCGGCGAATTGTTCACCAGCGCCGGCCCGGACATCGTCCGCCGCCTGCGCGACACCGGCGCCGCGGTTTTCCTGGATTTGAAGTTCCACGACATCCCCAACACCGTGGCCCAATCCGTCACCGCCGCGGTGCGGTTGGACATCCAAATGTTGACCATCCATACCAGCGGGGGGCGCGCCATGATGGCGGCGGCGGAAACCGCCGCCACCCAGGCCGCCGCGGCCGCCGGCCGGCCCGCGCCGCTCGTCCTCGGCGTCACGGTGCTCACGAGCATGGATGAACCCGCCCTGCGCGAGATCGGTGTGCCCGCGACCCCCGCCGCCCAAGTGGAGCGCCTCGGCGCCCTGGCGGTGCAGGCCGGTTTGCGGGGCCTCGTCTGTTCGCCGCTGGAAATCACCGCCCTGCGCCGGTTGCTCCCCGCCCATGTCCAATTGGTCACCCCGGGTATCCGCACCGGCGCCGAAAAGGCGGATGATCAAAAACGCACCTTGAGTCCCCGCGAAGCGTTGGCCGCCGGCGCGAATTGGCTCGTCATTGGCCGCCCGATTTATGCCGCCCCCCAGCCCCGCGCCGCCGCCGAGCAAATCCTGGCCTCGCTCGCGTAAGCCTGCCGCCCGCCCGCCCGGCTCAAGGTTGCCCCGCCACCCAGGTCTCGTAATCCAGCTTCGGCAGACTCAGGACGGCGACCGCCAATTGGGCTTCCGTCCGGCTGCGCGCCACGTACAGCAAAAAGCCCGTCGGCGTTTCGATGACCGCGCTCACGTCCCCCGCCGCGCGCAATTGGACGTTGAGCACCCGCTGCAATTCCGCCGGCAATTCGGCGAAGTAAAACTTCCGTTCCCCCGCCCCGGCTTCCGCGTCCGGTGAGGTCAGCAGCCGCGCCTCCGGCCCGAAGCGCTGCTGAATTTCCGCCGCGTCCGGCGTCGCGCCGGGTTTCGCCTTGCCCGCCGGCCGCGCGCCCAATTCCCACACCGTTTCCGCAAGTTCGTTGGTGGCCGCCCGGCGCAGCGCAACCAATTGCACCGCGTAACCATTTGTCCTCGCCGCCCGGGCTCCCGCGCGGGCCTGCTCCGCCACCGCGCGCACTGCGGCGTGCCGGGCGTCGTCATTGTCGTAGCGGCCGCGCAGTTCGCGCTCCACCACCAGCGGCCGGGCCACCGCGCGGGCGAACCGCTCCGGGTCGCCCCCCAGCGCCGCCTTCAATTCCGCCAGCACCGCCGGGGCTTGCGAACTGACCGTGATGCGCCGCACCTCCGCCTCCACTTGGGCCGGTGGGATCACCACCCCGTAAACCCGGCGCAGCACCGCTTCCTTGTGTTCGTCCGCCGCGACCAACCGCTCCACCATGGCCGGGGGCACCGCTTGTTCGAAGGGCGGTTTGGTGCCCAACCGGTGGTCATAGTACACCCGTTCCACTGCCGTGCGATCGGCGCGCGCCTGCTCCGCTTCCCCGCCGGTCACCCGCGCCGCCGCCACTACC
>CAIYZC010000450.1 GCA_903930565.1 uncultured Pedosphaera sp.
GCGGCCAAGCCCCAGCCCTGGGCCTCGCCCAGGGGAAGTACGATGGGTGGACCGAGCCCTGCAAGGGCGGCCTAATCGTGCGGGAGCGATAGCGGGCGGAAATCCCTCACCGTCCGGCATGCATTGTGTTTTGGGGCGCCCATTCGGGGCTCCGGAACCGGCCAATGTTGTTGGCCTCTGGAGGACCGGACCAATCCGGAGGGAATTGTGCAAGCAAAGGGGCAATTACCTGACCCAGGTCTTGATTTCGGCGGCCAATCGGGCGCCCGCGACGGCGGCTTGGCGTTCGGCCACGGCTTGCGCGGTTTTGGCGTAGCCTGCGGGGAGGGGGATCGCGGTTTCTTCCTTGGTGCCGCCGCGTAGTTTGCCGGACAGATAAACTTTTTCGATGGCCAGTCGCCGACTTTCCAGACTCCATTTCTTGGGGGACCGCTCCCGGGCGGCCGTTTTCAGTGACGCCGCCGGGTATTCCGCGGCGAGGCGCACGGCGGCGTTGATTTCGCCGCGGGCGTGACCGGGGGTTCCCAGCAAACCATCCCAGAGCGCGTGCAACTTGATGGCGCGGGCGCCGGGTTTGACCCAAAAATCGTTGCCGCCTTTGTCCCCGTGCGGGAATTCCGCGCTGACCAACTCGCCGCAGTGCAAGGGTTGGTGGAGGTCGCCGACCAAATGGATGAGCCAGCTCAAATAGGCCGCGCGCGCCTCGGGAGGGGTGGATCGGGCCGCCAGGGCTCTTTCGGCCTCGGCTAGGCCGTGCAGGATGTCCTCCTCCCTGGCGGGTGGCGGGGTCACGGGGAATTTGGGTGCGCGCAACGGGTAATCGATGAAGTGCCAGTGCGGATGGTCGTACGGGCCGCCCGGCCGACGGATTTCATCCGGCCAGGCCGCCGCCCGCATGAAGAGGTACAATCCCAGATCCACGTCTCCGCCTTACCGTGTCCACGCCGCCCGCCATTGGGCGTATTCGGGGTGGGCTTGGAGAATTTCGTGGAGGTGCTTTTGCGCCGCCGGCGGGAGTTCGCGATAGGCCAACGCGGCGACGATGCGATGGCCCGCATCGCCCCAGGCCAATGCCGATGGGCTAAGTCCGAAAGTGGCCAGGGCGAGTAGAAGCAGGAGCGGAATGGTTTTGGTCACCGCCATTGTTTTACGCCGCGCGGGGAGCCGGGGCAACCGCGAAGGAAGCGCCCGGCCCGGGGACTGCGTCGAATCACGGCGCGCCGGAAGTGCGCATCCGGAACGGTGAATGTCCGAGGGATTGGAGCCTCCGCCGGGACTTGAGACAGGGGCGGGGTAAACGATTAGCACAGGCGGGACCAAGTCGCAGTCGCTTCACCTCGTGTCCCCCAAAGGCGGTGCTGGTGCGGGCGCGGGGTCAGGGGGGCGGGCGGTGGCGGCGGATGGTGCGGGCGAGTTTGCCGCTGATTTTGAGACCGAGGCGGTCGGCGGTGTCGACAGCGCCTTCCAACTGCAGGTTTTCGTCCACGCGCTGGAAGTTGATGAGACCGCCGCGTTCGATGAAACCGTCGAATTCCCCGACGGACAGGACGGGGGCGTTCCGGGTGTAGGCCAGCACGGTGGGGGCTACGGTTTTGACCTCGCGGCTCAAGAAACAGAGGTGGCAATTGGTGACCTGCGCGGGGTCGGTGAGCAGGATGACGTCGAGGGGATGGGCGTCGGCCAGTTTGCCGGCGAGGATGCGTTGAATCCCTGGGGCGACGGGGTCTTCGGCGAGCAGGCCGATCCGCAGTGGGGAATCCGGCGCGGGGACGGAGGTCCGGGGCCACTCGACGTAACGACAGAACTGAAAGAGCAGTCCGGCTTTGACGCTGTATTCGAGGCCGGGGTGGACTTCGGGGGCTGGGGCGGGGGCACCGACCAGGGCGAGGGCGGCGGCGAGGAACACGATCGGCCACCGGAGGCGCGGACGGAGGCGGGCACCGGTGCGGTCAGGTTGGCGTGGCAGTGTGGGGGACGGCATCGGGTTCCCGCTTAGAAGCGGTAGGTGGCCTTGAGGCGGAAGGTGCGGCCATCCAAGGGGATGAGGTCCTGGGCGAAGCCGGGGGCGACGGGGTCGTAGAACTGCTGGTTCAGCAAATTGGCGATGCCGAGCGAGACGTCCAAGTTGTGGATGAGGTCGCGCGCGTTGAGGGTGAGGTTCACGACGACGCGGCCGGGCACCCGGTCGCCGGCGGCGGACTGGACTGCGGTGGCGCCGAGCACTTCCAAGCCAAGGTTGACTTTGGGCGGGTAGAGGGGGGCGGTGAGTTGCAGCTTGGCAAGGTGCCGGGGGGAGTTGGCCAGCCTTTGGCCGGTTTGGTCGTCCACAGCGAGGGCGTAGGCGTAACTGGCGCGGGCGCGCAAGCCAAAGGCCCAGCGGCCTTCCAACTCGGCCTCGGCGCCCCGGACGGAAACCCGGCTGACGTTTTCAAAGATGGAGTTGCCATCGGCGGGGTTGATGGTTTGGGTGATGAGATCCTCCACATCCTCATAGAATAGGGTGCCGGTGATCCGGTAGTGGCGGGCAAAACCTTGTTCGGCGACGAGCTCGTAGGAGCGGACGGTTTCGGGGTGGAGGCCGGGATTGGCGTCGTTGGCCAAGTCGTGGTAATGGAACTCGTCGGCGTTGGGAGTGCGATAGGCCTGACCGAAAAGGGCCTTGAAGGTGGTGTCCGTCCACGGGTGGTAGAGCAAACCCAGGCGGGGATTTACGGTGGCGCCAAACGAGCTGAAGTAATCGTAGCGTAGCCCGGCGTCCAGCGTCAGGGGCGGCGCGAAATGGTATTCTTCCTGCACATACGCCCCGAAGGTCACCGGCGTGTGGTTCTCCTGGAGATACAAGTGGTACGGGACGACATCATAGTTGAGCAGGCTTTGCTGCAGATCCCAGCGGCCTTCCACTCCGAAAGTGAGGCGGTGGTTCTCACCCAACGGGCCGCCCAACTGGAGTTCCCCGCCGGTCCAATTGGCGCGCGGCGCCTCGCGGTTCTGGACGACGCCGGCGGGCGTCGGGTAGGCGTACGAGCCGTCGTAGGCGTAATGATCGGCGTAGGCGCGGACCTCCACCTTCCAGTCCGGGGCGAACTCACGGTGGTAGCGGGCTTCGAGGTAGGAGCGTTCGTCGGCGGAGGTGTTGCGGGGGTCGTTGAAGACCGCGCCATACGGGCCGTTGGCCAGCCCGGCGGTGCGGAGTCCGTAGAGCCCCTGGAGACTGAAGCCGTTGTAGGCCACGCTGAGCAGGATGTTGCGGGCGGTCTGGTCATCGCCCCCGCGCTGCGTCGCGCCGGGGAAGCCGAGGGCGGGCGCCGCGGGGTAATTGAGGATGGGATTGCCGGTGCTCGTGACGTAGGAGCCGGAGACCAGGGTTTCCAGCCCGTTGGTGCTGGTTTGGCCATAAGTGAATCGGCCGGTGTAGGTGTCGAAGGAGCCGTAGCTGGTGGCGGCTTCGACGCCCCGGCCCGAGAAATCAGCGGGCGCCCGGGTGACGATGTTGATGACATCAAAGAAGGCGTTGTTGCCGTAGAGGGCGGAGCCGGCGCCACGGATCACTTCGACGCGTTCGATGAGGTCCAGGTCCAGGGGGAAATCGTAGCCGAGGCTGGTGTTTTCGTAGATGGGGTCGTTTAGGCGGTGGCCGTCCACCAAGGTGAGCGTCCGGCCGCCGAAGTCGCCGAGCCGGTTCACGCCGCGGCCGCCTAAAAAATAATAGCCCCGGTCGAAAATGGTGTAGAAGCCGCGCACCCCGTTGAGGAGGTCGCCCATGGTGCGGTAGCCGTAGTCTTGAATGTCCTCGCGGGTGACCACGCTCACGGAGGCGGGGGCGTCGGTGGATTTCTGTTCGTGCTTGGCGGCCCCGTAAACAACGGGGATGCGGATCGCGAGGAGTTCGTCGAGTTCGAGGTGGGTGAAATCAGTGCCGGGCGCCACCGGCGGGGCATTCGTGGACGCGGGCGGCGTGCCCTGCGCCGCGACCGGTGGCAGCGCCATACCCACGATCAAGCCGGTGGCCAAAAAAATGCCGGGACGCATAAGATTTTGTGGGATCATCGCAGTTATTGCGTGCTTGGGTTAATGGATACGCCCACGCGCGCGGGGGCGGCAAGGAAAAATCCCGCGGCGGGTCGAGCATTGCGAGGGGCCACGTCGGTGGGGGGGCACTTCCGCCTCCCCAGGCAATGCAACCGGTGCCAGCAGTGCGGTGTACGTCGTGGAAGCGACGACCGCGCCGGGCCAAGCCGTTTGGAAATCCTTGGCCACAACAAGTTGGCGGGGAGCCCGCAGTATTTTGCCGATCCCAATTGGGCCGCGTGGCCGGGGCGGGTTTATCGTCTCCGGGATCCCTGAGTCCACCGGCCAACCGCTGGGCGAGCGAGTGAGGCTGGCCCGGATCGGCCGGAGCGGCCGGGCAGGCTTGACGCGGCGGAGGGGGGCGGGTTGGATGGTGAGGATGAACGCCGATGCGAACTGGATCCAAGCGGTGGGGGTGCTGCCGTTTGGCTTGCTGGTGGCGGGCATGGCGTTGGGGCCGGTGGTGTGGTCCAAAGGGTGGGGCCGGCATTATGGCAAGGTGGCCATCGGGTTGGCTTTGTGGTCGACGGGCTGGACATTGGGGCGGGAGGGCGTGGCCGGGGCGGGACCATTGCTCACCGTGGCGCGGGATTTTCTCAGCTTCGCGGTCTTGACGGGCGCTTTGTATGTGGTGGCGGGGGCGATTCGGATCGAGGCGCCCGGGGTGGGCGGGCCCGTTGCGAAGGGATTGTTTTTGCTGGCCGGAGGTTTGGCGGCGAACGGTTTGGGGACGACCGGGGCGGCGATTTTGCTGATTCAACCTTGGTTGCAGCTCAACGGCGCGCGCCCGCGGGCGTACCAAGTGGCCTTCTTCATCGCGATGGTCGCCAACGTGGGCGGCGGGTTGACGCCCTTGGGGGATCCGCCGCTGCTCCTGGGTTGGTTGCAAGGGGTGCCGTTCTGGTGGGTGGCGGCGCATTGTTGGGGCGCGTGGATTTTGGCGATGGGGACGTTGCTGGGGTTGTTTTGGATCGCGGATTGGTGGCTGGGGGAGCGGCGCCCGGTGGAAGTGGCCGCGGGTGGCAAGTGGCGGGTGACGGGCGGGCACAACCTGGTTTGGCTCGTTGTGATCATCGGCGCGGTCGTGGCCGGGCTCGCTCCGGGTTGGCGGGAGCTCGTGCTGGCCGGGGCGGCGTGGGGCGCTTATCGGACGACGGCGCCGGCGGCCCGTGCTGCCAACGGCTTTGCGTGGGGCCCGTTGGAGGAGGTGGTGCTTTTGTTTTTGGGGCTCTTTGCGACGATGCCGCCGGTGCTGGAATGGCTGCCCGGCGTGACGGCCAGGTGGGCGGCGGCCGGCCCCGGGGTCTGGTTTTGGGGGGTGGGGGGCTTGTCGAGTTGGCTGGACAACGCGCCCACCTATTGGTGCGCGGTGCGGAGTCTGGCGGCGCGCGCCGGGGTCGCCGGCGGGGGCGGGATGATAGGGACGGAGTTGGCGCGGGGGGCCTTCGCCGCACACCTGGCCGCGGTGAGCGTCGGCGCGGTATTTTTCGGGGCGAACACCTACATCGGCAACGCGCCGAACCTGCTGGTCAAGGCAATGGCGGAGGCGCGCGGCGTGCGGATGCCGGGGTTCGGTGGTTATCTGGTGCGGTTCACGTTGCCGTTGCTGCTGCCCGTCTGGCTATTGGTGTGGGCTGTCTGTTTTCGTCGGTAACCGGACGGGGTGCGACGTGCCTCCGCCTCCGCCCGGGCGGACAAATTTGGCTCGCCGGCCCGTCACGCGGCCGGCACAATGTCCGCGGGTGGCTTCCCTTTGGCTTGCGGGCGGGAGCAAACCCGGCCAAGGCCGGGAGGCTAAATTCACGATGCGTTCGATTTACAACATTTGCTTTTGGATTTTTTATGTCCTGACCGCGCCCTACTATTTTTGGCGGCTGCGGCGGCGGGGCAATTGGCGCAAGGACTTCAGCCAGCGTTTCGGCAAATACGACCCCCGGTTCAAGCAGGCGATCACGAATCGGCGCGTGATCTGGTTGCACGCGGTGAGCGTGGGGGAGACCAACGTGTGCGTGCACCTGGTCAACGCGCTGATCCCCGCGCTGCCGAACGTGAAGATGGTGGTCAGCACCACGACGACCACGGGGATGGCCGAATTGCAAAAGCGCCTGCCCACCACGGTCTCCAAAATTTATTATCCGATCGACGGCAAGCGCTATGTCCACCGGGCCTTGTCGTTGATCCGGCCCGAGGCGGTGATTCTGACGGAATCGGAAATCTGGCCGAATTTTCTGTGGAAGGCGCGGGCATTCCGCACGCCGTTGTTTTTGGTCAACGCCCGGTTGTCGGACCGCTCGTATCCGCGGTACCGGCGCCTCGGATTCCTGTTCCGGCCGTTGTTCGGGTTCTTTGAAGGGGTGGGGGCGCAGAACCAGCGCGATGCCGGGCGGTTGGTGGCGGTGGGCTGCCGGCCCGACGCCGTGGAGGTCGTGGGCAACCTCAAGTTCGATGCGGCGCTCACGGGGGAACGCCGCCGCCTGGAGGTGCAGCCCTTGCTGCAACGCTTCGGGGTGGCCGCGGACGCCCCGGTGCTGGTCGCGGGCAGCACCCATGCGGGCGAGGAGAAACTACTGGGAGAAATGTTTCTGCGGCTGCGGGAGCGGCACCCGGAACTGTTCCTGGTCATCGTGCCGCGGCATTTCGAACGCGCGCGCGACGTCGCGCGGGATTTGCGCGCCGCCGGGGTGCGGTCCTTTTACCGCTCCGAGATGCAGGCGGACACCCGGATGCCGGCCGGGGCGGTGCAGTGTTTGCTGGTGAACACCACGGGTGAATTGATGAGTTTCTACGAACGAGCCACCGTGGTGTTCGTGGGCAAGAGCCTCACGGCGCAGGGCGGGCAGAATCCCATTGAACCGGCTGCGCTGGGCAAGCCCA
>CAIYZC010000451.1 GCA_903930565.1 uncultured Pedosphaera sp.
GGAGGAGGTCGGGCGGATCACCTTCCCCGAGCCCGGCACCCACGTGCTCACGTTGCATTACGAGCGCGGCTACAATTTGGGCTATTTTGATTTTGTGGAAGTGCAGTAAGGCGGAGATTGTGATATGGCTGGGGAGGTGAAACGATTCCGCATGAGACGCCAGGCGGTGCTCCTGGCAGGGGTGACCTTCCTTTTGGTCTTTGGGGGCATCATGGTCCGGCACCGGACCCCGGAGGTGTTATACAAAGGGCGTCCCGCCGTTTATTGGGTGGGGGCATACCGCAGGTCCGAACACTATGACAAAGCGGAGTATATACAGGCTCTTCGAACCCTTGGCCCGAATGCCCTGCCGGCTCTTTTCCAAATGTTGAACGCCCGTGAATTGGCGGGCATGGGGAGATTCTGGGATTGGTACAATCGGCGGATGGCGAGGCACCCTGATTGGCGGCATATTTCGGAATACGACCAACACCTGTATGCCCTGTATGGATTCCGAGAGCTAGGCACCAATGCTGGACCCGAGGGCGCTGCTATGCTAATCCAACACTATCTCCAAGCCGCGCCAGGAGATGAAAGTAAAGCCGCTTACCTTTATTTTCTCGGTGATCTCGGGGACCAAGGCAAATCGGCGGTTCCTCTGCTCCTCAAAGTGTTGCATACGGCGACCGCTGCAGAGGAACGTAAGCAAGCGACTCAAGCCCTTGGAAGGATTGGCGTAGAACCTGACACGGTCGTTCCCGCACTCATCGCGATATTACGTACCGAAACGAATGCCGCCGGCCGGGGTGCGGCTGCGTTGGCTTTGGCCCACTTCGACCAACTTTCCGGACTCACGGTTCCCTGGTTGTTGGCCGCCCTCCACGATCCTGATGCAGGGGTGGTCAGTGATGTTGTTGACGCCCTTGGGCGGTTGGGGCCGGCGGCGATCGCCGCGGTACCACAATTGCGAGAATTGGCCGCTTCACCAAACCATCCCGCGCGGCGGGTGTATACGGTGGGAGGCGGGCATGGAGGATTAATCAATGGTGCCGAGTCAGCTTTGGATCGAATTGATTTTGAATGGCGAAGTCGTGTGGTGGCTAAATCGGTCGAACCGACGGTGCCGAAATGATCCATTCATGCACCGCTCCTCGGCTTAATTTAGCTTCAACAACTCGGCCTCCGTCCATCCGTCCTGCCGGGTTGCGGTTTGCGTCCGTACCTGGCTTACCCCGGCGGGGGTGACGGCTCCGGCGGTATGCTCCCACGAGCGGCGAATGTAGGTCAGAATGGCGGCAATTTGGTCGTCGTTGAGCGAGTTGCCCAACCCCGGCATGTCCATTTGATACTGGCGGCCGTTGACATTGATTTTGCCGTGAGCGCCGTGGAGGGCGATGCGGATGAGTCGGCGTTCCGGACCGACGGCCCATTCGGAATCAGCCAGGGGAGGAGCAAGTCCTTCCTGGCCCAAGCCGTGGGGTTGATGACATTGGGCGCAGGTGATGGCGTAAAGGGCCCCGCCCTGTTCAAAGCGCCCTGCCTCGGCGGCCGTGAGCGGGGTGACCGGCGGCTCGGGTTCGAATCCCGGCCGGCCGGGCCAGGTGATGACTTTGGCGATTTTGTCCAGGCGCTCGTCCACGGTGGAATCATGCGCGGCGTTCAAGGCCGCCCAACCCGGCGGCTCGGCGGGCAGGCGGATGACTTTGGCCGGTCCCGGTGCGGCACCGCGCCGCGGGGCGGGGGCGGTGTAGGCCAGACCATCGAGGAGGGCGCGGCGCTGCCAATCGGGTGTGCCGGTCAGGTTGCCGGCAATTTCCAAAACGCGGCCCACGCGCCGGGGTTTGTGTTCGGCGTAGACGCAGCGGGCCAGGCCAATCAAAAGGTCCGCGTGCCCGGGCGCCGCGGTGTGCCAGGAGGGTTCCGCCAGCAGTTGCTCCATGAATTCCAGCTCCCGCACAACCAGCCCGCTCAGAATGGCGTCGCGGATGTACGGATTGGCGGCGGCCCGACCGGCCAGGGCGCGCAAGCCGGCGGCGGCCTCCGCGTTGGTGATCGGGCCGAGCGTGAAGGCCAGTTGGAGCTGGAGGTCGGCGTTCGTGGTCGTGCGCGCCAGCGCGGCGAACTGGGGCAGGAAGGCCGCGGCTTCGGCGGTTTTCAAAATTGGCTCCGCGAGCCGGATCGCCAGCGCTTGGACTTTCGGATGCGATGAGGCGAAGGCGGCCAGCAAAGTGGGACGATCAAGGGCGTCCATGCCGTCCAAAGTCCACAGAGCATGAACGCGGGCCAGCGAGTTCGGTGCGGTGGCGGCGAGTTCTCGCAAGGGGGAGACCGCGGCGGGATCGTGGCGTTCAACCAAGAGGCGCTGCGCAGTGTCGCGCCACCAGCCGTTGGGGTGGGTCAACGCCCGGACCAATTCGGCGGCGGGCGCCTTGGATAAGCGGGGCGCGGGGACGCGCGGACTGCCGTCGCGCAAGACGCGGTAGATGCGGCCTTTGTGCACCTCGGTTTCCAAATTCCGGCTCTGAATCTGCTTCCGAAGATACGAGGTGACGTAAACGCGGTGTTGGAGCACCCCATGATACATGTCCACCACGTACAGGCCGCCGTCGGGACCGTTGGCGAGGCTGACCGGGCGAAAGCGTTCGTCGGTGGAGGCAAGGAATTCCGATTTATCGTAGGCGCGCCGGGCGGTGATGGCGACGTCCTTTTCGGTGAGCAGGTCGCGTTTCACCAAGTTGCCCGCGGGTTCGCAGATGAACGCGTTGCCGCGGAATTCTTCGGGGAAATTGTCCCCGCGGTAAATCACCGGTCCGCAGGCCGCGGTGAACGTGGCCAAGGTGCCATCCGGGCGCAATTGGCCGGGGCGGTAACCGCGATTCACCCCGGGGTTCACGCGGATGGGCCAGACCGATTGGTCCTTGATGACTTGGACATTCAGACCGACCGGGTTGCGCAAGTTGGGATTTCGATACAGGTAGGCGGAGGGGACATAATCACAGCGCAACTGGTCTTCGTTGGAGTTGAAGAATAAGCGGCCAAAATCATCCTGGGCGATGCCCCATTGGCCGCGGTAGGCGGTCGGTTCGCGCCGCCAGTCTTCCGGTCCCGAGCGGAAACGGGCTGTGAAATTGGCGCTGTAGATCCAGTTGTCCAAGCCCCAGAGCAGCCCGTTGGCCGTGTGTTCCGGGCTGGTGCGGTCGCCGTAATCCTTGGCTACCTCCACGCGGTCATCGGCCTTGCCGTCGCCGTCGGTGTCCCGGAGGAACCAAAGTTTGGGCGGTTCCGCGACCAGCACCCCGTCGCGCACCAAGGCCAGGGCGCGTGGCATGACCAAGCCATCGGCGAAGACCGACCTTTTGTCCATCTTCCCGTCGCCATCCGTGTCTTCCAAGACGACAACTCGACCCATGGGTTGCTCCTCGCCATGGGCGTCCACGTCGAGCATGAAACTGCGCATCTCCACCACCCACAACCGGCCGTCCGGGTCGAAGGTCATGGCGACGGGATCCTCCACCAACGGTTCCGCGGCCACGAGTTCGAGGTGAAAACCCGGCGCGACTTGGAAGGTTTTCAGCGCCTCCGCCGGGGGCAGGTAAGGGGCGGGGGGAACGGGAAAAGTGGGTTGCTGTTGGACATCGCCGGGACGGTCGCCTTGTTGGGCATGGGCTACGGAACCGGCAAGCAGCCAGGGGAGCAGGGAGCGCAGTAATTTCATGGTGGCCAAGGCGACTAGGACGTCCGCGTCCGCCTCCCGGTTACATTGCAACTGAACGCGCGCCCGGGGCAAGCCGCATCCTCAAATCCGGCGCGGAGTGAAAACAGGTGATATACTAAGGTTTGACCCTGTAATGGGGTCAAACTTTAGTTTATCCATATTTTGGTCGCCATGGCTCCTTCCGGCAGGGTAGGGTGACACTTCGCGTTTGCGTCCTGAGGGAGGCTGGCCGTTTTTGGGGATAGGTTTTTACCAAGGCGGGAAGGCCCATGGATTCAGAGGGTCCAGGCCGGGGGCCGGCGGTGATGGCGATTGCCGGGTTGGCGTTTGACTTTCGCTTGGGGGTGGGTTTTAGTTTCCTTAGTCCGCCCCCCTCACACGGCAGGTCCGGCGCCGGGCGGCTGGGTGGCCGGCGGCAAGCCGGAAAGCGACCAAGGGGCGGAGGGCGGGCGGGATAATCAACCGGTTGACCGGCGACGGCGGCTGGTAGGCATGAATTTTGGTTGTAAATTGGTTTTCCATCGGTGGCTATTGGCTGGGCTGGCCCTGCTGCTCGCGTCCTCCCCGGGCGGCTGGGCGGCCGGCTCCATCCCGCCCGCGGACTCCCGGCGATTAGCGGCGGCACGCGTTTGGCAACAGGCCGTGCCCGGGGGGCGGGTGGACTGGGATGAGGAGTTGGGCACCCCGAAATGGGTGCACCGCGTAGGGGGCTGGCTGACCGAGTTGCCGACGAACCTTTCCGGCGATCCCGACCAGGCTTGCAAGGATTTCCTTGCCACCCACGCCGATCTGTTTGGCTTTGGCGCGGAAGTGTTGCTGCCGGCGCGGGAGCTGCGCCGGATGGAGACGCCCCGTTCCGGTCTGCGGACGGTGGTATGGCAACAACAAGCAGCGGGTGTCCCGGTCTTTGAGGGAATTTTGATCGCACACACCACCCGGGAAGGCAGGTTGGTGAGTCTTTCCAGCCGGTTCCTGCCCGCGTTGTTCCCGCCCACCATTAGTGAGGCCGCGAATTTGGGAATTCCCGAAGCCCTGCACCGCGCGGCCGGCGCGTTGGACGTGGGATTCGCGGCCGGGGCGGTGCGGGAGGTTGTTGGGGGGCCGGGGGCCGCCTCGGGATGGCGGCATTTCACCGCGCCGGGCCTGTCCGGGATGGCGGCGACGCGCGCGGTTTGGTTGCCGGACCCGACGGGCCGCCTGCAACCGGCGTGGGAGATCATTCTGACGAGCCGGGCGAGCCAAGAGATGCATCAGCTCGTGGTGGACGCCGGCACCGGGGCGGTGGCGCGGGACCGGGTGCTGACGGAACACCTGACCCCAGCCAGTTACCTTGTGTTTTTCGGAGACAGCCCCACCCCCCTCTCCCCGTCATACTCCTCCCCCACCAACTCCCAGCCGGCTGTGGTGGACCGCAAGTTGGTGACCACGAACGCCTGGTCCGTGGCGGCGTCGCCGAACGGTTGGATCAACGACGGCGACAACCAAACCCTGGGGAACAACGTGGATGCTTTCCTGGACTGGAACGGGGATGGCACCCCGGCCGTACCCCGCCCCCAAGGCAACCCGTTCCGGGTCTTCGCCCCCGCGTTGGACTTGACGATGGATCCCGCCACCTATGGCGACGCCTCGGTGGTCAACCTGTTTTTCTGGAACAATTGGATCCACGATCAGTTGTATGATTTGGGTTTCACCGAGGCGGCGGGCAATTTTCAAACCGACAACTTTGGCCGCGGGGGGCAGGGGCAGGATGCGGTGAAGGCGCAGGCGCAGGATGGCGGGGGCGGGGCCAACGACAACAATGCGCGCTTCAGCACGCCGCCGGACGGGTTGCCGGGAGTGATGGAGATGTACGTTTGGACCGGGGCGACGCCGAGCCGGGATGGCGCTTTTGACACCATGGTTATTCTGCACGAATACACCCACGGTTTGAGCAATCGGCGGGTGGGCGGCGGAATCGGAATCACGGCGTTGCAATCGCGGGGGCTGGGGGAGGGGTGGTCGGATTTTTACAGTTTGGCGATGTTGCGGCAGCCCGGCGATGATCCGAACGGCACGTATCCGGAGGCGCCTTATGTGGCCGCCCAAAGCTCCGGGTTCAGCGGGAACTATTATTTCGGCATCCGGCGGTACCCGTATTGCACGGACCTCGCCAAGGATCCGGTCACGTTCAAGGATATCGACCCCAACCAAGCGGATCCGCACGCCGGAGTGCCGCTCAGCCCGGCGGCGAATGCCCAGCCGGGGGAAATCCACAACCAAGGGGAAGTCTGGTGCGCGGCGTTGTGGGATGCGCGGGCGAATTTGATCCAACTGCACGGCGCCGCCGCGGGCAACCAAATGATGCTGCAGTTGGTGACCGACGCCATGAATCTGACTCCGCCGAACCCCACTTTCATCCAGGCGCGGGACGCGTTGATCCAAGCCGACATGATCGCGAACCAAGGCGTCAATTACTCGGCCTTGTGGCGGGCGTTCGCGAAGCGCGGGCTCGGTTGCCTCGCCGTCGCTCCGCCCAACTCCACGACGGTGGGCGTGGTGGAATCCTTCACCATGCCGGACGGTCTGCTGCTCACCCCGGCCGGCGGGTTGGCCGGCGCGGGTCCTTTGCTGGGCGGCCTTCAGCCGGGCGGGCAAACGTACACGCTGCTCAATACCACGACCAATCTGTTGCCCTGGGCCGCCTGGGTGGACGTGCCTTGGGCGGGGGTCT
Source organism: uncultured Pedosphaera sp. (assembly GCA_903930565.1). Classification (GTDB taxonomy): domain Bacteria; phylum Verrucomicrobiota; class Verrucomicrobiia; order Limisphaerales; family Pedosphaeraceae; genus CAIXFN01. The sequence goes on from CAIYZC010000451.1 coordinate 6,405, forward strand.
CCGCGGCCGCGGGCATCCTGGCGCCCGCGGGCGGCGCGACGAACCTCGTGGTTGCTTGGACGGACGCGGCGGCGGGGCTGCCCGTTGGAAACTACAGCGGCAACCTGGTCGTGTCCAACCGTTCCGACGGCGCCGCCCAGACCCGGCCGGTGACGTTGAATGTGTCCGCCCCGCAGGTCGCTTATTTCAGCCTCGCCACCGATCCCGGCTGGGCGCGGACGGGGGCTTGGGCCTTCGGGCTGCCCGCGGGCCGGGGCGGCGCCAGCAATGGGAACCCTGATCCCGTGGCCGGGGTGTCCGCCACCAACGTGTTTGGGGTGAACTTGGACGGGGATTATGATCCCGCTGACAACGGGGCCTATTATTTGACCGCCGGTCCGCTGAATTTTTCCGGGGCGTCGGGGGTGGGGGTGCAATTTGAACGCTGGTTGAACACGGATGCGGCGCCGTTTGCGATGGCTACTCTGGATGTCTCCACCGACGGGCTCACTTGGAACAACGTGTGGGCCAACGGCGCGGCGCCGATCACCGACGCGGCGTGGACGCCGGTCAGCTATGACCTGTCCGGCTGGGCGGACCAGCAAACCAATGTGTGGGTGCGTTGGGGCTATCAGGTGATGTGGAATGCCTTCGCTTATTCCGGCTGGAACCTCTCCGCGATCGCCTTCACCGGACTGGATAACCTGACGCTGGAGTTGCCGATGATGGTGACGAAAGGAGCCGGCATCCTGCCCGGCCAGGGCCGGGTGAGCTTGGCGCGGCCGGCGGCGGTGGCGGTGCCGGTGATGCTGACGTCCTCGGATCCCACCATGCTCCTGCTCCCGGCGCAGGTGACGGTGCCCGCCGGGGCGACCCAGATCGTCTTTGACGTGACTATCCCGGACGACCACTTGTTGACCGGCACGAGTGTCTTGGCGGCCACGGCCCAGGCGCTGGGGTGCGCTCCGGCGACCAACCAGGTGGTGGTGGCGGATAATGAAAGCGCCACCTTGGTGGTGGGCCTGCCCGACTCCGCGAATCAGGGCGGCGGCGCCTTGGCGGTCAGCCTGACGGCCAGTCAAGCCCCGGCTGCGGACATTTCCGTGACGCTCCAGTCCAGCGATCCGGCTTCGCTAACAGTGCCCGCCGTCGTGGTGTTACCCGCCGGGGCGACGAGCGTGGCCTTCAGCGCGAGCGTGCCCGCCGATGCCCGCCTGCTCGGGGCGCACGCGGTCTCCGTCACCGCCACCGCGCCGGGCTGGCCGGCGGGCGTGGGAACCATGTTGGTCATCGGCAATACCAATACCAACCTCGGGCTGGCCCTGCCCGGGCAAATACGTCCGAGCAATGGGGTTTTGACGAATGCCGGGAGCGTGTGGCTCAACGGCACCGCGACGACTAATGTGATCATCACTCTCGGCGCGGCCGCCGACGCGCCGTTGACGCTGCCCGTGGGCGTGGTGATCCCCGCCGGCCAAACCTCCGCCTGGTTCAACTGCGCGATGGCCGGGGTGACCCTGCCCGGCGGGGTCCTGACGTCCACCGTCACGGCGCGCGCTCCGGGCTTCGGTTCGGCGACGGCGGGGATCAATTTGGTCGATGATCAAACGCCCGTGGCGGTGGCGTATCCTCTGCCCGCCGACCAGACCTTCACCAACCCGGTCAATGTCGTCCTGTCCTGGCTGCCCGGGCCGGGCGAAGGGCGGGAGTTGTTGGTGAATGGTGGTTTTGAAACCGGCACCCTGGCGGGTTGGAGCGCCGTGCCGGGAACCAACGGTGGGTTTGTGACCGACAACGGCTCGTTGAACCCGCCCAGCCAGGATGCGCCCACCGTCCCGTCCGCCGGTTCGTATGCCGCCACCGTCGCGGCCGCGGGCGCGAATCTGTGCGCCCTGTCCCAGGATGTGGCCATCCCCGCGGGTGCCAACCGCGCGCTGCTGGTGTGGGCGGACCGGATCCGCAACTTCGCCACCGGCTACGGCTCCAACCAGCAATTCCGCGTGGAGCTGCGGGCCACGAATGACGCCGTGTTGAGCGTGCTCTTCGCCACCGCGCCGGGTTTGCCGCTGCTGAACGATTGGACGACCCGGGGCGCGGATTTGTCGGCCTACGCCGGCCGGACCGTGCGGTTGGCGTTCGTAGTGACCGGACTGGCCGCGTTTTTGGATGTGCATTTGGACGCCGTCAGTCTGACCTCGGCCACGCTGCCGGTGACCACTTACGATATTTATCACTGGACCAATGCCTTGGCCACCCCGCGGTTGGCCGGCAGCACCACGAATTGGCAGTGGGTCCTCCCGTGGCAGACGCCGGGCCGGACCAATGCCTGGTCGGTGACGGCGCGGCGCGGGCAAGCCACCCCCGGCCCGGTCTGGCAGTTCGGCGTCCAACCGACGATTTTCGTCAATGCCGCCAATGTGGTGCGCTCGCCGACCGCGCCGACGAATCTGGTGTTTGCGTTGCGGTTGGTCGGTGGCAAAGGCACGGTGCGGGTGCATTTCTCGACGGCGAATGGCACGGCCGTGGCCCCCCGGGATTACCAGGCCACCAACGGAATGGTGACCTTTGATCCCGGAGTGGAAATCCTCTCCCTTCCCATCCCGGTCGCCGCGGCGGCCTCGAACGCCCCGGCCGGGAACCTGCGTTTGGTGCCGGCCAACCCCGTCAACGCGGTTTTGGCGAATCTCTGCGCCACGGGTGGTTTGTATTCGCTCGCCGGCTGCCCGCCCGCCTTGGCCGCGTTGCCGGATTGCCAAATCGCGGAGTTGTCGCCCTTGACCTTCACCACCCAGGCCACCGACGCGCAAGCCGGGGCGGTCTTGAGTTACAGTTTGGATCCCGGCGCGCCGGCGGGGGCGGCGATCGATGCCACCACGGGCGCCTTTACCTGGACCCCCGCCAAGGGGCAGGGCCCGGGGCTTTACTGGCTGGGGATTACGGTCCGCGACAACAATTCCCCGCCCCGCAGCGCCACCGGCGGCTGCCTCGTCACGGTCACCGAAATCAACTCCCCGCCCACGTTGGCCCCGCCCGGCAATTGGCTGGTTCACGCCGGCACGCTGGTTACCTTTACCGCCCAGGCCGCGGAGGCCAACTGGCCGCCCGGCAATTTGACCTTCACGCTGGCGCCCGGGGCGCCGGCCGCGGCTGCCATCGACCCCGGCAGCGGAAACTTCAGTTGGACGCCGGGGGTGGGGGACGTCGGCACGAACCGGATGACTATTGTGGTGGTAGATTCCCTGGCCCCGCCCCTGACCGCCGCGCAACCGTTCGCCATTGTGGTGGCGCCCCCGCCGGCCTTGGGCGGGGTGAGCCTCGACGCCGGCGGCGTTACGTTGAACTGGCCGACCCTCCCCGGGGTGAACTACCTCGTCCAGTACACCCCGGACCTCAATCAGCCGTGGACCAGCCTCCCCGGCATGACCACCGGCACCGGCGGCACGGTCACGCAAACCGATTCCGGTCCCCCCGCCGGGCAGCGTTTTTACCGGCTCGTGGTGGTGCCTTGAGCCCCCTGATGCCGCCCACAGTCTGGGACGGGCCTGCGGCGTCACGCAATCGTTACGGGGGATGACTTGACCGGACGCTCAAGATTCTCGAATTTCGTTCCGGTTCGAACGGGTCGCGGACAGACCTTCTCTTCGGCGGGAAAACTCCCCAGTTCCGGCGTGGGCGCACCCGTTTTCAGACCATGGACGATTTCACGATTAAAGTCATTTTGAGCGTGGTGGGCGCGCTGGCCTTGGCCTTTTTCGGGCTGCTGGCCTGGGACTCCTGGCGCCGGTTTCGGCGCGACCACGGACCGGGCGGGGGCTTCTTGATCGCGGTTTGGTGGCGGCGTCGGCGCAAACAGTGGCGCTTGCAGCGGGCGGAATTGCAGCGCCGCCGCCGGACCCGCCTGGAACATTTGGAATTCGAACAGGCGCGGGAGCGCGAACGGCGGCAAGGCCGGGAGCGGCGGAAGGATGACCGGGCGGATTAGCGCGGAAGCGGCGGGGCAGATTCCGGCAGCAAAGCTTTGCCAAGGCGAGTGGCGATCGGCTATAAATTGCCTTGCCAAACTATGAGCACAGGCAAAGCAAAAACCAACCCGGCCGCCGAGGCGGCGACCGCCCCCCGGCAGTTCAAGAAACTGCTGGTGGCCAACCGCAGCGAAATCGCCATCCGCGTGTTCCGTGCGGCCACCGAATTGGGGCTCCGCACCGTCGCGATTTACGCCCAGGAAGACCGCCTCTCGGTCCACCGCTTCAAGGCGGACGAGGCGTATTTGATCGGTGAGGGCAAGGGGCCGGTCGCGGCGTACCTGGACATTCCGGGGATCGTGGCGCTGGCCAAGGCCAAGGAAGTGGATTTGATCCATCCCGGCTACGGCTTTCTTTCCGAAAATGCCGATTTCGCCCAGGCTTGTGAGGACGCGGGCATCACCTTTGTGGGACCGCGCCCGAAACTGCTGCGGATGATGGGGGACAAAACCACGGCGCGCACCTTGGCGCAAAAGGTGGGCGTGCCCACCCTGCCGGGCACGGAGAATCCGGTTTCAGACCGGGCGGAAGCGTTGCGCATCGCCAAGGAAATCGGTTTCCCCTTGATCATCAAGGCGGCCTTCGGCGGGGGCGGGCGGGGCATGCGGGTGGTGACCAAGGCGGCGGATTTGGCCGACTTGGTCGATGAAGCGCAGGCCGAGGCCGGCCGCGCCTTCGGCAACCCGGCCGTGTTCCTCGAAAAATACATTCCCCGGGCCAAACACATCGAGGTCCAAATCCTCGGCGACAAGCACGGCACCGTGCTGCACTTGCACGAGCGGGATTGCTCGGTGCAGCGCCGGCACCAAAAGGTCGTCGAGATCGCGCCCTCGGTGGGGTTGCCGCTCAAGGTGCGCGAGGAATTGTGCGCCGCGGCTGTGGCGCTGAACCGGGAGATCGGCTACGACAACGCCGGCACGGTTGAGTTTCTCCTCAATCTGGACACCCAGGAGTGGTTCTTCATTGAGATGAACCCGCGCATCCAGGTGGAGCACACCGTGACCGAGGTCATCACCGGCATTGA
>CAIYZC010000452.1 GCA_903930565.1 uncultured Pedosphaera sp.
CCGCGCCGAACGGCCAGTCCCGGCTCTGGCGGAACTGCTGATCAATGGCGCCGCCGAGCAGGACGGTTTTCGCTCCGCCGAGCAGGTCGGGAATCACAAATTGGCCGGTGGCCGGGAGGAACACCAGCACCCAGCCCGCCCGCACCCCGGGGAGAATCTGCGGCCACAGGGCGTGGCGAAAGACGCGCGAACCGCTGGCGCCCAAATCCCGCGCGGCGTCGGCGAGGCTCCAGTCGAGCTTCTCCACCGAGGCGTACAGCGGCAGCACCAGAAAGGGCAGGTAATCGCACACCATGCCCAGCCCCACCGCGAAGAGTCCGGGATACAGCGGTTCGCCGGGGGCGCCGATTCCGGCCGCATGGACGAGTCGCGTGATCCAGCCCCCCGGTCCCAGCAGCAATTGCCAGGCGTAGGTGCGGATCAGCAGGTTGGTCCAGAAAGGGATTACCACCAAGGTCAGCGCCGGGGTTTTCCAGCGGGCGGGCAGGCCGGCGATGAAAAAGGCCAGCGGCAGCCCCCCGGCCAGGCACGCCGCCGCCGTGGCCGCCCCCAGCAACAAACTGCGCCCCAGGATCGCGGGATAAAGCGAGTCGAATCCCAGCGCCCCGAAACCGGCCAGACGGCGGTAGTTCTCGAAGGTCCCCGGCCGTCCGATTTCACCGTAATCACCGCGGGAGAGGAAGCTCGTCACCGCCACGGCGCCCAATGGCAGGAGGAGAAACACCACCAACCAGGCCGCGCCCGGTCCGACCGTCAGGACGGTGCGCCACCAGGTTCGCCGGCCTTCGGCACGGCGCCCGGCGTTGGCGGGCGCATCCGGGGTGGGGGAGGTCATCGGGTCAATCCTCCAGCACCCGCAGTGCGTCCGGGGGCAGTTCCACGCGCACGGTTTCGCCGGGCGTCCGGCGGGTGCGGCCCGTGCCGGTGTTGGCTTCCCGCACGGTCAAGGTCGCGCCCTGAACGTCCAGACGGTAATGAGTTTCGGCGCCGCAATACTCCACCGCGGCCACCACTGCGGGACAGGTGTTCGGTCCCGCCGTTGCTTCCGACGCGCTCCGGACCCGGAGCTTTTCGGGCCGGATGGCCAGCGTGACCTTCCCGCCCACCGCCGCCGGGTCGGCGCCCGCGGCGCGGGCCGCCACCACCAAATCTCCGAGCTCCGTGGTCACGCATCCCGCTCCGGCGCCCGCCCAGCGGCCCGGCACCAAATTGCAGGCGCCCAAGAATTGAGCGACAAAGCGGTTGCGCGGGTGTTCATACAAGGCCTCCACCGTGTCCAGTTGGGCGATCCGGCCCGCGTGCATCACGGCGATGCGGTCGCTCATGCTCATGGCCTCCTCCTGATCGTGGGTCACAAAGATAAACGTGATGCCCAGCCGCCGCTGCAACTGGCGCAATTCCCCGCGCAACTGGTGGCGGAGCTGCAAGTCCAACGCGGCCAACGGTTCGTCCAGGAGCAGCACGGCCGGTTCGTTGACGAGCGCCCGGGCGAGCGCCACCCGCTGCCGTTGCCCCCCGGAGAGTTGGGCCGGTGCCCGGTCCGCCAAGGGTGCGATGGCCATGAGCTCCAGCATCCGCGCCGCGCGTTCGCCCGTCTCCCGCGCGGGCACGCGTTTCATGCGCAGGCCGAAGGCGATGTTGTCCGCCACGCTCAGGTGCGGGAACAAGGCGTAGGATTGGAAGACCGTGTTGACGGGGCGCTGATGGGCCGGCCACCCGGCCGCGTCGCGGCCGCCGATGCGCAGTTCCCCGTCGTGCGGGATTTCCAACCCCGCGATCAAGCGCAACAGGGTGGTTTTGCCGCAACCCGAAGGGCCGAGCAGGGAGAAAAATTCCCCGCGGGCAATTTGCAGCGAGACCCCCGCCAAGGCTTCCGTGGTGCCGTAGCGATGGCGCAGGTCAACGGCCGATACGGCGCAGGCGGACTCTCCTGCGGAGAGTTCCGGCGGCTCCGGTCGGGCGCGGACGGCAACGGGCGGCGTTTGCACTGGACGCAGATGTAAAACACCCCCGGCCGAATGCAACCAAAAACCGCCCCCGGTCGGACTTATTTTGCGGCCGTGGTAGCCCGCCGGGAAACAAACGCGCTGCCGGCGGCGACGAACCGCAGCGGCCAGTCCGCCGCGGCGCGGAGCCCGATGCGGGGCGTGGTGATCACCGGGCCGTGGGCCGCCAGCCAGGCTTTAAGGTCGGGGTTTTCGACCAATTGCAAAGCGGCGTCGGGAGCGAGCAAATCGCCCCCGTCCAAGGACCGGTCGATGGCCATGGCGGCGCAGAGTTTGCCGGGGCCGTTGGTCACGTCGAGGGGCCGCCGGACCGGCCGGCGGGCGTGCAGGAAATCCAGCCCGGCCACCGGTTCCACGGCCCGGATGAGCACGGCCTCCCCGACGCCCGCGGGGCCGCAGACGGCATTCACGCAGTGGTGGTTCCCGTAGATGAAATAGACGTACGCCCGGCCCGGCGGACCGAACATGGCGCGGTTCCGTTCCGTGGGGCCCCGGAACGAATGAGCGGCGGGGTCGTTGGCCAGGTAGGCCTCCGTCTCCACGATCCAGCCGCCGCACCATCCCGCGCCGGTGCGGCGCCACAAACCGTGCCCGAGCAGGGCGGGGGCGACCAGCGCGGCGGACGGGGCAAAAAACTCCCGCGGCAGCGGTCGCCAGTCGGGTCCGGCGGCGGCGCCAGTGGCAGTGGCGGCCATGCCGGGCCGCTCAGGCGAGCGCGGCCTTCACATCCGCGTTCAGTTGCACGGAATCAAGGTAACCCGGCGTGCCGTACGGCAGGGTGAAACCGCAGGCGCGGCAGGCCTGGATGCCGAAGGCCATGTCGGCGTGGCATTGCGGGCAGCGGAAGGGGGCCGCGTACCGCGTGATGTCCTTGGGCGTGCCATTCCGGATGGCGGAGATGAAAAAGATGTGTCCGCCGGCGGGCGCGGCCACGCGGAAAAACCCGTTCACCAGCCGGTTGGCCAAGCGCAACGGGCCCACGGGCAGGGGCACCCGTTTGGTGACGGCGTGCATGCCATACAGGAAGCCGATGGTCCGCGCTTCCTTGATCGTGAAGTCCCGTTGGAGAAAGTTCTGCGTGTCGTCGTAGCCGAAGAATTCCAAGTGCCCCTCATGGACATGGGGGCGCCCCAGTTTTTCCTTCAACCGCACGATCAATTTCTGCGAGTTCTCCATGGAGATGATCACCAGGCCGCCCGGGGCCAGCACCCGCAGGCAGTTGTTCCAGGCGCGCTTCCAGTCGAAGCAATGGTCCAGCACGCTGTTGAGCAGGATGAAATTGCGGGAATTGTCCTTGAGGAAATCCATGTATTCGCCCACGCCGCGGACGAGGAAGCGGTTGGGCCGGCGCATGAAGCGGCCCAATTCGACCGGGCTCGGTTCGATGCCGACGTAGCTCTTGAGCAGTGGATCCAGTTTGCCCGAAAAATCGCCCCAGCCGCAGCCCACGTCCAACATGTGGACTTCGTTCTTGGCGGCGAACTCCTGCACCGTGCTGTAGATCAGTTCGTGCTGGATTTGATGCACCGCCAGGGTGTTGGGCGGCGGCGGATCGTCGTTGTGATCATATTGCAGCTGGGAGCGCAGGTATTCCTTCTGCGTGGCGGTCAGTTTTTGTGTCATACAGGGCTGCGGAATTCGACCGCCCGGAAAGCGGGACGACGCATCTTCGCGGGCGATTGTTCAATCACGACGACTAAATTAAAAATCCATCGCCGCGCCAGTGTCAATCCCCTTTCCCCGAAAGCCTCAAGCCCAACGCGGCACGGGGAGATCCGTGACCAATTTCAACCCCGGCGGCACCGTCGCCAACCGGCGGGCCGTGTTCACCAGCACCGCGACGGTCGCTTGGTCGCCCGCCACCCCGCCCCGGATCAAGACGTCCACGGGCGGTTCGCCTGCGATCTGAATCGCGTCGTGGGGCTCGGGTGCGCCCAGGTACATTTGCAAATCCAAGGTGAGGCAGGTCCGGCCGGCCACTTGTGCCTCGGCGCGTTGATGGATGCCGCAGGTCTCCCCGGCCGCCACCGTCAGAAATTGGGTGCGGATGTCCCGGGTCGCGACCACCGGCTCGCCCGTTTCCACCACGGCCTCCACTTGCCAGCCCAGGGAGTGCGCCACCAAGGCCAGCGATTCGCGCAACCCCGCGTGCCCGGCCCGGCCGGCGGCCAGCAGTTGGCGGAAGGCCGCGGGCGCTTGCCCGCTGCCGATTTTGCGCTGGAGCGGCTCCCGCCGGGTCGCGGCATCCACCACGCGCTGAATATGCACGGCGCGCACGGAACGACTCACCCCGGTGAGGCAGACGGGCAGTAAATCCATGACAAACCCGGGGTTCACGCCGGTGCCGATCATGCGCGCCCCGCCGGCGCGGCAGGCGGCGTCGAGTTCCGCGGCCAGTTCGGGATGGCGGAGCTGGGGAAAGACCATCTCCTCACACGAGCTCACGACTTGGAGACCGCGCCGGGCCAGGGGCAACAATTGGGCGCAGGCGGCGGGAAACGAGGAAACGGTGGTGTGGAGGACCAGGTCCGGGGCGGTGGTGGCGGGCAGATCCTCCCACGTGCGGACCACGGGGCGGCCCCGCAATTGGGGAAGGCCGGTGAGTTCGCCCAAATCCCGTCCCGCCTTCGCGGGGTCGATATCGATGCCCCCGAGGATTTCGATCCAAGGCTTCGCGGCCGCCAATTTCAAGGCTTCCAAACCGATCGGTCCCAGTCCGTATTGCACCACGCGCAGGAGGTCACTCATTGGGGTGCAAGCTTGAACGCAATCCCTGCCAGTGCGCAAGCAGATTGCGCGTTCAACCCCCGGCCGGTTTGGGCGGGGGGGCGTCTATGAACCCATCCAGCTGCCGGCCGACCAATCCTGGAGGTTTCCCGCGCCCCCGCCGCCCGCCGGGGTCAGCGGCGGCCCGCCGCCTGCCGCCGCA
>CAIYZC010000453.1 GCA_903930565.1 uncultured Pedosphaera sp.
CCGGGGGCAAGCCCTTGGGCGGGGCGAATTGGCGGGTCCTGCACGCTTGGAATCCGCCGAAGAACGGCGAGCTCACCCTGTTGTTGTTGGGTTGCTTGAATGTGTCCACCCCCGACTGGCATTTGCCGCTGGTCACCAAGAGCCCGGCGGATTGGCTGGCGGCCATGGAGCGGAAGCCGCAGGTGTATCCGGTGGGCTTGTTGAATCCCGGCTGCGCGTTGGTCCCTTTGCCATTGTCATCCAACTATGACTATGCGGGTGAGAGTCTGGATTGGCGGGGAATTCCGGGGTGCCTGCAACCGGTGTTTTGGCCGGTCGCGGATTTTGACCGGCCGGTGTTGCATTCCCTGCTGGTGCAGTTGGAGGCCGACCGGGCGTTGGTGTTCCCCGTCCAGTTTGCCAAGACCAAGTTGGAGAGCGCGCATGTGGATTTCGACCTGGCCCCGTTTTTTCAATTCAAGACGGATGTCCCCTCTACGGCGAGCGGAACGCATGCCTGGGCGGACCTAAATAATGAGGAGCGGCGGGGATTGGTGCCGGTGTTCCGCACCCTGTTGGACAAGTTGGCCCCGGCGCAGTGACCGCGCCACGGACGGAAGGGCGGGCGTTCGGGACTAGAAATGCGCGGTCACGGCGAACCGCACTTGAAACGGCTCCACGGGGTGGAACACATCCTGAAACGCCGGGGCGCCCCCGGGGGTGGTGCGGGCGGTGTAGGCGTAGTCGATATCGTGGTCGTGGCGGTTGAGGAGGTTCAGCAGTTCGGCGGAAACGCGCCAGCGCCGGTTGATTTGGTAGCCCGCCTGAGCGTTGAGCAAAAGGGTGGCCGCGGAACGGTATTCGCCGTCCGAAGTGAGGTCGCGCGGGCCGAAGTAGCGCAGACGGAGGCCGGCCGAGAAGCCGTTGAGGTTTTGCAGGGTGACGCCGCCGGCCAGGACGAGACCGACGGCTTCGGGCACGCGGGTGCCGCCGGGGCTGTTCGGGGCCGCATCGCCCGCATCCACGGAGGAGAACCGGGCGCGCGACTGGGCGACGTCCAAGTCGAACACCAAATGCGGGATCGGCGTATAGTAGTTGGCCCATTCCACCCCGAAACGATCGCTGGGTTGGGCGGAGGCCACGGTGCCGCCGGTGTCCCCATCCAGCTGCAATTCCGAGTCGCTGTGGAGATACCAGAGCGACACCCCGCTGCGCAGGCCAGGCACCATTTCCGTGCGCCAACCGACTTCGGCACCACGAGTTTGGATCAGACCGGGGATGCGCGAGGCCGGGGTGTTGGGAGAGGGGTTGTCCGCGGAGACGGGCTCCACCGTTTGGGTGGCGCCGCGGCCGTCGTTGCTGTGAAAACTGTAGCCGCCCTGGAGGTAGAATTCATTTTTTTCCACCGGACCATAGACCAGGCTGAGTTTCGGGCTGGGCAGCCCGGACGAGGAGGCGCCGGAGTTCGCCGGGGTGGTGAGGCTGGTAACATCGAAATAGTCCAGATCGCCGCGGATCGTCGCGACCGAACGGAAGCGGTCGGACCATTGGATTTTGTTTTCGGCATACAAGCCCACTTGGGTGTCGGTGAAGCGGTCCTGCGCCGTGGTGGCGGGGAGGTAGGTGCCAGTGGCCGAATCGAATTTGATGACCCGAACGCGGTCCTGGGTTTGAAAAAGTCCGTTGTTGATCCAGTCGTTGCGCACTTGGAGTCCGAAGGTGTTGACCATTTCGTGGCCGAAGGCGGTGGAGGTGCGGGCGTGGCTGGCGTCCAGCCCGGCGACCCAGCGGCGGTCCAATTGCTCGAATTGATCGCCCCGGTTGGTGTCGGTGAGGAAGTAGGTGAAGTCCGAGAATAAATCCAGGTCGTAGTAAAAGCCGTAGGCCATCACTCGGGTCCGTGCATTGTCCCCGTCCGCATGCCACTCACCTTGGAGGCTGTAGCGCCCCGAGGTGCCGCCATCCGTCGGGTTTAGCCCCCCGAAAAAGCCCGCCTGCGGAATCGCGCTTTCGGGGATTTGGTCGGTGGAATTCCAATCCCCGTGGTAGGCGCGCGCGGTGACGCTGCCGCCATGGGCGGCGTCGCCCTGGCTGTAGGTGAGCAGCCCGTTGAGTTTGGCGTAGTCGTCGGGATGCGTCCACGGGCCGTCGTCGTGCGCGGCTTCACCCCCGACCAGCAGCCGGCCGGGACCGAAGGTGTCCGACAGGCCGAAAACGCCGCGTTCAAAGCCGTAGGCGCCGGCTTCCAAGCTGACGAAGTTTTGCGGCAGAGTTTGGGCGAAGGCCAGATGCGCGGCGCCGACGGAACCAAAGTTGCCGACGTCCGCGTAGTACGGCCCTTTTTCGTAATCTAATCGCTCCACCAACTCGGGGATGACGGTGTTCAGGTCCGAGTAACCTTCGCCATGGGCGTGGGAGGGCAGGTTCAACGGCATGCCGTCGAGGAACACCGCGAAATCGGTGCCGTGGTCGAGATTAAAGCCGCGCAAAAAGTATTGGTTGGCTTTGCCGCCGCCGGCGTGCTGCGTGATGATGACCCCCGGCACCGCCTCCAGGATTTCGCCGGCGCGGAGCCGGGGACGGTCGGCCAGTTCCTCCGCCCCCACCGTGCCCTGGGAGGCGGAAGTGGCCACTCCCAAAAGGCTGTCCACCCGTCCTTGGACGCTGACCTCGGGCAGGCGGGTGACGGCCGTTTGATTGGTGCCGTCCGCGACAGCGGTAGCTGGGGCGTTCGTGGTGTTCTGCGCCAGGGCGGTGCCGCCGACCGTCAAAACGGCCAGCCCGACGGCCGCCAAGCGGCCGAGGCCGGGGCAACTTGAATCTGGTAATGGATTCCGCATCAACTGGGAGGGCTGCAAGGGCTCGGGAGGCCTAACCGATTTGGATCCGGCGGAGTCCGCAACCACGGGCGGAATTCAAGAGCTGACTGGACTCGATGGATTTCATGAACGCGATGGACCAGGATTGCTTGGCCCGCGCCCCGGCCGTTGGACGGGCCCACCGCAAGGCTTCCTCGCTTTGTCGCACAATGAGTTGGGGCATGGCGCTGATCCGTTTAGGTTGGCATTCGCTTGGTTCATGCTGGCACGCCGGAGGGACGAGGCAAGTGGTAAGTTTCCGCGTGGTGGGGGATCGCGAGCATGAGCACGAGCCGGGCCGGAGCCACGCAAAGGCGGCGAGGCAGGCGCGGGTAGGTTGCCCGGGGGGGGGCAAGCAAGGGCCTGGACGCGAGAATGCCGGGGCTTCGCGGGCCCCGGCGATGACTGCGCGCCAACTCACCCGCCGGGCCGCGTCAGCGGCCGGCGCGGGGCTTTTCGTGAAGTTCGGCCACAAAGTCCCAATTCACCACGTGCCAAAAAGCAGCGATATAATCGGGGCGGCGGTTTTGATACTTCAGATAATACGCGTGCTCCCAGACATCCAAACCCAGCAGGACGGTTTTACCTTTGCTCAGGGGGGAATCCTGGTTGGCGGTGGCTTCGATCTTCAGCGCGCCTTGATCCAGAACCAACCAGGCCCAGCCGCTGCCGAAAACTTTGGTCGCGGCTTCGTTGAACTTGGTCTGGAAGTCGGCGAAGTTGCCGAAGCTTTGGGTGATGGCTTTGGCCAATCCGCCCTTGGGTTCACCGCCGCCCTTGGGGGACAGCATTTGCCAGAAGAGCGTGTGGTTGTAGTGGCCGCCGCCTTGATTGCGGACGGCTGTCCGAATTTTCTCGGGCACCGCGTTCAAATCCGCCAGCAAATGCCCGACCGGATGCTTGCCGAGTTCGGGGAATTCCGCGATGGCTTTGTTCAGGTTCGCCACGTAAGCGGCGTGGTGTTTGTCGTGGTGGATTTCCATGGTGCGCGCATCAAGATGCGGTTCCAAGGCGTCCATGGCGTAGGGCAGGGCAGGGAGTTGGTAGGGACCCGTTGCGGGCGCCGGGGCCGGCGCCGATTGTCCGCGGACTTTTAATTCCGTGGCAACCATTCCGCTCGCGGCCAGGGCCAAACCGGTGGTCTTAAGTGCTTTGCGTCGTGTCATCATAGGCGGATCAATTTGGGCCCGTGACGCCCCTTGGGAAAGCCGGGGAACCTCCCCATGGGCGCGGGCTCAGAACATGATGCTGAAGGTGCATTTCACCATCCAGGAGGCGGCGAGTTGGTTGCCGACGAAGTGTTGGTAGACCGGGACTTCGAGGTCCGCATAGAACCGCACCGGATGGAGGTGAACTTCCACGCCAGGGGAGAGCAACAGGCGTTGGTAGCCGGAGGAAGGGCCGCCGGTAAGGGAATCGGTGGTGGAATTTGAGCCGCTGTCGCTCGTGCGCTCGGAGAAGATCACTTGGGCCACCGGGGTGAAGTGAACGGAGCCAAGGCTCAAGCCTTCGAAATCCAAGCCGGCGGCGGTATTGGCTTCAATGCCGGGACGGTAATGGTCCTGAATCAACGTGGGGGCGTCGAGTTTGAACTGGGCGAACCAGCCGAGGTTCTTTTCCGCATCCAAATGCCCGCGATAAAACCCGCCGAAGAGGACATCCAGGCTGCCGGTGCCCAATTCGGAATCCCGGTCCACCACGCCGGCGGCATCGTAGCCGTGGCTGCCCGTGGGCAGCTTCACGCCCAAGGTCAGGCCCGCGGAGAGATCCTTGAAAAAGCCGGTGTAAATGCCTTCCACGCGAATGTCCGCCAATTGGCTCCAATTGCGGGAAACGGTGTGA
>CAIYZC010000454.1 GCA_903930565.1 uncultured Pedosphaera sp.
CGGGCGTCGGAAAAGGTGGTCCAAGATCCGCCACCGGGTTTGTCCGCCGTGCCGTTCACGCTCAGGGTGGAATCCGGTGAAGTCGTGTTGATGCCAACCCGCCCACTGTTGGCATAAAGCGTGGGATTTTGCACCAGCAAGGCACCGTTGAGTGTGCTTAAGCCGGCCACTTGGAGGGTGTTGTTGAGGACCTCGGGGCCATTGAGCGTGGCGGTTCCAGTCACCTGTAAGGTGGAATTGAGCGTGACCGCAGCCTGGGCGCGAAAAGATCCGGCCACATCCAAAGTGGCTCCCGGGACAGGGGTTCCAACGCCGACGTTATTGGCCGTGGTGATGGTGAGGGCCCCCGCACCACTGCCGGATTGCAGGATGAGATTGTTTTTCGTGCTGCGCAGAACCGTGTCCCCGGCGCTCGCGAAAGTACTCCAAGCGCCACTCGCCGAGGCCATCCCCAAGTCCAATTCGGAACCGGAACTGGGTAGAAGTAATTGGAGGGAAGGATTGCTATTGTTCGCCAAGGTCAAAAGCGCGCCCGGAGTCGCGCCGATGCCCAGGCTGCCGTTCAGAATCTGGTTGGCGTTAAACGTGTTGATGCTGTTGAGCAACGCCACCCCCGACAAACTCGTGCCGCTGGATCCCGTGGTGATCACATTCGCCGGAAGTTGCGCCGGCGGCAGGGTGCCACTGGTTACCTGGGAGGCATTCAGCCCCGTCAACCCGGCGCCATTGCCGCTGAAAGCCGTCGCGGTGACCGTGCCGTTGACCTGCAGCGCGGTAGCGGGGGCGGCAGTTCCAATGCCCACGTTGCCGGTGATAATTTGCTGGCCGCTCAAATTGTTCCCCCCACTGAGCAAGGCGACCCCGGTCAAACTGGTGCCGCTGGATCCGGTCCTGAGCACATTGGAGGGCAGTTGCGCCGAAGGCACGGTGCCGCTGGCCAATTGGGAAGCGTTCAGCCCGGTCAAAGCCGAGCCATTGCCGCTGAAGGCCATGGCCGTGACCGTGCCGTTGACTTGCAGGGGCGTGGACGGGCTGGTGGTGCCAATACCGACATTGCCGCCGGGAGTGATCACCATCAACGGATTGGGCGCCGAGTGTGGGTCGGCGTCGCTGGGGCCGGACGTGCCGAACATCAGGCCGGAGGAACCCGGGTGAAACATCAGGTTCAACCAATCCGTGGTGCCGTTGAAATTCTGGCCCAAGGTGTTGGAAATGTACTTACGGGGCGAGCCGAGATAGAGGCTGTCGCCGATTTCGGCAAAGGAAACTCCTTCCTGCCCCGTTCCCAACCAAATGTTGCCGCTGACCTCGAGGGTGTGTTGCGGGGTGGACGTGCCGATGCCGACGTTGCCGCTGGTGATGACTTGCGTGCCCGTAAGGCTGTTCCCGCCGTTGAGCAAGGCCACCCCCGTCAAGCTCGCGCCGCTCGCCCCGGTGGTGATCACGTTCGGGGGCAATTGGGCGGGCGGCAACGTGCCGCTGGTCACCTGGGAAGCATTCAGGCCGGTCAAACCGGCGCCGCCGCCGCTGAAGGCCGTGGCGGTGGCGGTGCCATTGACTTGCAAGGCCGAGGTTGGGCTCGTGGTGCCGATGCCTACCGACTGGCCGAAAGACCCACCTCCAGCGACCGTGAGGGAATTGGGGCCGGCACTCGTGCCGATCCCCAAGCCGGTGGCGGTTACGAGGCCCGCCGCCAAGCCGCCAGCGGCATCCCGTTTGACCAAAGTGGACGGGGCGGGGGTGGCGGTAGCCGCCAGGAAGCCGGCCGTGGCGGCCGCCACCTGGGCGGCCGGTTGGCCGCCCACGCGTGCCGCCACGGTGGCGCCCTGCGGACCGGTGACATCCCCGGCGAGGGTGCCGGCGAAGCCGTTCGCCAAGGTGGCGTACATCGCGTACGGCGCCGCCAGGATGGCTTGGCGGGGGCTCAGGGTGGCAAAGGCGCCCCCGTTGTTGGTGCGGGCGGCCAGTTCGATCCAAAGATTGGCGCCGGTGAAGACCGGACCAAAATCCAAGTTCACGGTATACAGGCCGTTGGTGATCGGCGTGGCTCCATTGGTGACCGCCCCCAAGGCGACGCCATTCGTCGCCGCATTGTACAGCGTGAAGCGGAGATCGTACGCACCGTTCACCGGCGCGTTGCTGAAGATCAGCCCGCCATTGTACGTGAAGCCGGTGCCTTGGGCGTGGGCGGCCGGGCCGGCGGCCAGGGTTAGCAAGGCTGCCAGCGGCAGCCGGGAGCGGAGGAATGGGTGGCGCATAGGGGTTCGAAAGTTCGCGGGGTAAAAAGGCTAGGGGCGCTGGTACAAGAAGAGACTGCGGCCGGGGTTCAGGCCGAAATTATCGTTGAAACTGCCCTCATTGGCCCGGCCACCCCAGACCAACATCTGCGTGCCGGTCCAGATGGCGGTATGTTGGGTGCGGGCGGCCGGGGCGGGGCTGAGGGTCCCGGCCAGGGGCGTCCAAGTGTTGCCCGAGGGTAAATAACGGCCGCCATCGCCAAAAGGCGTGGTCCCGTTGATCCCGCCCCAGACCACCATCTCCGTGCCGTCCCAAACCGCCGTGTGCTGGTAA
Organism: uncultured Pedosphaera sp.; assembly: GCA_903930565.1. Lineage (GTDB taxonomy): Bacteria > Verrucomicrobiota > Verrucomicrobiia > Limisphaerales > Pedosphaeraceae > CAIXFN01. The sequence goes on from CAIYZC010000454.1 coordinate 2,572, forward strand.
CGGGCGGACGGGGCGTTGATGAGGCTGCCGGGTAAATAACCCCAAGCATTGGCGACCGGAGTGTAGATGGCACCATCGTTCCAAGCGCCGGCGGTGCCCGCCGAAACCCCGCCCCAAACAATCATTTGCGAACCGGTCCAGACGGCGGTGTGTTGCGCGCGGGCGCCGGGCGAGTTGGCCAACGTGTCCGGGAGATAGTTCCAACGACCCGCGGCCGGGTTCAAACGCGCGCCGTCGTCCAAATAGGCCGTGGCCCCCTGGCCGCCCCAGACAATCATCTCCGTGCCCGTCCACACCGCCGTGTGCTGCTGCCGGGCCGGCGGCGTGCCAAAAAGAAAGTCCGGCAGCACCGTCCAAGTATTAGCGGCCGGCGCAAAGCGGCCGCCGTCTTTGCGGGGTCCGGTGGCTCCCGCCCCGCCCCAAACGATCATTTCCGTGCCCGTCCACACCGCGGTGTGATTGCCACGCGCCGAGGGGGAATTGGACAGCGCCGGGGAAAGATAGTTCCAAGCTCCCGCCACCGGGTCGAACCTTCCCCCGTCCCCCAGGAATCCACCGGCATTCACGCCTCCCCAAACGATCATTTGCGATCCGGTCCACACCGCCGTGTGGCTCGTGCGCCCGGGCGGGGTGTTGGGCAAAACTCCGGAAAGGTAAACCCAACTGTTTAGCGCGGGGTTGAAGCGGCCCCCGTCGCTGAGCGCGCCCCCGTTGAGATCGGCCCCACCCCAAACGATCATTTCGCTCCCGGTCCAAACCGCGGTGTGCGCGGAGCGGGGGGGTGGCGGGGTGTTCAGGGGCGTGCTGGAGACGTAGACCCAAGTGTTCGCCAAAGGATTGTAGCGACCGCCATCGTTGAACGGGCCGGTCGCGCCGGTGCCACCCCAGACGATCATCTCCGCGCCGGTCCAGATGGCGGTGCTCTGATAACGCGCGGCGGGCTCACCGGGCGCGCCGGCGGTCAAATACGACCAAGTGTTCGCCGCGGGAGTGTAAACCCCGCCATCGCTCAACAAGGTGCCAAGAGTGGAATTCAAACCGGCCCAGATGATCATTTGGGTGCCGGTCCACACCGCCAAGTGGGAATCCCGGGCGGGGGGAGTATTCGCCAAACCAGCGGAGATCGGGCTCCACACATCGGCCACGGGGTCGTAGGCGCCGCCATCCGCCAAATCGCCCGCGGCCGCGGCGCCACCCCAGACGATCATTTGGGACCCGGTCCAGACGGCGGTGTGATTGGCCCGGGGCGCCGGAGCCCCAGTGGCCGTGGGCAAAAGGTAGTGCCAAGCGTTCTGCACGGGATTATAGCGCCCGCCGTCACCGAGCGAAGCGCCACCGCCGGTGGCGTCGCCGCCCCAAACGATCATTTCCGAGCCGGTCCACACGGCCGAGTGCGCGGTGCGAGCGGGCGGGGTATTGGGGAGGGTGGCGGGGAGATTGGTCCAGGTGTTCAAGCCCGGGTTGTAGCTGCCGCCATCACTGAGCGGACCGGCGGCCCCGGCGCCACCCCAAACGAGGACCGCGTTCCCGGTCCACACGGCCGTGTGCCGCTGACGGGCGGCCGGCGTACCCGGCAGGTTGGCCGCCAAATAATTCCAAGCATTCAGGGCGGGGTCGTAGGTCCCGCCATCCGCAAACAAGCCCGCCGGGCCGACCCCGCCCCAAACCACCATTTGCGCCCCGGTCCACACCGCCGCGTGCTTCAGCCGGCCGGAGGGGGTTTTGATGGTGATGGGCAGCGGAGCCCAATTATTGACCGCGGGATTGTAGCGGCCACCATCATTGAGATAGGTGCCGCCGTAGCCGCCCCAAATAATCATTTCCGCCCCGGTCCAGACCGCGGTGTGGGAACTCCGGGCCGGGGGTGCGTTCAGCGTCGGCGGGTTGGTGTAGGCCTGCCAGGTGTCCGGGGTGGTGAAGGAGCCGTAGATTTTGACGTAACCGGCATTGGCGAGGTTTGTGTCCGCCGCGTTCGCGGAAAAAGCGATCCCGGCGGCGCCGCCGCTCAAATTGGTCAAGCCGGCCCCATTGCCGCTGAAGGCACCGAACAAATTCACGCCGCCGGGCCCATTGGTGACCAAGTTGCCGGGCAATTGTGCCGGCGCCAAGGCGCCCTGAATATTCGCGGCGGAGACGGAACCGGCCAATTCCGCGAACAAGGCGCCCGGGGTGGGGGTGCAGGCTTGGCGGGGGGTGAGCACGGTGAAG
>CAIYZC010000455.1 GCA_903930565.1 uncultured Pedosphaera sp.
CCCGGTCGGCGTGTGCTTCTCCGGCGGCATCGACAGCGGGGCCGTCTTCCTGGTCGCCTACCATTGCTTGCTCCGCGCGGGCCTCGATCCCGCCCGCCTCAAGGCCTTCACCCTCTCTGCCGCGGGCGGAGCCGACCTCGCCCAGGCGCGCGCCTTCCTGGACCAACTCGGCCTCGGCCTGTTCCTCGAACCCATCGAAGTCGATCCCGCCACCCTCAACCCCGCCGAAACCATCCGCGTCGTCGAGGACTACAAAATCCTCGATGTCGAATCCGCCACCATGGCCCTCGCCCTCTGCCGCGGCATCCGCGCCCGCTATCCCGACTGGCGCTGGCTCCTGGATGGCGATGGCGGGGACGAAAACCTCAAGGATTATCCCATCGAGGAGAATCCCGAGCTGACCATCCGCAGTGTGGTTCACAATCGGATGCTCTACCAGGAGGGCTGGGGGCTGGGCACCATCAAGCATTCCCTCACCTATTCCGGCGGCCTGAGCCGCTCTTACACCCGCACGTACGCCCCCGCGCACCACTTCGGGTTCGAGGGCTTCAGCCCCTTCACCCGGCCCAATGTCATCGAGCAGGCCGAGGGCATCCCCTTCATCGCCCTCACCAATTACGATGTGGAACGTCTTTATCAGTTGAAGGGTGAAATTGTCGCCGCCGGCGTCAAAGCCGTGACCGGCCTCGACCTGCCCGTGTTCCCGAAACGCCGGTTCCAACACGGCGCCGTGCCCCTCGACGAGCTGCGCCGCCGCCTGCCCGCGCGCGAGGCCGATTACCGCCGGCTCTTTCTCAACGCCTACACCTGATCCCCGCCCTTGGTCTCCGTCTATCCAGAGTCCGGGCGCGCTGCGTGGATCACCGCGCTCCGTCCCCCGCGCGCGCCCGTCCGGGCCGACACCGCCCACGCCTGGTTCCGCGAGACCGAGCGGGACGCCGCCGGCGCGCCCGCCGCCACGGCCGTCGTCCTCCTGACCAACCGCGAATGCCCCTGGCGCTGCCTCATGTGCGACCTCTGGCGCCACACCCTCCCGGACACCGTGCCGCCCGGCGCCCTCCCCGGCCAGCTCCGCGCCGCCCTGGCCGACCTCGCCTTCGCCCCCGACCAAATCAAACTCTACAACAGCGGCAGCTTCTTCGATCCCGCCGCCGTGCCCCCCGCCGACCACGCCGCCCTCGCCGCCGCCATCCGCGGCATCCCGCGCGTGGTGGTCGAATGCCACCCCCGCCTCGTCGGCCCGGTGGTCCCCGCCTTCCGCGACCGCCTCGCCGGCGGCGCGCTTGAAGTGGCCCTCGGCTTGGAGACCATCCACCCCGCCGTCCTGCCCCGGCTCAACAAACAGTTCACCCTTCGTGATTTCGATCGCGCCGCCGAATACCTGGCCGCCCGCGGGCTTGGTTTGCGCGTTTTTGTGTTGCTGCGCCCCCCGTTCCAATCCGAATCCGAGGGCCTCGAATGGGCGGTCCGCTCCGCGGAGTACGCCTTCACCCGCGGCGCCACCGTCGTCTCGCTCATCCCCACCCGCCCGGGCAATGGCGCCTTGGACCGCCTCCAGGCCGCCGGCGAATTCGCCCCGCCCCGCCTCGCCACTTTGGAGCGCGCCCTCGAAGCCGCCCTCGCGCTCCCCGCCCGCCTCGCCGCCCCCGGCCGGCGCGTGTTTGCCGACACCTGGGATTTGGGCGGCTTTGCCCACTGCGCCGCGTGCCTGCCCGCGCGCCAGGCCCGCCTGGCCGCCATGAACGCCACCCAAACCATCCCGCCCCCCGTCGCCTGCCCCGTCTGCGGGGAACCATGAATCCCCCGCGCGCTTTTTCCGTCGTGATCGTCGGCGCCGGCTTCGGCGGCGCCCTTACGGCCATGGTCGTCCGGCGGCTGGGCCTCTCCTGCGCTTTGGTGGAGCGCGGCCGCCATCCCCGCTTCGCCATCGGCGAATCCACCACGCCCCTCACCAATCTCCTGCTCGAGGAACTCGCCGCCGACTACGATCTGCCCGCCCTGCGCCCCTTGTGCAAATGGGGCGCCTGGCAGCGCGCCGTCCCGCACCTGGCCTGCGGCCGCAAGCGCGGCTTCACCTTTTACCAGCACCACCTCGATCAACCCTTCGCCCCCGACCCCGGGCGCGAACGCCAACTCCTCGTCGGCGCCAGCCCCAATTACGAACTCGCCGACACCCATTGGTACCGCCCCGAGTTCGACCAGTACCTCGTCCAACAGGCGCGGGCGCTGGGCGTGGAATACTGGGATGAAGTGGCGGATCTGCAAATCACCGGCGCCGCCGACGGTGGTCGCGGCTGGGATTTCCACGGCCGGCGGGCGGACGGCCCCCTCGCGCTCCACGCGGACTTGGTCATCGACGCCACCGGCCCCCGCGGCTTCCTCGCCCGCGCCTGGCAATTGCCCGCGGCGCCTTTGCCCGGTCTGCCCCCCACCCAGGCCTTGTTCGCCCATTTCACCGGCGTCGGCCCGCTGTCCGCCGCCTTCGGTCCTGACCGCCCCGGCCTGCCCTACCCGCCCCTCGAGGCCGCGGTGCATCACGTGTTCCCCGGTGGCTGGATTTGGCAGCTCACGTTCAACAATGGCATCACGAGCGCCGGTGTCGCCGCCACCGATTCCGTGGCCGAATCCTTGGGCCTGCGGGAAGGGGCGGCCGGTTGGGCGCGGCTGCTCGACCGCCTGCCCACCGTCGCGGAAATGTTCGCCGGCGCCCGGGCCGTCACGCCCTTCGTTCACCAACCCCGGCTTGCCTACCAATGCACCACCGGGGCCGGTCCCGGCTGGGCCTTGCTCCCCTCCGCCGCCGGCGTGGTGGACCCGCTCCTCTCCACCGGCTTCCCCCTCACCCTGCTGGGCATCAGCCGCCTCGGCCGCTTGCTGCGCGAGTTCGGGGTTGGGCCGCAGCGGGACGCCGCCTTGGCCGGCTACGCTCGTCTAACGCAGTCCGAACTCCAAAGCACCGCCCGCTTGGTGGGCGCCCTTTACGCCGCCATGGACCGGTTCCCCGTGTTCAAGGACCTCACCCGCCTCTATTTCGCCGCCGCCGCGTTTTCTGAAACCGCCCGCCGGCTGGGGCGTCCGCAGCTGGCGGGCGGTTTCCTCCTGGGCGCCCAACCCGATTTCCGCGCCGCCTTGGCGGAAATTTGCGCCGCCGTCACCGATCCCGCCGCCACCGTGCCCCCCGCGGAATTGAGCCGCCGTGTCCGCGCCGCCATCGCCCCCTACGATGTCGCCGGCCTCACGGAAGCCGACCGCGATCCCTGGTACCCCGCCCTCGCCGCCGATCTCCTCGCCGCCGCCCCCAAGCTGGGCGCCACCCGGTCCGAC
>CAIYZC010000456.1 GCA_903930565.1 uncultured Pedosphaera sp.
TCCCTCGCCCTTTGGCAAAGGTCCTCCAGACCCCGCGGTCGGAGGCTTTGCCGGGATCACTGGAGTGACGGCCGTGAGTTCCGCGACCACCCGCGGGGTGGCGCCACCTCTTACGGGGGACGGCCTTCCTGGAGTTTGACTTGGGCGATTGGCTCCGGGGTGCGACAGCTACGTGATTCATCCCCCGCCATTGCGGTCACAGGTGGGTAACGCACAATGAACGGTTACGAATCGATCGACAAGAAATACTTGTAAATGGTTTGTAGCACCGTAGCACCTCACGGCAAATTGTTAAGCATTCTCAGCCGATAAAAACGCCGCCCTCCCGGGGCATTCGTTTCCGTGAGAAATTGGAGGTTATTGTTTCCCCGCAACGGTCCCGCCGCGGGTTGCCAGGGCCCGAGCGCCAGGTTGCCGGTGGCTTCCAACAAGTTGCTGATGGCGGGCGGACTGCGAAAAGAGAACGTGACCCGGTTGGTGAATGTCTGAACCGCTTCAATCCGCAAACCAGCTTGGAATCGGACCAGCAACACGTCGGATGGCGCTTGCAATGGACCACCCCCGGAACCATTCGTGGAGAGGTCAACTACCCGGAATCCGACGAGATAGGTTCCCGGGGCGCTCGCGGTAAACTCCCGCCCGTGGATGTGACCGTAAGGATCGGCTCCCGGCTCGCCGTTGTTTTCGCTGATAATGAATAAATTCGTCCCTCTGGTCTCCCCCACTGGCACGCTGAAGGTGATGGCTCCAAGGTCGCTTTCCCCATCGCCCTCCCAGAATGCAAAACTCCCGCCCTGCGGGCCGGTAACACTCACCGTTTGGATGGCCAGGCGGGCGCCCAGCGCGGCGTGGCCGGCAGTATCGCCGCCATTGGCAGGAGTACCGGAAAGCGCCGCAAAAGTAAGCGCATCGCCGCGGTAATAGCCCGCATTCAATCCATTCGTTCGGAGAACCTGGGGCATCGCGTAATTGGTGTGCGCGGCGTCAAAAAGCACACCGTTGCTGAAAAAAAGCGCGTCACCCTGGTTCGTTCCCACGGCGCCGGCGTAAATGTGGGTATCCGCTCTGCCAGGAAACACCGCGGCCGGCAACATCAGGAGACTGGGCAGGACAAACCAATTCCGAATTGGGAGTGGAAAATTCATGGTGCAATGTGGATGCAGGAAACGCTTGCGGCCGGGTGCTGCCATGCTAATTCGTTGGCCAAAGGCCCTGCGCCGCCAGTCGCGACGTCTACCGTCGGTTCCCGGCGGCGCAGGGCACGTCATTGATAATGCGAACTGATTTGTGCAGGTCCGGTTTACGGCAGGAAACGCAGCCGGAAGAATTGCTGGGTGAAGGGATCCAGTAGGACGCCCGTCCGACCGTCCACCACCACCGGCGGATTGGTAACCGCGGTCCAGATGGCGCCATTAAGTGCGGCGGCGGATTCCAGCACCCAATTCGTGGCCGTGCCGGCCGGTGCGGCCACGAACACCTTCGGCGCAATGGTCGGTACGGGATTGGGCGTCACGGCCAGCGTCGCGGAAATGCCGTAGGGCGAAAGCGCGGTATTGGAGGTTTTGTTGGCGATGTCATTCCCCCCAATGAAGATGGTGTAATCCCCCGCCGCTAGTTCAAAACTGCCGGTCACGGTGCCCGCCCGGTTGGTATCGGCCGCGGAACCCCGGTAAATGAAAGTGCTCAATTGGCTGAAATCTCCCGGCAGGTCGCCGTCGCCGCCGATTTTCCAATCCCCCAAAGCATTCCAACTGCCATCGGTGGGGCTGGGATCAGTGGCTGCCGGATTAAGATTCTGCTGGACCCACCAGGTGCGCCACGCCACCGAGGCGTCGCTGAAATCGTGATCGGCGCTGGAGGGGAGCGCGGTCTGGGTGGCGGGAAATGGAGCAATCGCCGCCACGCCCGAGTAAATGGAGTAGGCGGGGAAAAACCCGCCGAGCGAATTGGTGGTGGCGTTGGGATTGGCGGTGACGGTGAGACTCACCAGGGCGGCACGATCCAGATGAAACCGGAAGGCGCGCCCCCGGTGGCTGTCGCCGAGAACACCATCCGCCGCATCGGCCCAGCCATAATTGCCGGTCACGGTCTGATTGGTGATTGTCAGGGAGCCGACGACCAATCCGGAATAGGAGCCAAAATCACGCCCCCCGTATCCGATATGCGCTTGGGCGACCTGGGTTGCCACGCACCAAGCCGCGGCCAAAACCACGCCGCGCGCAAAATGGCGGAGGCCGCCGGCGGTCATCGTGGAATTAAGGATTTGCATTTTCATGTTATTATTTATTGATTGGTTTTGCTTGTTTTGGTTTGCTTCGACCTATCCTCGGTATCGGGAATAGTCAAATCGTTCGACGTGGTCGCCGCCGTTGGTGCGAACTCAATTGGTCGCCACCCGCAGCCGATAGAAACGACTGGGCGCGCTGGCATTGGTATCCACCAACCATCGCAACTCGCTATGGGTGGTGCCCACGATGTTGGCGATGGGCACCCAGTTGGTCCCGTTGACCGTCGGACTGGCCTCATAGACATAATTGGTGAGCCCCGGAAGGCCGAACCGCGCCAGGGTCGTGTTGTTCGTGCGGGAGAAGTCGCTAATAAAAAGCCCGGCCTGAAGGTAAAAATAGGTGACCGCGGAAGGGCTTTGGAGGGGGCCCCCATCGGGGCCATTGCTGGAGGTGTCCACGAGTTGCAGCCCCACGATGTAAAGTCCCGGCTGATTCAATGTCCACCGTCGGCCATGAATGTGGCCATAGGGATCGGCGGTGGGATCCAGCGGATCGCCTTCGCTCAAATTGTACATCTGGCTGCCATTGGTGGCCCCAACGGGAACGCTGAGCAGCACGGAGGGATGCGCCGGGTCGTCAACCTCATCCCAGATGGTCAAAGCGCCGCCCGCCGGCCCTTGCAAAGAAACAAACCGCAACTGCACGTAGGTTCCCGGGGCCGCCGCATAGGGGCTGGGCCCGCCGTTGAAAATCGTGGCGGGCTCGGCGGCGAAAGTGATGGCGCTCTGGTATTGCCCGGGGTAGGTGTCGGGCAGGTTCGCGGTCAGGTAGATGCAGGCGGGCGATTGTTGGTAACCGCCCCAAGAGTTGGTGTCCCACACGGAGCCGTTCTCGAACCAGAGCGGCTGCCCCGGGTCAGCGCTGAGTGCGCCGGCGTAGATGTGGCCGTGCTGGGCGCTCGCCGGCGGGATGACGCCGCCCAGCATCAGCAGGCCGAGAATTCCTAGACGAAAGAGGGAGGTTGGTTTCATAATTTGCGATGCGATCAGGGATTTCCGGTGCGGTTGACGAAGCGCGAACCTGTCGCCATGAGCTTTGGCTGAACTTGGTCCCAGGTGATTAATTGGACATGCCCATCCACAAACAGGTAGTTGGCGCCGCCCAAATGCCGTTGCACGATGACCTGGCTGCGGAATAAATCCGGGGTATAGCCGTCGCCATCCTCCACCCTCCCTGCAAAGTGAAAATGATCTTCATTGGCGATGGATTCCGCGGACTCTGTCATCCAGACCGTGTCGGAAGGGCCCGGTATCTGCGTGCGGCGGGCAATCGGAGTCGGGTTGCCGGGTGGCGTCGGATAATTCAACAGAAAATCATTGGCGGCGTAGCTGTAAATTTTCGCCAGTGTCGATTTTTCCACCGGGCAAATGTAAACATTTGTGGCCGCCCCGAGACTCGTGGCGCTGTATTGGTAGCCGATCAAGGGCAGCAGCGACCCCACCCAGGAGGCATTGCCGCCCATGTGGGACGAACCCGGCATCCGGTCGTCATTGTCGTTACTGTACATCCAAGTGGCCAGTCCGATGGTTTTGAGGTTGTTCAGGCATTGCGTTGACTTCGCCCGTGCTTTGGCGCCGGCCAATGCGGGCAGTAACAGCGCGGCCAGCAGGGCGATAATGGCCAGCACGACCAGCAACTCGATCAAGGTAAAAGCTTTGGTTTTCATTGGAATTGAGCCCCAGGCACCCGGGTGTTCAGCACGCGGATGAGACTGGGAAACGGGGCGGCCACGGACGATGTCCGGCCGCGAATCAGGAGGGTGAGTTTGCCATCCCGGTTTTCACCGGGATGAAAGACTCAAAGAAGAATCAAGCCGCTCGGGGAGGCGGCAGGGGTGGATCGTCGAGCCGACCGACGGCGGTAGTGTGCGGGGAAGGAATCCGAATGGCAGTTTGGATGAATTCAAAAACCGGGGCTTGCCAGATTATGCCCGCATCCAATTGTGAACCGGGTTTTACCTGCTGCTTTTGCCCGTCCTGCTTTTCCCCCGCCCGCCCTTGCTTGACAATTTTGCAGAGCTGACAGGCATGCTGTCCGTCAAAGGTCTGGTTCACAGCCTCCGCAAGGGACGTGGCGTGGGAGTACTTCACAATCATCCCCGTCCACGCAATGGTCTGAAGCACGCCCCAATGCAGGCCCAAAGAAAGGACCAGCGCCAGCACCGAGGCAAATTTGACTTCAGAACGCACACCGAAATTTAAACAGAAGGCTGGCTGCTGTCAACTGCGGCTTCCGCACTCATCCACCCAAATTGAAACCCCTGCCCAAATGGAATTTCGACCGCGTGCTCGAAAACTTGCGGCGCACGGAAGCCGGCCGCGCCTTCATCCGCGTGAAAGAGGAGGTGGACAAGGAGGGCTTGCTCGCCGCCGATCTGCCCGCGGAGTCGCTCCGCCCCCTCGGCCTGCAAGTCATCCAAGAAGAATCGTTCTACA